>NZOF01000060.1 GCA_002695185.1 Erythrobacter sp.
AGCAATGATCGCATTCCTCGTGCATTTGTTCGAAGCAGGCGAGGCGGCATCCGAGCAGGGAGGGACGACGAAACCTGTATCGTTCATCCCGATGGCGAACAATCGACAGAGGCGGCTGGGTGAGATGGAATGAAAGGGCAAGCGCTTCGATCATCGCCTCAAATCGCCACTCTGCCAACCAGACTGTCAAACTGCATCAAGCAGTGATAAAAATAGAGGCATAATCAAGACGTCATCGGTGGCGAAAAATCCCTGTCCCAGCGTGAATGGCTCCACCGGATGGAAATACATCACGGTTTCTTCCTGCCCCCCACAGGTGAATTTTTATTCGCATTCACCTGGTCGTTGTGAATTTTCAGCAGTTCCTGCATCAATTCGTCATCAGGGCTGGACATTACGCCCAGGACGACTGCTTCGGCACAATCGTCGGCTGTCACATAAGCATGCCCCATGCTGGCGTCGATGTAGATGGACTGGCCTTCGCATAGCGTGACCGGGTCGTAGAATTCGGTGTGCACGACGATGCTGCCCTTGACGACATACACATATTCTTCACCGGCGTGGCGTACATATTCGCCAAACTGCTCGACGCTCTTGGCTCTTATCGTCGTTAATACGGGCACCATCCGCTTCTGGCGCAATTCCGTGCATAAATATCGATAATCATAATTTGGCGTTTCGACACGGACCGAATGTTCCATGTCCCCGATACTACGCCGGGCGGTGACGACTTTGGGCGTATGCGGACCTCTGGCTCCGTCTTCCACGAAAAGTTCGGACATACGCATTCCCAAGCGCTGACTGAGCTGTTGCAGCTTGTCATATGTCAGCGTCAAACGATCATGTTCGACCTTTGACAATGTCGACACCGGGATGCCGCTGTGATCGCTCATTTGCTTTAACGTCCATCCGTTGCGGCTGCGCAGCGCACGAAGCAGATGGCCAAGGGTAGGAACTGACGACGCCAAGAATTTGCTCCAACACGGTTGACGAACTTTCCAATCAGGATAAACATATCCCGACCAGGATAGTTTGGTCAATAATATCGACTGGAATGAATGGGGGCAATGCCCTGAATTGGGAGGGCCATTTATGCGGAAGATAATGCGGCTGGTCGCTATGGCGGTGCTAGCGTGCGCAGCGCCGACACATGCGCAAAGTCTAGCACCGCCAAGCACGACGGATCTGTCCAACGTCATGCGGCAACCGCCGGCAGGCAAAATCGCTATGAAGCCCGACGTGACCAACGGCGATGCGCTGACGAAAGGCGACCTCGATACCTGGCTCGACGGCTATATGCCCTATGCCCTTCGCAGCGGTGATATTCCAGGCGCCGTGGTCGTGATCGTCAAGGATGGATCGATCCTAACGGCACGGGGCTTTGGCTATGCGGACGTGGCGCGCCGCACGCCTGTCGATCCCCAGAAGACCCTGTTCCGCCCCGGCTCCATATCGAAGCTGCTCACCTGGACCGCCGTCATGCAGCAGGTTGAGCGCGGCAAGCTTGACCTTGATCGCGACGTCAACGCCTATCTCGATTTTAAAATCCCACCCTTCAAGGGCAAGCCCATTACTTTGCGCCAGATCATGACGCATACGGCGGGGTTTGAGGAAACGGCGAAGGGCATCGTCTTTCACGATCAGGCTTATGCGCTGCCCTTGCGTACCTATCTGATAAAGCGGATGCCGAAGCGCATTTTCCTGCCCGGGACGACCCCGGCCTATTCCAACTACGCCACGGCCCTCGCCGGATACATCGTCGCCCGGGTGTCGGGGCAGTCCTACGACGATTATATCGCCCGCCACATATTGGCGCCGCTGAATATGCGCGATTCGACGACGCTGCAACCGTTGCCCAAGGCGCTGGCGAGTCAGATGGCGACCGGCTACCCCAACCCGGGAGAGGCCGCCCCGTTCGAGCTTGTCGGGCCGGGGCCTGCCGGAGATGCCTCCAGTTCGGGCACGGACATGGCGCGGTTCATGATCGCCCATCTTCAAGACGGGGCAGGCCTGCTGAAGCCTGCGACGGCGCGGATGATGCACGACAGCCCAACCAGCCCCGTCAATCCTATTTCGCTGCTCCCGCCGCTCAATCGCATGGAACTGGGCTTTTTCGAAACCAACCTCAACGGTCGGCATGTCATCGGACATCTTGGTGATACCGAGGCATTTCACTCTGCGATGCACCTGTTCATGGGCGGAGGCGTCGGGCTGTATCTGTCAACGAACGGCACCGGGCGGGACGGCGCGGCCGGAACGCTGCGCACCGCACTGCTACAGGATTTTGCCGATCGCTATTTTCCCGACACTGCCAGGCCCGACGGACGTGTCGACGCGGAAACTGCGCGGAAACATGCCGCGATGATGGCGGGTCAGTGGTGGACTAGCCGCCGCCTTGAAACCAATTTCCTGTCGCTGCTTTCGCTTTTCGGACAAACGCAGGTCGGGATCGGCCCTAATGGGGAACTGACGATCCCCAGCCTTCTTGGAACGAATGGCCGCCCGCGCGAATGGGTGGAGATCGCGCCTTTCCTTTGGCGCGAGCGCGGCGGCCATGACCGGTTGGCGGCGCAGGTCGTCGATGGCAAGGTCGTGCGTTGGAGTTTCGACTTCCTGTCGCCCTTCATGGTGTTCGACCGGGTGCCCTTCGGCTTGTCGAGCAGCTGGATCCTACCCGCGATGGCGGTCAGTTTCGGCGTGCTGTTGTTGACCTTCCTCCATTGGCCATCCGCGTGGCTCATCCGCCGCCGCTATGGCGCAGTCATCGGACTGAAAGGACGATCGCTGGCGGCGTATCGCGCCGTACGCCTGATCGCCGGGCTGACGGTCGTCCTGATTGCGGCTTGGGCGACCGCCATTATCGCCATTCTCGGCTCCCCGGACCTGGCCGCTGGCGGTGCTGACGCCATTCTCTGGGTGCTTCAGCTTGCCAGCGCCGCGATATTCGTGGGCGCAGCCGGATTGGCGCTCTGGAATGGCTGGATCGTGCTGAAAGACAGGCGTGGCTGGCGGTCGATGCTCTGGAGCCTGCTCATCATCCTTTCGACCCTGGTTTTCCTTTATGTGGCGATCCGCTTCGGCCTTCTCGCCATGACGGCGGAGTTCTGATGTCCAAATTAACAATGTCCGTCGCGACGCAAACGCTCCGTCTCGCCGAACCCTTTCGCATTGCGGGCCATGTCTTCGACACGTCCGACATCATAGTGGTCACGTTGCGGCGTGGGTCCGCCGTGGGTCGGGGAGAGGCATCGGGCGTCTTTTTCCTCAACGAAGGCGTCGCACAGATGCAGCAAACGCTGGAAGACGCACGCAGCGCCATCGAAGCAGGCGAAGGACGCGAGGCCTTGTGCGCCATCCTGCCGCCCGGCGGCGCGCGCAATGCGGTCGATTGCGCTTTATGGGAGTTGGAGGCACAGGAGGCCGACAAACCGGTCTGGGCGCTCGCAGGGCTGGACCAGCCAAAGCCATTGCGGACCACCTTCACGCTGGGCGCTGACAGCCCCGACGCCATGGCGCACAAAGCGCGGGCCTATGATCATGCACGATCGATCAAGATCAAGCTGACGGGCGATCTCGATCTGGACATCGACCGCGTGCGGGCCATTCGGGACGCACGGCCCGACGCCTGGCTTGGCATCGACGGGAATCAGGGCTTCAGGAAGGACCAGTTGCCACGCCTTATCCCGGCATTGGTAGAAACCGGTGTGTCCTTGATCGAACAGCCGCTGGCGCGTGACCGCGATCAGGATCTGGAAGGGCTGGATTCCCCCATCCCCGTGGCCGGCGACGAAAGCCTTCTTTGCCTCGATGACATTGCCGGTGCCGTGGGACGGTTTCAGGTCGTGAACATCAAGCTCGATAAATGCGGCGGCCTGACCGAAGGCCTGATGATGGCGGCCGAAGCACGCCGACTGGGCCTGGGCGTCATGGTCGGCACTATGGTCGGCACAAGCCTTGCGACCGCGCCCGGATTTGTGCTGGGTCAGCTATGCGATCTTGTCGACCTCGACGGGCCGACCTTCCTTGCAAGCGACCGAAGTCCCAGCGTGCGTTACGAGGATGGCGCGATCTGGGCCGGTCCGCAGGTGTGGGGCGCGCCGCAGAGCACCCTGGTATGACCGCAGCGACGCCGACCTGGTTCGGACAGCCGCGCGGGCTGACCATCTTGTTCCTCACGAACATGTGGGAACAATTCTCCTATTACGGGATGCGGACGCTGCTGGTCTATTATATGACCAAGCAATTGCTGCTGGGTCAGCAATGGTCGTCCTTCGTCTACGGCACCTATACCGCCTGCGCCTATTTCACGCCCATCGTCGGCGGGGTGATAGCGGACCGATTGCTGGGACGCAGGCGCGCGATCATGATCGGGGGTTCGATCATGGCCCTTGGGCATTTCATGATGGCGTCCGAACCGCTTTTCTATGTTGCACTAGCGACGATCGCGCTGGGCAACGGGCTGTTCCTACCCAGTCTGCCAAGTCAGATCGACAGCCTGTACGACGCGGCCGATCCCCGGCGCGGATGGGCCTATAATGTCTATTATGTCGGCGTGAACGTCGGCGGCTTTCTGGCGCCCCTGATTTGCGGCACGCTTGGCGAGACGCTGGGTTGGCATTGGGGGTTCGGGGCGGCCGGGCTGGGCATGGTTTCCGGCCTGATCATCTACAGCTGGGGGCGGCGCTATCTGCCGCCAGAGCCGGCGCGCGAAACGGCGACGCGGGAAAAGACCCGTGGTTTCGACGGGCAGATGGTAGCGGCCCTCGCGGCGGTCGCGATTGCCGTGACCATCTTTCGCGGGGCGTATGAGCAGGTCGGCAACACCATTGCGCTCTGGTCCGATACCGGGGTGGACCGAAGCTTTGGCGATGTGACGATCCCGATGACCTGGTTTCAATCGCTCAATTCGCTTTTCGTGATGGCTTTCACGCCCTTGCTGCTCCTCCATTGGCGGCGGAAAGCGGCAAAGGGCCTTACCGACTCGGCGGTCCGCCGTATGTCCAAGGGTGCCCTGATCGTCGCCGGTGCCTATGCGATGATAGGGGCGCTTAGCTTACAGGCTGGCGCAGACCTTGTCGGATGGGCGTGGCTCGCCCTCTTCTTTGTCGTCCTGACAGTTGGCGAACTCTATATCCTGCCCACAGGCCTCAGCCTTTTCGCGCGGCTGGCGCCGCCTGGCTATGGGGCGACCACAGTTGCAGCGTGGTTTCTCGCTATCTTTACAGGCAGCATGACGGCGGGCCTCGTCGGCACACTCTGGAGTCGCATGGAGCCTGGCCCCTTCTTTTTCCTGCTCGCTGGCATCGCCGGCGCGGCAGCGCTGTTGCTGCGATTGATGGATCCTCTCGTCACGCCGGTTGAAATGCGCGGTTCCGCACAAAAAGTTTGACAATTTCATTTCAGGATGAATATTCTCCAATCAGAGACTTATCGATCCAACTGCAATATTTCATCGCCTTTGGGATATGTCCCAAGGGATAGGGGGATGGCATGAGCAATAATCTCCAGACACTGCTTGTCATATCGACGGCTCTCGCAACGCTGGGTTCTGTCGATGGTGCGCTTGCACAGCAGGCCCCTGACCGGCTGGACGCCAATTCGGACAGCACGATCATCGTGACCGCCCAAAAGCGTCAGCAAACGTTGATCGACGTTGCGCAATCGGTGTCCGTCCTTTCTGCCGACACTTTGGAAAATCAATCGGTCAACACGATCGCTGATTTCCTCAATGCAGTGCCTAGCCTGCAACTCGTCCAATCCACGCCGGGGCAGGGGCGTATCATCCTGCGCGGCGTCAACACCGGCGGCGTCGCATCGACGGTCGCGGTCTATATTGACGAAACGCCGTTCGGGTCCAGCAGCGGCCTTGCGAACGGGGCCGAACTGGCGGGGGATTTCGACACGTTCGATCTATCGCGGATCGAAGTGCTGCGTGGTCCGCAGGGGACGCTTTACGGCGCAAGCTCGCTGGGCGGGCTCGTCAAATATGTGACGAACGCGCCTGATGCGACCAAATTTGCCGGGCGTGCTCGTGCGAATGTCGAATTTACCGATGGCGGCGCCATGTCCTATCAGGGCAACGCGATGATCAATGTCCCGCTGAGCGACACGCTCGCCTTCCGGGCGTCGGGGAGCTATCGCAAGCAGGGCGGCTTCATCGATTCCATCGGTACGGCCGGGTCGGATGTTCAAAAGAACATCAATGATTTCCAGAGCTATGGCGTCCGCGCCTCTTTGCAATGGACGCCCAATACGACATTGAAGGTGCGCGCGAGCGCGCTTGTGCAGGACATCAAGGTCGATGCGCCGACCCGGGTAGAGGTCGATCCCGTCACGCTTCAGCCGCTTTATGGCGGGCTGACCCAGGCGCAATATGTCCCGTCCTTCAGCAATGTTCGCTATCGCCTTTATAATCTGCTGGTCGAAAAGGATTTGGGTGCCGCCACCATTACGTCGTCCACAAGCTATGGCGAACAGTTGCAGCGGCGTCGCGACGATCAGACCGTCTGGATCAACAATGTCGTGTCGGTCCTTGGCCCGGTCTTCGGCTTGCCCCCGCTCGACGGCGACGTCTATCAGGCGCAGATTACCGATAACAAGAAGTGGACGCAGGAAGTTCGTCTGGCGTCCAACGGCGGCGGTATGCTGGACTGGCTCGTCGGCGGCTATTACACCCATGAAAAGGCACTGATCGACCAGCAGATCCTGGCGGTCGATCCAGGCACGCTCACCCTGCAACCCTATCTTGCTGAATTTGGCGGCATAGGCAACGCCAACCAACCGTCGAAATACGAGGAATATGCAGGCTTCGCCAACGCGACGCTGCATTTTGGCGAGCATATCGACCTCGACTTCGGGGGCCGTTACAGCCACAACAGCCAGAGCACCTCGCAAACCGGCGGTGGCGTATTGGGCGCACCTGACCCTCTGTCAGGCAGTTCGTCCGACAATGTCTTCACCTATTCGGTGGCGCCCAAATATAAACTCAGCGATCGCGCTTCGCTCTACGCTCGTGTCGCGCGCGGCTACCGTCCCGGTGGACCCAACACCATTCCGCCCGGCGCGCCGTCTAACGTGCCCCTGACCTTCGGGCCGGACCGCGTGACAAGCTACGAAGTCGGCTTCAAGGGCGAAACCGTGGACCGCACCTTCGGCATTGATGCCGCGGTCTATCGCATCGACTGGACCGACATTCAGCTCTATGGCGTCGTCAATAATTACGGCGTCAACATCAACGGCTCGACAGCACGGGTCAACGGCGCGGAAGTGACAGCGACTCTGCGTCCTGTCCGGGGCTTCGTCACCGCGATCAATGCGGCCTATACCGACGCCGTGCTGACGGGCGACACCGACCCGCAATCGCTTGGCGCGGTCGATGGCGATCGTCTGCCCTTCTCCCCGAAATATACGGTGAGCATGAGCGCTGACTATGACTGGGACATTGGCAATGACGTGGTTGCGTCTGTCGGCGGCACGATACGGTCCGTTGGCGAGCAAACCGGGCCCTATGATCCTGCCTATCTCGCGACGGTCGGGCGGTTCGCCCGCATTCCGGCCTATGAGCAGGTCGATCTGCGGGCATCGATCGACTTTGGGCGATATAATCTTCAGGCTTATGTCAAAAATCTGACGAATGCACGGGGTGTGACTGCTGTATTGAACCCGACATCGAGCGGCCTTGCCAACTATCCCAATGACGCCGGAGCGGTCGGCATCATCCGTCCGCGGACTATTGGGCTCAGCGTCACGGCGGGCTTCTGAGGATGTCCAGCGCTCCTCATTTTGCTCTGGATCGTCAGGAAGAAACTGTCACGAACCTGCCTTCGCCCTATCTGCTTTTTCTGGGGGATACGACAGAAGCTGGCTATGCGAAAACGGCGTTCGGTCTGCGGGATTGGGCGCCGGACCGGTGCGTAGGCGAATATGTGATGCCCGGCGGTAGCGTATCGACCGGTCTGCCGCAGCTCGATTTTGCCCAAGCCGTCGATAAAGGAGCGCGTGGGCTCGTCATCGGCGTTGCCAATGCTGGTGGCGTCATCCCGGATGAATGGGTAAACGCGCTGGTGAAAGCGCTGGATGCCGGGCTCGACATCATTGCAGGAATGCACATGAAACTGAACGCTGATCCGCGACTGGCGGAAGCCGCGCGGCGTTCGGGCAGAAAGCTGATCGATGTGCGGACCCCGCCGCCCGCCATTCCAGTCGCAAGCGGTCGCCGCCGCAGCGGGCGCAGGCTGCTGACGGTAGGGACGGATTGTGCACTGGGGAAAAAATATACTGCTCTGGCGATCGCACGCGGGCTTCGGACCCGGGGCGTCGATGCGCAATTCCGCGCTACAGGCCAGACCGGCATCATGATCGCAGGTACAGGAATCCCCCTTGACGCGGTAGTTGCCGATTTCATCGCCGGCGCGGCCGAACTGCTGAGCCCTGACGCGCACCCAGACCATCTTGATGTCATCGAAGGGCAAGGGTCGCTCTTCCATCCTGCCTACGCCGGCGTGACGCTGGGGCTGCTTCATGGCAGCCAGCCTGACATGTTCATTGTATGCGACGCTCCTCATCGCGCGACTATATTGGGCAGTCCCGGCTTTCGCCTCCCGACAATCGAAGCGGTGATCGAGCAGACCATTTCGCTGGGCCGAACCACCAATCCGGACATTCGATGCGTCGGCGTCAGCCTTAACACATCCGGGATGCCGGAGGACGAAGCCGATGCCCTTTGCGTGGCGCTTGAGCGCCGCGTTGCGCTGCCGGTCGCCGATCCCATGCGGGTAAACCCCCGGTTCGACCGGCTGCTGGACGCATGCCAATGACAGGGGTCCCGGTCAGGCCCTCTGAACACGCCCGGCAGGTGCACGCCCGCCTGCTCAAGCTCGATGGCCACCTCGACGCGCCCATCCACTTCATGCGCCAGGGATGGAGCATCGGCGATCGTCATGACCGCAGCACCGACGTGGCGCAGCTCGATTTTCCGCGGATGGAAGACGGCAATCTGAACGGCGGTTTTTTCGTCATCTATACGCCACAAGGCCCTTTGACCCAGACGGACTATGACAGGGTGTTCGCGGACGCGTGCCGCAGGTCGGAAGAAATCGACGCGACATTGGCGGCATTCCCCGACCGCATTGGCCTGGCGCTGACGGCGCAGGACGCCGAAAGACTGCACGGGCAGAACCGGCTGATCTGTTTCAAGAGCATCGAAAACAGCTACCCCGTCGGCGACGATGTGACGCGGGTTGAGGCGTTCCACAAACTCGGTGTGCGTCTGGCAGGCCCGGTACATAGCCGCACAAACCAGCTGGCGGATTCGGCCACCGATGCCCCGCGCTGGGGCGGGCTTAGTCCGCTGGGCAAAGAGTGGGTCAGCGCGATGAACCGGCTCGGCATGATGATCGACCCGAGCCACGCGTCCGACGCCGCCTTTGACGACATGCTGTCGCTGTCGCGTGCGCCCTTGCTGCTGTCGCATTCGGGATCGCGATCGGTCTTCGACACGGAACGCAATCTCGACGATGGGCGGTTGCGCGCATTGGCGCAGGCGGGCGGCGTCCTGTGCTTCACCACCATCTACCTGTCCGACCTCCACATGACCCCCGAACGCGGCGCGCTGATGCGCAAGCTGGGACTGATCCATAGGCTGACCCCCGACGAGCAGGCAGAACTGGCCCACGACTGGAACGCGCTCGACGCGGCGGAGCCGATGTGGACCGCTGGGTTCGACGCGTTCATGGGCGGTCTACTTCACGTCATCGATGTAGTGGGCATCGATCATGTCGCATTCAGCGGGGACTTTGACGGCGGCGGCGGCATCGATGGCCTGGCCGACGTAACCGACCTTCCCGTCATCACCGAAAGGCTGATCGAGGCGGGATTGGGCGAAGCCGATCTTGCCAAATTATGGGGCCAGAACATATTGCGCGTGCTTCGCGATAATGAGGCGGCTGCGCGCCCGTGACGGCTGCGACCGCCCATATCGACCATGCGGCGCTCGACCGGCTCTTCGCGCCGTTCGACCGGACCGATGCGCCGGGTTATGCGGTGGGCGTGGCGGTGCGTGGCCAGCCCGCCTATCGCCGTGGCTTCGGTATGGCCAGTATCGAACTGCCTGTCGCCTTGTCCCCGACCATACGTATGCGCATAGGGTCGACGACGAAGCATTTCACCGCGCTGGCGCTGCTCCTGCTGGAGGAAGCCGGGGCACTTTCGCTGGACGATTCCCCCCGCGCCCATCTGCCCGAACTGCCGTCCTGGGCCGACGCCATGACGCTGCGGCAATTGCTGGCGCACACAAGCGGCATGCGCGACAGCCTCGACATCCTGCTGCATGCTGCGGGACCGGGGACGGCGCTGCCCGCCGATTATCAGGTTCGCGCGCTTGCCCGCATCGACGATGTCAATTTCGCGCCGGGCAGCAGCTGGTCCTATAATAATGGAGGCTATGTCCTCGCCGCCGAGATCATCAGCCGGGTGAGCGGCATGAGCTTCCCGGCCTTCATGCGCGAGCATATCTTCCTACCGATCGGCATGCGCGACAGTATGGTGCGGCCTCTGGACACCGATCTCGTGCCCAACAGCGCCACGTTGCATGTGCCAAGGCCCGATGGCGGGTATGATAGGGGCGTTTTCGGCGCCCCGATCGGGGGCGAAGGCGGGATCGCATCGACTGTCGATGATATGCTGCTCTGGCTGCGGCATATGGATGATCCTATGGTCGGTAGCGATCAGAGCTGGACCGCCCTGCGCACGGCCCTCATCAGCCACGGTTATGGCCTTGGCCTGTTCGTGGACGCGCATCGGGGGCTGGAGCGGTGGCATCATGCCGGCGCGGTCATGGGCGGATCATCGCAAATGGTGAAGATCCCGGCGGCTGGCCTCGACATCATCATTCTGTCCAACGGACGCAGCAGTCTGGAAGGCTATGCCCTTGCCGACTCGATCATAGACCTGTGCATAACGGACCGTCCCCCCATCCCTGAGGACAGGGCAAGCCCCGCGACGACAGGCACATATCATTCCCGAGCGACCGGGCGCGTGTTGCGCCTGACCGAAAAGGACGGCGCGCAGATGGTCGCGATCGGTGCCGTCACGCTGCCTGCACGCACCGGGCAGGATGGCTCGCTCAGCCTTCCGATCCTGCCGACCGACATGAGGATCACTCTCGGCGATGAGGGCGATCTTCTGACAGTTCGCGAATTCGGCAAGGTCGACCAACTCGAACGGCTTGCGCTTTCGACCGACGCCGACATGGGGTCGATCATTGGCGATTATGAGAATGAAGCGGCATCCCTGACTGCCAGCATATCGATCGAAGCGGGGGCCGGGTCGGCACAGCTTGTTCTGGGTAGCCCGATGGGTTCCACAACCTACCAGCTCACACCATTGGCCGACGGACTGTGGGAAGCGATAGGTGGGACCGGGCTGCCGCTCGTCGTTACGCTCGAATTTGGCGACGGCGGCTTTAGGCTGACGACCGGCAGGACGACGCGGCTTCCCTTTTACCGCAAAATGTCGGCCTGATGACGACGTTGGCACCCTCCTTCCCCACGCCTGCCCAAGCACGACGCGGCGTCGCGTGCATTGCCACGGCCGGCTTCTTCCTGTCGATGGACATCACGCTCACCACGCTGCTGATCGAGCCGATAAAGCGCGAAATGGGGTTGAGCGACATCCAGATCGGCCTCGTTCAGGGAACGGCTTTCGGCATAGCCTTCGGGCTGAGTTCAGTGCCGCTAGGCCGCCTCATCGACAAAGGCGATCGCGTGCGGTTCCTTGGGGTCGGCCTTCTGTTCTGGATTGCCGCGATGGTCACGACCGGCGCGGCATCGAGCTTTCTGACCCTCATCTGTGCCCGCCTTGTCCTTGGCTGCGTCGCGGCGCTGCTCATTCCAGCGGCATTTTCCCTGATTGCGGACCTTTTTCCGCCCAAAGGACGCTCGGTCGCGACCAGCCTTTTCGTCGTCGGGCAAGCGGCGGGGCAGGCGTTCGGCATCTTGGTCGGCGGTCTCGCATTCGACGCGCTCACCGCCTTTCAAAATGCGCATCTCGGCGCGGCGTGGGGCCTGCCCGCCTGGCGCATCCTGTTCATCGGCGCAGCGCTGCTGGGCCTCGTCCCCTATCTGTTGCTGGCACGCGTCAAGGAACCGGCACGACAGGAACAAAAAGAGCATCATGCAACAGCGATCGGCGCTGCGCGGGAGCTTTGGACATATCGGCGGTTACTGATCCCGCTTCTCGCCGCAATGTTGTTCACGCAAATCACCATGCAAGCGACTTCGGTGTGGGCGCCCCCCGTTCTGACGCGACAGTTCGGGTTGACCCCCGGGCAGTTCGCCGGCTGGCTGAGCGCGATCATGCTTGCAGGCGGAATGCTGGGTGCACTGGCGGGCGGCCGCCTTGGGAAAGCCGGGCAGCGTCAGGGCGGAAATCGCCGCGTGCTGATGCCCGCCATGACTGCGTCCCTTGCCCTTATTCCGCTTTCCTTGTTCGGCGTGCTTCCGACTATCCCGCTCGTTGCGCTTTTCCTTGCGGGGAATATTTTCGCAGGCGCTGTGATCGCGACATTGGGCGTCATCGCGATAACGCTCAACTTCCCGAATGAAATCCGCGGATTGGCACTCGGCAGCAACGTCCTGTGTTCGACGCTGCTCGGGACCGCCACCGCTCCCGCCGCGATCGCGATGGTCAGCAAGGCCATGGGCGGAGAAACGATGCTCGGCTTTGCGATTGCCGGTCTGTGCGCGCCGGCAGCGCTCCTGTCGGCGCTGTGCTTTTTCCTGGCGATGCGACAGGGTACCGCCAACCAGGACGGACGAGGGACAACGAGCGCACAACGCAGTTTGACGGAGGCGAGAGAATGAGGGCGGTGATAGGCAGGCTGGCAAGAACGGCGCTATTGTGCGTCGCCGCTCACATGATGGTCGGGGCAGCGCCCGTCACCAAGCCCGCGAAAGTCCTGCCCGCGCCCCCGGTATCGCAGCCCGACGCCAGGCGCACGGTCGATGTCCCGCAGCCATCCCATGACCTCCACGCCCGCGACCTTGAAGCATGGTTCGACGGCATGCTTCCCGTTGCGCTTGAACAGGGCGATGTCGCGGGCGCGGTCGTATCGGTGGTGAAGGACGGCCAGATCCTGTTTGCCAAGGGCTATGGCTATGCCGATGTCGCGCGCAAAGTGCCGATGGACGCGCGACGCACGCTGGTGCGCCCGGGTTCGGTGTCCAAGCTCGTCACATGGACGGCGGTGATGCAGCTGGTGGAACAGGGCAAGCTGGACCTCAACGCCGACGTCAATCGCTACCTTGATTTCAGGATTCCCGAACCCTTCGGCAAACCCATCACGCTCAATCAGCTGATGACGCACCGGGCCGGTTTTGAAGAAGGGCTGAAGGACGCGATCATCACCGATCCCAAATCGCTTCAAAGCCTCGAAGTCTTTCTCAAACGGCATGTCCGGCCGGTGCTTTTCGCGCCGGGCGAAACGCCTGCCTATTCCAATTACGGAACGGCGCTTGCCGGTTACATCGTGCAGCGCGTTTCCGGCCAGTCGTTCGACGATTATGTGGCGCAGCATATTTTCCAGCCGCTCGACATGAGCAGCTCGACGTTCAATCAGCCTCTGCCGCCGCGCTTTTCGGCGCGCATGTCGAAAGGCTATATTGCGGGATCGGACGCACCCCGCCCGTTTGAGCTCATATCCTTTTCGCCTGCCGGGGCGCTGACCTCATCGGCCACCGACATGGCGAACTTCATGATCGCGCATCTTCAGAACGGCCGGTTCGGCGGCCAGTCGATATTGCGGCCCGAAACCGCGCAGACAATGTACAGCGCGTCCATTCCCCATGCCAAGGGATCGGACGTGATGGCCCATGGCTTCTTCCGGGGGTATCGCAACGGCCACCTCATCCTGGAACATGGCGGCGACACGATCCTCTTTCACAGCAACCTGCAAATTCTGCCTGATGATGGTGTCGGCCTGTTCATCAGCTTCAACAGCCGGGGCAAGGGCGATGCGGCCTATGGCATCAGAACCAGTCTGATCGACGGGTTCATGGACCGCTATTTCCCGGGGCCCAAGACCGTGACGCCCCCCGCCCTGTCCACCGCCAAGGCCCATGGCGCGGAAATCGCCGGACGCTACGAAACGTCGCGCCGCGTGCAATCGGGTTTCATGAGCCTGTTCTACGTCCTTCAGGGGCAGCAGGTCGTCAGCCTTCAACCGGACGGCACGATCAAGCTCGCCACCGCACCCGAAAAATCCTATCGAGAAGTCGCGCCCTATGTCTGGCAAGAGGTGGGCAGCACGCAAACCCTGACTCTTCGGCGGATCGATGGCACGAAGACCATCATCGACAGCCACGATCCCATCCAATATTTTCAGGAAGTGCCGCTTCGGCGCAACGCCAGCTTCAACCTGGCGATCTTCGGCATTTCCTTTTTGCTTTTGATTGCCGGGGCGGTCGCATGGGTCGCTTCGGCCATCAGCAGGCGGGTCCATGGTCACGCGGTTGCCTTGCCCCGGCAGGTCGTGCTGGCGCGCCGGTTTGGGCGGATCGCGGTCATGGCGGACCTGGCTTATCTGGTCGGATGGTTTATACTGCTCTCTCCAATCCTCAGCAATGACGTGGCCTATTATACCTCGGCCCGCGACACCATCATCCGCTCTATGCAAATTGCCGGAGTCATCCCCATGCTCGCCCTACTGGCTGGCATCTGGAATTGTGTGGAGGCGTTCCGAGCCCGTCGGCACTGGCTGATCCGGCTTGGAACACTGGTGATGGCGGCTGCCTTGGCGGGTGTCCTGTGGATCGCCTATGTGGGCGGACTGCTGAGCTTCACGTTGAATTACTGAACATGGGAGACGCGCTCTCCGGCAAGTAGGGCCTTGCTGAAGAGCTTGACGCCTGGAGGAGGGGCGGCTAGCCCGCCGCTTGCATCAAGAGTCGGGTGAACGCCTGACACCAACCTGCTCCCGGGCAAGGTGGTGCCCCGTAAAAGCGGGGGATGTGGCCGGACCGGCAACCATGGGATCCTTGCCGCATGAGACGTTTGCTTCGCCCTTAAAGACGCAGGGAGCGATAGGTTATGACTATGCCGGCACAGCAATTTGCCAGCGACAATTATGCAGGTATCTGCCCCGAGGCCTGGGCGGCGATGGCACAGGCCAACCAGGGATCTGCGCCGGCCTATGGCGATGATGACTGGACGCAGAAAGCGGCGGACGCCTTCCGCGCGCTTTTCAATAGCTGCTGTGAAGTGTTTTTCGTCTTCAATGGCACAGCCGCCAACTCGCTCGCGCTCGCATCCCTCTGCCAATCCTATCACAGCGTAATCTGCGCAGCGTCCGCGCATGTGGAAACAGACGAATGCGGAGCTCCGGAATTTTTTTCGAATGGATCGAAGTTGCTGGTCGCGAACAGTGAGGACGGAAAGCTGACGCCTGAGGCGATTTATAGGATTGCCCAGAGCCGGAAGGATATTCATTTTCCCAAGCCGCGCGTGGTAACCATCACCCAGCCCACCGAAACTGGGCAAGTCTATTCCATCGACGAAATACGGGCAATCTCCGCCGCCTGCCGGGACCTTGGGCTCAAATTGCACATGGATGGCGCGCGTTTTGCGCACGCCTGCGCCGCTTTGGGTTGCGACCCGGCAGATATAAGCTGGCGGGCCGGGGTGGACGTCCTCTGTATGGGCGGAACAAAGGGCGGAATGGCTGTGGGGGAGGCGGTCGTCTTCTTTGACACGGACCTGGCTCAGGACTTCGACTATCGTTGCAAGCAGGCTGGACAGCTCGCGTCAAAAATGCGGTTTCTGGCAGCGCCCTGGCTCGGTGTATTGTCGGGCGGGGCGTGGCTTCGGCACGCTGGCCATGCCAATCGTTGCGCGCAAACACTTGCGCAATCAACTGCCGATTTGCCCGGCATCGACCTGCTTTACCCCGTTCAGGTCAATGCCGTGTTCATGCGGGCCGACCCTGTTATCCTGGAGCGATTACGCGCTTTGGGATGGCGCTTCTACACCTTCATCGGTGGGGCAGCGCGCTTCATGTTCGCGTGGGACTCGGACATCGATACCGTTGAAAGACTGGCCAACGACATCCGGCACAGCGTGGCGCCTGTGCACGAGGCGCAAGACGCCGACCAAGCGGAATATATGCGATAAGTCCATGACTGGGGGGATATAGGCTTCGGTCGTCCAGTTGCGCCTCGGGCCGTCATGGCCCGCGGACCTTGCCTGCGCGGCGAGACTTTGGTCGCCACGCATCAGGATGCGAAGAGATCCCCCTGGCGGGCGGGCGCGTTCGTCCTGGGTGGGGCAGGCCGGCTGGAGACCAGTGCTCTGGCGCGTCCGGTCAAAGTGTAGACCGCCTGACGCTGGGCGCCGCGATTGAGATGGTCCACGCGATAGCCCTGATAGTGCCGCTTGAGCAATCCGGCCTTTACCAGTTCCGATGCTGCCCGACTCAAATTGGTCTTTCCTGAAGCGCGCACGCGCACCTGTACTTCATCGTGAACCAAT
>NZOF01000061.1 GCA_002695185.1 Erythrobacter sp.
AGCGCCACTCGTGTGGCCCGTTCGTCTAGCGGTTAGGACGCGGCCCTTTCACGGCTGAAACACGGGTTCGATTCCCGTACGGGTCACCACTTCTTCCATGACAATCCGTTCGCCGGGCTGGCGCCCATCGTGCCGCCCCGCTAAGCGCTTGGTTGTAATGACTTCCCGTCCTTTTCCATGGTCCGGTTTCGCTCTGGCTCTCGCGACTGCCATCGGCCTGATGATACTCGGCCTGCCTGAACTGCCGATCCTGCTCATGCTGCTGGTATGGGCTGGCTCACTCTGGCTCGTTGGCGGCCCACCGCCACCGCCGGTGGAGAAAAGCAAAACCGGCGGTATTTCTCGCGAAAACATCGGCGAACTGCTCGAGCATTCGGAAAGTCCGGTAATCGTTATAGAGAACGGCCGGGTGGTAATTGCCAACTTAGCTTCCCGCCGTCTTCTCGGCACGCACATTTTGGGTCAGGACGCCCGCATGGCTCTGCGGCAGCCCGAAGCCGTTAGCCTGCTCGAAAGCGGCGAGGACGGGGTGGCTATCGTACGCGGCCTTGCGCGGCGTAAGGACATCTGGCGAATCAACCGGCAAAGCCTGGAAGGTGGCCTTTCGATCGTGGAGTTCGTCAACAAGACAGCCGAAGCCGATATAAGCAGAGCGCATACGGATTTCGTTGCTAACGCAAGTCACGAATTGCGTACTCCCCTCGCCTCCATCCTTGGCTATGTCGAAACGCTGCGCGAAGATATCGATGATCTCGATCCCAAGATGGGCGACAAGTTCCTTGCGACGATCCAGCGTGAAGGCCTTCGCCTCCAGCAATTGATCAGCGATCTCATGTCGCTGTCGCGGATCGAAGCGGAAAAGCATGATCTGCCGGACGAAACTCTGGACTTCGGCAAGCTGGTCGATCGTGCCGCGCGGGATGCAGCTGGCGACCGAGCCGTCCGCCTGGACATGGATTCCCATGGAGAATTCACGGTGGGTGGAGATGAGCAGCAGCTCGAGCAGATGGTTCGCAATCTGGTCGACAATGCACTCAAATACGGAGCGGAAGACCAGCCGGTCACTGTTCGCTTGCAGCCGCAAGGTGACAAGAGGGTGGTTCTGTCTGTCCAGGACCGTGGCGATGGTATCGCGCCGGAACACCTGCCCCACTTGACCAGGCGCTTTTATCGCACCGATCCTGGCCGGAGTCGGGCGTCAGGGGGCACGGGCTTGGGACTGGCTATCGTCAAACACATCGTAGAGCGTCATCGCGGGAAGCTCGCGATCGACAGCGCGCTTGGAGAAGGCACCCGGGTGAAGATCACCCTGCCCCTCGCCGAATAGAAAAATATCAGGAAAACGGGCAACCGCGACGACATTCGTCGTCCGATCCTATGCGCCCATCTCATGTCACAAAGGCGCAATAAACTGGTCATAGATGCGACGCCGAAACGTCATGTTGTAAGAGATTCGTCACATGCAGATCGCTTTTCGCCTATCCGTTCTCGCCGCAGCATTGAGCTGCACGGTGGCCACGCCCGTTTTCGCGCAAGAAGCAAATGTTTCGACCGAACAGGAGCTTGCAGCAATGAGAGCGCAGCTTCAGGCACTTACCTCGCGTATCAATGAACTCGAAGCCGATTTGGCCGAATCGAGAGCCGTCAGTCCCTCCACTGACAGCCCTATCGTCGGCGACACTTCGACTGTCTCGGCTCAGCAAGAAGCCGCCCCCGCCACTCAACTTGCAACATCCTCTGGCTGGAGCTTCAAACCGCGCGGTCGCCTCATGTTCGATGCGGGCACTGTTTCCGTTCCCGATGCGGTCGCACCTGACGATGGCTTTGGAAATGAACTGAGGCGTGCGCGAATTGGTGCGTCGGGCGACCTTCCAGGCGGCTTCGGCTACAAGTTCGAAATCGATTTCGCCGGTGATGAAGTGGCAATCTCCGATGCTATCCTCACCTACGCAGATGGGCCGCTGGAAGTTGCGGTTGGACAGCACAACAACTTCCAGTCACTCGACGAGCTTACAAGTTCGCTGCACACGAGTTTCATTGAGCGCTCAGCTTTTACCGATGCTTTCGGCTTCGAGCGGCGAATCGGAGCTTCAATCTCCTATAGCTCCGGCCTCATCCTCGCTCAGGCAGGCCTATTTACGGATAACTCCGCGGATACCGGTACCGACAATCGCGGGGTGGACGGCCGTGTGGTGGTGATGCCTAAAATCGGCGCCGTGCAGATGCACCTTGCCGGCTCAGTGCATTACAATGATCTTGGCCATGAGGATGCAAGCGTACGTTATCGCCAGCGTCCGTTCGTGCATTTTACTTCCACTCGTTTCGTCGACACCCGCAACCTCGCTGCCGACAACGAATTTGGCATCGGCATCGAAGCGGCAGCGATCGCCGGCCCGTTCCACACCGCGGCTGAAGGCTTCTGGCAGAAAGTCGATACGCCGCTCGAAGTTGCAAATCCCAGCTTCTTCGGTGGCTATGTAGAGGCTGGTTATTTTCTCACGGCAGGCGATACGCGCGGATATAAGGGCGGCAAGTTCGACCGCGTAAAGCCAGTCAACCCGGTCGGCGAAGGCGGCTTCGGCTCGCTCCAGTTCAATCTGCGCTACGACTATCTGGACCTTAACGATGCCGGTATCGTCGGCGGAATACAGAACGCCTATGAGGCCTCACTGATCTGGAAGCCGACCGATTATACGCTGTTCAGCGTGAATTATGGCCGGATGGACTATCGGGACGCCGCTATTCCGATGGAAGATGGTGACCGAGATTACGGTGTCGATGCCCTCGGACTCCGCGCACAGGTCGATTTCTGATCCCGATGACGCTATGGGCCGCCGAACAGATTCGGCAGCCCGATAGCGAAAGTCACACTCTTGTCGTCAACATGTAACAATTTCGCGCTTTTGCGCGGCTAGTTGGACACCAATGGGGTTTCTACCAATGACCAAGACTTTCAAATTCGCTCTCGCGGCCGCTTCGGCCCTCTCGCTCACAGCCTGCGGCGGCAATGATGCCGGCGGTGGAGCTTCACGCGACCAGATCAAAGCTGTCGGTTCGTCGACGGTTTATCCGTTCGCCAAAGCCGTGTCGGAAACCTTCACGCGTTCCAATCCTGACTTCAAATCACCGATCATCGAATCGACCGGTACCGGCGGCGGCATGAAGCTGTTCTGCCAGGGTGTGGGTGCGGCAACGCCCGATATCGCGAATGCATCGCGCCGCATGAAAGCCAGCGAATTCGAAACCTGTCAGCAGAATGGCGTGACGGACATTATCGAAGTTCAGGTCGGCCTAGACGGAATTGCACTTGCATCCTCCAAAGGCGGCATCACGATGAACCTGACGCCGAAGATGGTCTACGAAGCCCTCGCGGCCCGTCCATATGGCCAAGAGCAGACCAACCAGACCTGGTCGGACGTCGATCCGTCCCTGCCCGATACGCAGATCCTGGTCTATGGCCCGCCGAGCACCTCCGGCACCCGCGATGCATTAAAGGAACTGATCCTTGAAGTCGGCTGCGACACCAATGCAGAGATGGAAGCGCTGAAGGACAGCGATAAGGATCGCCACGCACAGCTGTGCACCGAAGTCCGCAGCGACGGGAAATACGTCGACCAGGGCGAGCAGGACAATCTGATCGTCCAGAAGATCGAAGGCAATCCGAATGCCGTGGGGATTTTCGGCTATTCCTATCTTGAGGAAAATGCCGACAAGGTGCAGGGCCTCAACATGAACGGCGTTGCCCCGACTTACGAGAACATCGCCAGCTTCGAATATCCTGGCGCACGTCCTCTCTACATCTATGTCAAGAAGGCTCACCTTGATGCTATTCCGGGTCTCAAGGAATTCCTGGCCCAGTGGACACAAATGTGGGACCGCGGCGGCCCGCTCGCGAAGATCGGGTTGGTTGCCAATCCGGACGACGTGATGGCCCGCTCCATGTCGGCTGCTACCAACTTTGATACGCTCGACTCCTCCGAGCTCAACTAAGGTTTGAATGTACCCACGATGTCGCTGACTATCCTGCTCCTCCTGGCCCTCGGGCTCGGGCTCGCCGGGTGGTTGGCGGCTCGTGCGCGTGCATGGACCTTCCGACGCGCCAGTTCAGACGGACGTATTGCCAGTCTGCCGAGCTATCATGCCTGGTATGTCGCGTTATGGATCGTACTGCCTGTATTGATCTTCGTCGCGATATGGAGCGCGGTCTCACCGGGTCTGGTTGCACAGTCGGTGTTGGCAAGCCCAGCAGCCGATCAACTTCCGGAATTCGGTTTCCAGCGCCAGACAATTCTCAACGAAGCCCGTGCAGTAGCCACAGGCGCTTCGCAGGCCGTCTTCAATCCGCTCGCACGTGAGTTCGTCGAACCCTACCGCGAGGCACTTTCGCGGTATAACTGGATCGGGATTGTCGTTACGCTGTTGATTGCCTTTCTCGGCGGGGCCTATGCATTTCTGCGATTGAAGCCCGACTTTGCGGCCCGCAACCGCGTTGAAAAGATCGTAATGGCGATCCTGCTTGGCGCTTCTCTTGTCGCAATCCTGACCACGCTTGGCATCTTCGGTAGCCTGGTATTCGAGACCGTCCGGTTCTTTGGAATGGTCAATCCTATCGATTTTCTGTTCGGCACCCATTGGGGTCCCGATCCGATGGCTAATGCGGCGAATCCCGACGCGAGCCGCTATGGCGCGATCCCTCTCTTCTGGGGGACTCTGTTTATCGGCGCTATCATCGCGATGCTGGTCGCCATTCCGCTCGGTCTGATGAGCGCCATCTATCTCACGCAATACGCCAACCCCAAGCTGCGTGCATGGGTAAAACCGGCGCTCGAAATCCTGGCTGGCGTTCCGACCGTCGTCTACGGGTATTTCGCTGCACTCACCATCGCACCTGCAATTCGAGATTTCGCCATCTCTCTCGGTGCCACATCGGCTTCCAGCGAAAGCGCGCTCGCCGCGGGTCTCGTCATGGGTGTGATGATCATCCCGTTCGTGTCATCGATGGCCGACGATAGCATTGCCGCTGTTCCCCAGGCCATGCGCGATGGTAGCCTTGCCATGGGCGCAACGAAGAACGAGACGATCCGCCGCGTCCTTGTGCCGGCGGCCTTGCCGGGTATCGTCGCCGGGGTCATGTTGGCTGTCAGCCGTGCGATCGGCGAAACGATGATCGTCGTTATGGCTGCCTCAACTGCCGCTAATCTCAGTGCAAACCCTCTGGAGTCCATGACGACCGTGACTGTCCAGATCGTCGCCATGCTGACCGGCGAAGGCAGTTTCGATCACCCGGCCACGTTGAGCGCGTTTGCCCTGGGGTTTGTACTGTTCCTCGTCACGCTGGCTCTCAACTTCATCGCCCTGCGCGTCGTCAAAAGGTTCCGCGAAGCTTATGAGTGAGCAGATCGCCCCCACGCGCACGCCCGCTTTCGAAGCGCGGCTCAAAAAGCGCTACGCCGCGGAAAAGCGGTTCAAAGCCATGGGCCTTGGCGCAATAGTCTTTTCGATTCTCGTGCTGCTTTATTTGCTGGGCACGATGACCATAAACGGCATCGGAGGCTTTCAGCGTGCGGAAGTCGAAGTGCCTATCGACTTCACTCAGGCTGGCATCTCGATTGACGCCTCATCGACGGATGCAGGTGATGTCCTTCGGTCGCTTGAAGCTCAGGGCTTACCCCAAGTTGTCGAATATTTCGCGCAGCAATCCCTTGGTAACGAAGGCGCAAGCGAAATTGGCGGACAGGCATGGCGCGATGTCGCTGCGGAAATCGCTGCTGATCCAGCACTACTGCAGCGTCAGGCCACTTTTTGGCTACCCGCCAGTGCCGACCTTGCGTCGGGACTCGATGGCGAGGGTTCGCAGGAAATGCGCGCGCTGGCGGCGCAGCTTGTCGATACGGGCAAGCTGGAAAAGAATTTCGATGGGGGTTTCTTTACCCGCGCCGATGCGACCAACCCCCAGCAGGTCGGTATATGGGGGGCGCTCAAGGGCTCGATCCTGACCATGATCGTCACACTGGCACTTGCCTTTCCGATTGGCGTTCTCGCAGCTTTGTATCTCGAAGAATATGCTCCGAAAAATCGCTGGACGGACGTGATCGAACTGTCGATCAACAATCTGGCAGCCGTCCCCTCGATCATTTTCGGCCTGCTTGGTCTCGCCGTCTTCCTGACCATCTTCCCAAGCTACCGATCGGCGCCGTTGATCGGCGGGATGACCTTGGCACTGATGACGATGCCGGTGATCGTGATTGCGGGCCGTAACGCGATCAAGGCTGTGCCTCCGAGCATCCGTGACGGCGCGCTTGCTGTCGGTGCCTCGCCTGTACAGGTCGTCTTCCATCATGTGCTTCCGCTTGCCCTGCCCGGAATTCTTACCGGTACGATCATCGGTATGGCTCGTGCATTGGGCGAGACCGCACCGTTGCTGATGATCGGCATGCGCGCTTTCGTAGCGAGCCCGCCCGATAGTTTCACCGCGCCTGCAACCGTGCTGCCGATGCAGATCTTCCTCTGGTCAGACGAAATCGACCGCGGCTTTGTAGAGCGCACCAGCGCTGCTATCATTGTCCTCTTGCTGTTCCTCCTGTTGATGAACGGCCTCGCCATCTACCTGCGCAACAAGTTCGAGAAAAAGTGGTGACCGTAGTTCACGAAAATTTAGAGAACGTCGACGCCAAGATGAGCGCGCGCGACGTGTCCGTATTCTACGGTCAGAAAAAAGCGATCGATGACGTGTCGATCGACATTCCGACCGAATACGTGACTGCCTTCATCGGTCCCTCCGGCTGCGGTAAATCGACTTTTCTGCGCTCACTCAACCGGATGAACGACACCATTCCTTCGGCGCGTGTCGAAGGTGAAATTACGCTCGACGGCGAGAACATCTACTCGCCGAAGCTCGATGTGGTCCAATTGCGCGCGCGTGTGGGCATGGTGTTCCAAAAACCCAACCCGTTCCCTAAGTCCATCTACGAAAACATCGCTTATGGACCAAAAATCCACGGCCTCGCCGAAGGCAAGGACGAATTGGACGCCGTGGTCGAGAAATCGCTTCGCAGGGCCGGCCTTTGGGAAGAGGTAAAAGACCGCCTGCAGGACAGCGGAACTGCCCTTTCAGGCGGCCAGCAGCAGCGTCTGTGCATTGCCCGCGCCATCGCGGTCGATCCGGAAGTCATCCTGATGGACGAACCCTGTTCCGCGCTCGATCCGATTGCGACTGCAAAAATCGAGGAACTCATCGATGATCTCAATGGTCGTTATGCCATTGTCATCGTAACTCACTCCATGCAGCAGGCCGCGCGCGTCAGCCAGCGGACGGCGTTTTTCCACCTTGGCAAGATGGTGGAATATGGGCGGACTTCCGATATATTCACCAACCCGATCGAACAGCGCACGCAGGATTACATTACCGGCCGCTACGGATAAGGCTCCAAGAGAATGCAAGAACACACAGTAAAGGCCTTTGACGAAGATATTACCCGCCTGCGCGGGCTGATCGCGGAGATGGGCGGTCTTGCCGAGGTCGCGATCCAAGAAGCGCTCGACGCGCTGGTCCAGGGCGATGACGAACTCGCCAAGAAGGTCGTCAAGGGCGACAAGAAGATCGATGCTCTCGAAAGCGAGATCGACAAGCTTTCCGTGCGAATCATCGCGCTTCGCGCTCCCATGGCAGACGATCTGCGAGAAGTGATCGCTGCTCTGAAGATTGCCGGTGTCGTGGAACGTATCGGCGATTATTCGAAGAACATCGCCAAGGCGAGCCGAGAGATCGGCGACCATCGCAAGCAGTTCGAACCACTCACCCTTCTTCCGGCCATGGCCGAAGTCGCCAGCGAGATGGTGCATGATGTCCTGACCGCTTATGCCGCGCGCGATGCGGAATTGGCACGCGAAGTCATTGCTGCCGATGAAAAGGTAGATGCCTTCTACAATTCGATCTTCCGCAACCTCGTCAGTCATATGGTTGAAAATCCGGCTACGATCTCGAGCGCGGCACAATTGCTGTTCGTTGCCCGTAATCTGGAGCGGATCGGTGACCATGCGACTAACGTGGCGGAAATGGTGCATTTCGCTGCAACCGGAACCTATCCCGTAGATGAGGACGGTTGGCACAATTCTGTAGCTTGAGGGTCATACTGCCGTGACAAAGAAACTGCAGGAAGGCGCCAAGGTGAAGGCAGGTAAGTTATTGCTGGTAGAGGACGACCCCGCTCTCTCCGAACTACTCGAATACCGATTCTCCAACGAAGGCTACGATGTCCGCACCACTGCGGACGGTGACGATGCTCTGCTACTCGCAGCCGAAGACGTGCCCGATCTCGTCATATTGGACTGGATGATCGAGGGCACCAGCGGGATTGAGGTCTGCCGTCGCCTGCGGCGCGACAAGACAACAGCCCATGTGCCGATCATCATGCTAACGGCGCGCGAAGCCGAAGACGACCGTATCCGTGGCCTCGAAACAGGCGCTGACGATTACCTCACCAAGCCCTTCTCACCGCGCGAGCTTCTAGCCCGTGTTGCAGCGGTAATGCGCCGCATCCGCCCGGTTCTGGCTGGCGAATCTATCGAGGTGGGCGATCTAACGCTTGATCCCGTTGCCCATAAGGTGATGCGGCGGGGCACGGCTCTCAAGCTGGGGCCGACCGAATACCGCCTGCTCAAATTCTTCATGGAAAGCCCTGGCCGGGTGTTCAGTCGCAACCAGTTGCTGGACGGCGTATGGGGCACGGAAAGCGATATCGAACTGCGCACCGTCGACGTGCATATCCGCCGGCTCCGCAAGGCGCTGGAAATCGAAGGGGCGAAGGATCCGGTTCGCACGGTCCGCAGCGCTGGATATTCACTCGAAGCGGCCTGATCAGCGGCAGACGCTGGTCCAGCGGCTATCCATGTCGAGATGAAAATGATCAGCGTGGGCGCTATTATAGTCAGGTGAAAGCACTGTGGAGAACGCGCTGCACGCCCCATCTCGGATTTCGTGCAGAAAACGTGGCTTGTCGCCCTCGCCTCCCCAATCACCCAGTACGCTGATCCGCGTGCCGTCTTTCAGGAGGAAGCCTGCAATGTCTAGCGCATTTGCGGTCGCATGCTCGCTCCATGCGCCTTCATCGCGGCCGTATATCCGGCGGCACGAATAGGCACCGAGATGTTCGATCCGCGCGATGCCACTGCCAAAAATTTCCTCGGCTTTGGGATCAAGTGTGTCACGCTTCCATAGTTCCATGGCTAGGGCGACCGGACAGGTCGTCGCCGGCGCATCGGGGCTCAGGGGATAGTTTGACAGCTGTGTCCGGTCTTCGCGTAGGCATTCCCCGTCCCCCGCCGGATCAAGCAAGTTGAACTCTACATCGCTACGCTCCAGAACCGCACGGCAGGCGGGGACGTCATCGCGCAGGGCGAGCAATTTCTGCTGGGTCGCCCAGCCTTTGGGATCATCCAGTGAGAGTGGCGCCCATGGATTGTGCTCCGGGTGCTCAGCCAGCCACGCGCGACCCGCGACGAACAGGCTTGCTAATACGAGCAGCATCAGCACGCGCCGGTCGAACAGGAATTTCCCGATATGACGCGAGAGGGTGTGGTTCAAAGCTGTGTACCGTAAAGATCGACCGCGATGGCCAAGGCTATCAGGATGAATACGCAGCCGATGCCACGATCGATCCAGCGCCGCGTTGCGGCCCGTTCCATCGCGCGGGCCAGTCGCTTTCCTGCGGAGATATACATCCAGCCTACGATGAGATCGAGCACGAGCGCGATCAATGCCAACGTGACGATCTGCCACCCCACGGGCAATTCGGGATCCACGAAGGGCGGAATGATCGCGACCATGTAGACCAGCGACTTGGGATTGCCGATCGCCACTGCAATTCCATCGCGAAATGCATGGGCAGACGGCCTGCGGGCCGGTTCGGTGCCTTCTTCGCTCGCATGAAAGGAATGCCAGATGGCTCTCGCACCAAGCCATGCGAGGTAGACCACGCCAGCGATCGCCAGCAGACGGAATGCCAGCGGATAGGCCCGGGCCAGCGTACCAAGGCCGAACGCCGCAGCCATCCACCATACGATATAGCCGATCTGCATGCCCGACAGGGCGGCCCACCCCGACCGAGGCCCGCGCCAAATCGCCTGGCCCATGACGAACATCATCGAAGGTCCTGGCACGATGCTGGTAGTGGCGGTGATCAGGGCAAATGCCAGCAAGCGCTCAGCGTCGAACATGCGAGTGACGACTAGCGCGGCGCTTAATGAAAGTCGCGCGATTTCGGAATGATGCGCACATCACGCGGGTGTCCCTGATGCCATCCGCATTCGCGGTTGCCTGGCGGAGGCTCCTGCCATGGTTCCACAGGCTGATAGGGATCCTCATTGCCTTCCCGTAGATTGTCCCGTGGATTGAACTTGTCCGGCAGGGGCGATGCCACGTGGTCGGCACGCGCAAGCGGGGCGTTGAGCATATCATCGGAAAGCTTGTGCAGATCGGCTGTCGCATCGGTCATGTGCTGCGCGATCACATGGATTACTTCGTCGTCATACTCCACGCGGCCTCTCACTTCCATCAGCCTTGCCCCCATCACCACGCGCCGCTGCCTTTCTTTCAGGTCCGGCCAGATCACAAGGTTGATGACGCCCGTCTCGTCCTCCAGCGTGATGAAGCATACGCCTTTCGCACTGCCCGGTCGCTGGCGGATCAGCACTACGCCTGCAACATGGACCATACTGCGAAATTTCCTCTCGCGAAGGTCGCAGGCACGGACAAAGCCGCGATCAGCCAGGCTGGCACGTAAGAAAGCCATCGGGTGTGCCTTGAGGCTGAGACGCGTGGTCTGGTAATCGGCGACCACTTCCTCGGACAGCGGCATCTGTGGCAAGCGCGTGGGATGCTTTTCGGCGCCTTCATCATGCGCGGCAGCAGCAGCGAAGAGCGGCAGGTCCGGCCCACCGATGAGGCTTCTTGCATCCCACAGCGCCTGCCTGCGCGACAGGTTCATCGACCCGAAGCCGTCGGCACTGGCGAGCCGTTCGACGTGCGATGGCCCGATCCGTGCCCGATCGCGCAAGGCCCGCACATCCTCGTAGATGCCGTTCTCCTCACGCTCGGACACCAGCTGTGCCGCGACTGCTTCGGGCAAACCGTCGATCTGTCGCAAGCCAAGCCGCAAGGCGAAACCATTATCGAAGCGGCCTTGCCCCTTTGGGGCGGAAGACTCCACCCTTTCCAGAGTACAATCCCATTGCGAATGGTTCACATCCGCAGGCAGCACCCGTACCCCGTGTTCCGCCGCATCGCGCACGATCTGCGCCGGGGCGTAAAAGCCCATCGGTTGCGAGTTGAGCAGCGCACAGCCAAAGGCGGCAGGGAAGTGGCATTTGAGCCAGCTCGACACATAGACGAGGTGCGCAAAGCTTGCCGCGTGGCTTTCGGGAAAGCCATATTCACCAAAGCCGCGGATCTGGTTGAAACAGCGCTGCGCGAACTCGCGGTCGTAGCCGCGGTCGACCATGCGTTCGACCATCATGTCCTGCAATTCGTCCACCATGCCGCGGCTGCGGAAGGTCGCCATGGCCTTGCGCAACCGGTTCGCTTCCTTGGACGAGAACTTGGCCGCATCGAGCGCAATCTTCATGGCCTGCTCCTGGAAGATCGGTACGCCCAACGTACGTTCGAGAATGCTCGACAATTCGTCAGGTGGGCCGTGATGCGGACTTGGTGCGGGTATCTCCACCTTCTCGGCCCCGCGCCTTCGTTTAAGATAGGGATGGACCATGTCGCCCTGGATCGGGCCGGGCCGAACGATAGCGACCTGAATCACGAGATCGTAAAATTCGCGCGGACGCAGCCTTGGCAGCATGTTCATCTGCGCGCGGCTTTCGACCTGGAATACGCCGAGCGAATCCCCCTTGCGCAGCATGGCGTAAGTGTCGGGATCTTCACGCGGGACGGTTGCCAGAGTGAGAGTCCGGCTGTGATGATCGTCAATCAGGTCGAGGCATTTCCTGATGCAACTCAGCATTCCCAGCGCCAGAACATCGACCTTGAGGATGCCCAGTGCTTCGATATCGTCCTTGTCCCATTCGATGAAACTGCGGTCGGGCATGGCACCGTTGCCCACCGGTACCGTTTCGGTCAGCGCATTTTCGGTTAAAATGAAACCGCCTACGTGTTGTGACAGATGCCTCGGCATTCCAATCATTTGCTCGGTCAGCTTAAGAACCCGCCTCAGATGCGGATCTTTCACATTCATGCCAGTTTCCGCGGCATGTTTCTCGCTAATCTCGCGGCCCCACCCGCCCCATACCGTCTTGGCGAGCGCTGACGTGACGTCTTCGCTCAATCCCATGGCCTTACCCACTTCGCGGATGGCCATGCGCGGACGATAGTGAATCACTGTGGCGCACAGCCCTGCCCGGTGACGGCCATATTTGCGATAGAGGTACTGGATCACCTCCTCGCGCCGCTCATGCTCGAAATCGACATCGATATCGGGCGGCTCCTTGCGATCCTCGGAGATGAAGCGGTCGAACAAAAGCTGGTGCTTCGAAGGATCGACATTGGTGATGCCGAGACAATAGCATACCGCAGAGTTGGCCGCACTGCCGCGCCCCTGGCACAGGATCGGCGGATCGACCTTGTTGCGCGCGAAATCGACAATGTCCTTGATGGTCAGGAAATAGCGCGCAAGATCCATCTTGCCGATCAGCGCCAGTTCTTTGCGCAGCGTTTCGGTCACGCCATCCGGCACCCCGTCGGGATAGCGCCAGCCAGCTCCCTTCCAGGTCTCTTTTTCGAGATAGTCCTGCGGTTCGGCGCCGCCGGGATACAGTTCTTCGGGATACTCATATTGCAGCTGATCGAGGCTGAAATCACAGGCGTCGGCCACGGCGCGCGCGGCTTCGATCGCATGGGGCCATGGTTCGAACAGATGGCACATGGTCTCTGGCGGCTTCAGATATCGCTCGGCATTACTCTGAAGCAGATAGCCCGCCCGCGCCACAGTAGTCTTATGGCGGATCGCGGTCATTACGTCCTGTAGCGGCCGGCGCTCCGGCGCGTGATACTGCACATCATTGGTGGCGAGGATGGAAAGATCATGATCCTTGGCCAGCGCGTCGAGCCGGGCAATCCGGGCGAGGTCGTTCCCAGCGTAAAAGAAAGTCGCAGCGATATGGTGTAGCGCCGGTAGTCCGGCGGCAAGATGCGGCACGATTTCCACAAAGGGTGCCGTGACCGCCATTTCTCTCTGTTCGCTTTCCGCTGTGCCGTCTGGCGTGGCCCAGGCTGGAACGGTGAACTCGCATGCCAGATCGGGTGGCGGAATTAGAATCAGTTGCACGTCTTTGCTGTGCCCGGCCAGCATCGCTAACGAGATATCGCACACGCCCTTCTCCTGCCACTCGTTGTCGAGCGTGCGCATCCGGCCCGCGGAAATCAGGCGGCACAAACGACCATAGGCCTCACGGTTTTTGGGATAGGCGAGGAAGGCCAGCCCCTCGACCGTTTCGATCCGGCAACCGATACAAGGCTTGAGCTTGAGCGTTTTCGCCTCTGTGTGCACCCGCACCACGCCCGCCATGCTGTTGGCATCGGCGATCCCGATCGCGTCATACCCCAGCCTGCGCGCTTCCATTACCAAGTCTACCGCATCGCTCGCTCCGCGCAGGAAGCTGAAACACGAGACGAGACCGAGTTCGACGAACGGCGCGCGCGCTGGTGCGTCTATTTCATCGGGATCAAGGTCGATAGTGCGCTTGGGTATCTGCTGGTCATTCTCGGGCATGACACCAGCTTTGAAAAGTCATTATGCCAACTCCTCGAGCCGCTCCTTCACTGCGGCGAGATCGGCATCGAACAGCCGCTCCTGCTCCTCGCGCGCGGGACCATCAAGGCGAAGGAGATAGGACGGGTGGGAGGTGATCCACAGCTCGCTGCCGTCTTCCAGCGGAATGGGCGTGCCCCGAGCCTTGGAGATGCTCACTGTCTTTCCCAGCATGCCGCGCGCCGCGCTCGCCCCCATGGCGAGTATCAGCTTGGGCTGGACGATCGCGCGCTCGCTCTCGATCCACCAGCGGCAGGTATCGATTTCCTTTGCACCGGGATTTTGGTGCAGCCTCCGCTTGCCGCGCTGGACATATTTGAAATGCTTCACCGTATTCGTGACATAGGCCGCCTTCCGGTCGATACCGGCCCGATCAAGATGGTGTTCGAGCAGTTTTCCGGCCGGTCCGACAAAGGGACGGCCAGCCAAATCCTCTTGATCGCCCGGCTGTTCGCCCACAATCATCAGCGCAGCATCCTGCGGTCCCTCGCCCATAACAGCTTGATTATCGAGGCTGCCGATCGGGCATTTGCGGCAGGCGTGAATTGCCTTGTCGATCGCTGCCAGCGTATCGGGCCGCTCTTCGAATTCCAGCGTTCCCTTTTCGACCATAGCACTTTCCCGCTTCTGCGCGCCCGCCACCAATTCGGGAATGAGCGTGGCTTCGGGCATGTTTTTCCAGTATTTTTTCGGCATCTCCTTGAGCATGGCGCCAATCTTCAGCCGCGCCGGATTGAAGATAGAGGCGTAGTAAGTGCGCCAGAGATCCTCCATCGGATCGCCCTGAGGCGCGTCGTGACGTTCAGCTGGCGGCCCCTCCGCCATGGTTTCGCCATCCCAGTGAAGCGAGCCGCGCGGCGTCAGGATCGACCAGCGCATGTTCGAAAAACGCCGCATGAAGAACCCTGCATTGGCCCGAAGAATATGATGCTCCGGCTCGAACCAGGCAACGTAATGCTCACCCCCCTCGCCATCTTCGCCACCGGAACGATCGGGGCTTTCGACCAGCCGAAAGCGCACAAAAGCATGCATCTTGTGGCTGTCACGCCTCACGCTCTTGTCGAGTTCCTCCAGCTTTCTGACATCTGGATCAGCCTTGTCTTCCATCATCCGCGGCTTGCCTTGTAGCCTCCAGAGCAGGCGGTAGAGCAGCGCAAACCGTTCAGGGTCCGAATGAAGGATGGCATTACGCGCAAGTTGTACAAAGCGTCGGTTGGCCCGTACCGGCCTCGCTCCCTTGGGAGGGACAGGCATACGCCGTTCTCCATGGGCGAAGAGGTCCCCGCTACCGCCGGGTTCGGCCCATGCGATACGGTCCGGTGGCACATCGCATTGGACGAAAGCCCGCGCCCGCTCGCGCCAGAAATCGAAATCATCCGCATCAGGCAGTTGGACAACGTAGTAGGTGCCGAGTTTGACGTGTTGGAGCGCAGTCACACGAACAGCTCCAGCTGCTCGGTTTTCGGGGCGAGCAGGCTGCGCAGGTCGGCGCGATCGGTGAGAGTGATCGGCCGCCAGTCGATAGTACAGATGAAAGGTCGAACCTTGGTGATGGACTGAGTCAGCAGCGACACATCGTCCAACCGTAGGCCGCGATGACGGCGACTTGCCAAGATCTTGCCAACCGCCTTCACGCCTAAGCCCGGCACACGCAGCAATTGCTCCTTGGTCGCGCGGTTCACATCAACTGGAAAGGCTTCACGAAACTTCAAAGCCCAAGCAAGTTTGGGATCGATATCAAGCGGCAAATTCCCGTCTGCTTCTGTCGCATGCATGACGTCCGAAGGCTTGTAACCGTAAAAGCGCATCAACCAGTCAGATTGGTAAAGCCTGTGCTCGCGGATCAAAGGTGGACGCTTCAGCGGCAGCACCGCGCTCGCATCTGGGATTGGCGAGAACGCGCTGTAATAGACACGGCGCAGGCGGAAATTATCGTAAAGCCGGCTTGCCTTGCCCACAATATCTGCGTCAGTCGCTGCATCGGCGCCCACGATCATTTGCGTAGACTGGCCGGCGGGCGCAAACCGGGGGGCATGCCTGAACCGCTTGCGGGCATCCTTGGCCTCCACCAGATCCTCTTTCACCTTGCCCATCGCGCCCTCGATCTGGCGCGCATCCTTGTCCGGCGCGAGACGTGTTAGGCCGCTGTCAGTCGGCAGTTCGACATTGATGGAGACCCGATCAGCATAAAGCCCCGCCTGATGGACTATTTCTGCATCTGCTTCCGGGATGGTCTTCAAGTGAATGTAGCCGCGAAAATCATGTTCTTCGCGCAAGATCCGGGCAACCTCCACGATCTGCTCCATCGTGTGGTTGGAATTCTTCACAATACCCGAGGAAAGGAACAGCCCTTCGATATAATTGCGCCGGTAGAAAGCGAGCGTGAGATCGACCACTTCTTGCGGTGTGAAACGCGCGCGAGCCACGTTCGAGCTCTTACGATTCACACAATAATGACAATCAAACACACAGTGGTTGGTCAGTAAAATCTTGAGCAGCGAGATGCAGCGTCCATCTGGCGCATAGGCATGGCAGATCCCCATCCCTTCGGTCGATCCAATGCCCTTACCGCCCAGGCTGTTCTTCTTCGCGGTACCGGAGGACGCGCAGGAAGCATCGTACTTCGCTGCGTCGGCGAGGATCTCGAGTTTTTGAAGGACGGTTTGCAGAGTCATATGTTCTATATATGTTCCGCTCCAGCATTCGCCAATAACAAAAGGTAATTGGTTTGTTTGCGAGAAGTGGGCATGTGAGGTTCATGCTCGCTACGCCCATCGGAGTTGTATGGAGCGAGGTGTAGCCGAAGGTCTGCGGCCTCACTCCTCGAATACGAAGGGGATCCGCTGCGGCCTTATTCACTCAACCGGGAAACGGATGACGATATTCTGGAGTTATCATTATTGGAGCGCCAAGCATGATAACCCAAAATTAACCAGGTTCGTGTAAAAATCGATTAACAAGAGGGACTTGCCGAGTGGCACTTTTCCAGAAAAAATCTGGCCAGAAATCCGATGAGCGCAGGACCGTACAGCGCTATTCTGTCGACTGTACCAGTCGGCTCAAAATGCCTGGCGGCAACCGGGACGGACGCCTGTCGGATCTTTCACAAACCGGTGCGCGGTTCGAGACGGCCAATCCGCCGCAACAGGGCGTTTCAGGCTTGTTGTCGTGGGGTGAGCACGAATTCTTCGGCAAGATCGTATGGACGCGCGATAGCAGTTGCGGATTTCTTTTCGAACGCCCGATACCGGCATCGGTCGTTGAAGAGACCTGTGATGTGGTGGAAGTCGAATCCGGCCCGGTGGCAAAGTTCGATAATATTCCCGTCGCCAAGCGGGGCCGCCGTGCGTCGCTTGTGTCGCGCGACAGTTGAGTTTTGCGAGGAGCCCCCTCGTCATTGTTTATCAGGTGAACAATCCCTGCAGGTACCACTTTGGCTTACCACCTCGTCCATCTCCGATGATGCCGAGCCGATAGATCCAGTAGCGCCTCCCTCTCTGATCCTCAATCCGGTAATAATCGCGTAGTCGGGTACCACCGCGCTCACGCCACCATTCAGGGGCGATACGTTCGGGGCCTTCGACACGTTTGATATCGTGTACCTCGTCGCGCCAGCGGAAACGCTTGGGATATCCATCGGGAGTGGCGTAGAGCACAGCAATCTGCTCGGCCTTGTCGAGCAGTTTCAAAGGGCGTTGATGGAAGACAAACTGACCTTGGTTGGCCGGTTCGGGCTCTAAAGGCGGTTGGCCCCGCTGCGCACGCTCGGGGATGTGGCTGGCTGAAGGCACGAGCCGTGTGACGGCACGGGGCCCAAGGCGCACGGTGAGCCGATCGACCAAGGTGGAAAGCGCGATGCCATGGTTTTTCGAAGCCGTCTCGATATCGCTTTGGTCCAATGCCAAGGCTTCTGACCAACTGGCACGCAAACGCAGCATTTCGATCCCGAACCCTGCATCTACATCATCTAGCTTGCTGACAAAAAGGCGTACAAAATGCGCGGCCTCTCGGGTTGCTGCAGCAAGTTCGATATGCCGCACAACCACTTCACCATCGACGCGCCACAAGCCGAGTTCCAGCCTGCGGGCGCCCTGCCCCTTGCCCTCCAGTTCGCGCACCATATCATCCGCCAGATCGTTCACCACCTGATCGAGCAAGTGGCGGTGTCGGATCGGCTCCAGCAGGCGGCGCTGTACCATCGGAATTTGTTGCGGAATGACTGGCAGCAGCGGTTCCGGTATCCGGCCGAGCAGCTGGTCCAGCCGGATTAGCGGGTTGGCAGAGGGAGAGTTCCGGTTGCGAAACCGTCTATTGATTCCATCGCGATCGACCGCCCAAAGCTCGCTCAGTTTCTTGAGCCCTAGCCGTCGAAGAACAGTGACGACATCCTGATCGAGCCTTAGTGCCGCCACGGGAAGCTCGCCCAGCCGTGTTTCCATTTCCTCATTTTTGCGCAGGATCGTACCCGATGCAGCATAATGGGCCAGTGCCCAAGCTGCCCCGGCAGTCGGAGCTATGGCACAACGCATAGCGATGTCGCGCTGTGCAAACACCGCAGCTACATCGGCAAGCAACTTTTCCTCGCCTCCGAAGAGATGCGGCACTGCGGTTACATCCACCAAAAGCCCATCCGGTACATCCATCGCCGACCAAGGTCCCCAGCGTCGTGCCCAGGCAGCAAGCTTTTCCAAGAAAACGAGATCGCCTTCAGGGTCGGACAGTGCCGTAGTAATTTCAGGGCAAAGCGAATGTGCATCAGCCAACATCATCCCTGCCCTGGCCCCGGCAGCAGCGCTTGTGCGGTTGGTCGCTTCGATCCGCGGCCCATGCGCTGTATCAGCGGTCAGGACAAACGGCTTGTCATCTAGCTCCCGTCTCTCCGCCGCGCCCATACGCCAGCGGTCCATGGCCATGGACGGGAGCCAGATAGAAAGGATACGGCGCGGCTGATCCATGGCAGACCAACAAGCTAGCGCCGCTTGCCTTGGACTTGTCGGAAACGAGACTGTTCCGAAAGCACAACGGATCTATCTTCGATTGCTGTGCTCGACGGCTTGAAAAACGCTCTTTCGGCGAGCCCGAAACGTGGCCCGATATGCTGAACGATAGAGAATGGCTTGCCGGTGGGTGGCGAAGAGACCTGCGGCGCTTCACGACGAGCCTCCAGCCGCTTCCCGAACTCTTCGAAAACCCATTCGCCCGGTGGATGCGAGCGGGCACGGAAGAGCTCACCCCGCCACGACGGATTGCCTGGTGCTTGCGCGTTCCATTCGGGTGCGGTGGATGGAGCCGAAGTCACTTGCCAGCGCATCCGGGCCGAAGACAGGTCACGCGCCGCATCGACCCGCAACAGGAACAAAGGTACCTCGTGTTTCTGCGCAGTCAGCGTCAGCCGACGCGAAGCTGTGAAGTCCAACGCCTTTGGATTGCCGGCAATTTCCCCGATAACAAAGGATAGCTCACGACAGCGCAACCCTTCCTCCATCGCAAAAAGCGCATCTTCCGCCTTGTGGGCCAGCACATGAATGACGCGCGACTGCAAATCCTGCGGTAGCCCGGCACGATACGGTTTACCTCCCAAGCGCGCCGCCTCACGCGTCTGCACCCAGAGTATGCTGCGTTGATCGCTCATCTCCCGGCCTTCTTTCGGCGACGCGTTACGCCAATCGTCAAGTGCCAGCGCCAGCACTGCACCAGCACCTGCCGCTTCTCTCGAGGAGGCGAACACTTCGCTGTGCAGAGCTTTTCCATGTAGGCGAGCCAACCCAGGCCTCCAGCGCTCACTATGACGCTCAGGTAGTGTGGCGACATCTTCAGAGGCGGTCGTCGGCAAGGAGGAGAGAGCTAGTTGGATCATATGGAACCGAATCGTCTGTTCTCTTTATGTTCCAATATTTATCTATTAGCAATTCCTGCTCTATCTTTTCCTCTACTGGCTTGGGACCAAACCTGCCCTTCGGTCATTGAGCAAATGAACCAATCTTGGAGACCAAAATGAAACATGCCGAAGGCAATCCCGACGAACTCAAAACCAAGTTCTGGAAAGCTCTGGCCGACAGCCCATTCCTATTCCTTCAGCTGGGCGGTGACAGCTCAAGCGCCGTTCCGATGAGCCCCCAACTGGACAAGGACGCGAACAGCTCGATCTGGTTTTTCACGCACACGAAAAGCGATTTCTGCAAGCTTGGACCAGTCACTGCAACATTCGCCGGCAAGGGCCACGAAATGTTCGCTCGCTTCAACGGAAACCTCGTAAAGGAAACCAGTCAGGAGCGCTTCGACCAATTCTGGAACAACTTCGTCGAAGCTTGGTACGATGGCGGCAAAAACGATCCGGATATCTTCTTCATGCGGATGGACCTAGGCGATGCAGAAATCTGGAGCGGAGATCTGGGACTTCTCAATACCGCGAAGATGGCCTTGGGCATGACTGTGCAAGACGAAGCCGAAGAACAACATGTAAAGTCTGCCGACCTTTGATTTAATCGGCAAAAGCAAAAGGGGCCGTCAAAGGGACGGCCCCTTTTTTCTATGTTTCTACCCATGCGGATGAATGGGAACGGCTGTTTCTTCACCCGCCACATCGTCGACCACTTCCACGATCCCCTGCCCCAACCGACTGTGGTTCCTGCTGTACCCGAAATACACCAGCAAACCGATTATGCTCCACACTGGAAGCACCAGCATCGCCGCACTTGGCAGGTTGAGGAACAGGAAGGCACACCCAAAGATCGTCGCCGGTCCTACCAGCCAGAGCATGGGGGTCCGGAAATCTCTCTTACGCTCCGGCGCCGTACGCCGAAGAACCATGACCGCAACTGCCACCATCAAGAAAGCATATAGCGTTCCTGCATTGGCAATATCGGCCAGCTGACCCACAGGGAAGAATGCTGCGCCGACAGCGACGATCACTCCGGTAATGGCGGTTACCACGTATGGCGTCTTCCACCGCGGATGCACTCTCGAAAGCCCATCTGGCAGCAGACCATCCCGGCTCATTACAAAGAAGATGCGGGTCTGTGCGAAAAGCAGGACGAGAATGACCGATGGCAAGGCCAAGAACGCCGCTATTCCAAGGATATTGCCAATTCCCGAAAAGCCGATCTGGCGAAGGACGTGTGCCAAGGCTTCATTGGAGCAGACCAACGCTTCCACGTGTTGCGGAAGAGCGCACTGCCGCGCCAATTCCTCGGATCCTGCTGGGAAAGGAATACCGCCGGGCCCTATGATCGGCTGCCCGCCGATCGTCCCGATCGCTCCCGCCGCCACGAGAATATAGAAGATCGTGCAGAATATGAGTGAACCGACGAGACCGATCGGCACATTGCGCTGCGGGTTCTTAGTTTCCTCCGCGGCGGTGGAAACCGCGTCGAATCCTACATAAGCAAAAAAGATAGTCGCTGCCGCACCTACTGCGCCGACTCCCGAACCGAAGCCTCCGAATAGGCCAGCGGGAAGGAATGGGTTGAATTTGTCTGGATCGAAATAGGCGCTGCTCAGCGTAAGGCCAATAAAGGCGGTTAAAGCAATAACCTTGATGGCGACCAAAATGGCGTTGACCTTGGCGCTCTCGCTTGTGCCGATCATCAACAACCAAGTGACCAGTAGGGCGATGATCATGGCAGGAAGATTGATAAATCCGCCTGCCTCTCCACCCAGCGCAAGCGGGCCCGCGGACAACCATCGCGGCAAACCTATACCCAGGAACTCATTTAGGATGGTACCGCTGAAGTAACCCGACCATCCTACGGACACTGCCGATGCTGCAATTGCGTATTCAAGGATAAGTGCCCACCCCACGGTCCAGGCAATCAATTCCCCCACCGTGGCATAGCTGTAGGTATAAGCGGATCCAGCCACCGGAATCATAGAGGCAATCTCTGCATAACAAAGCGCTGCGACTATGCAGACGGCACCCGCAATCACAAAGGCCAGCATGAGGCCTGGGCCAGCCTTTTGCGCTCCTGCAGCGGTCAGCACGAATATTCCGGTACCTATAATACAACCGATACCGAACAGCATTAGCTGCAGCGCGCCCAAGGAACGGTGCAGCGACTTCCTTTGCGCCGCGGCCAGAATGGCATCGAGCGGCTTAACCCTGTCGAAGATCATATACGGCCAGCAGCCTCCACCGGCCCGCCGCGGGACAGCCCCGCTCCGCCATCCGGAAGTTCGTCATTTACTCGCGAACTTCCGGACGGAAAAGAGGATTTTGCTTAGGCTCCCAGAATGCTGGGAAACAGGCCCGTTACCAGGATGATCGTCACGGCGATCGGACACAACCAGGCAATCAGGAACCGCCACAAGCCAAACGCGATTGGAGAAAGGCCTGTGGTAGTACGGAGGAGGTTCTTGTCTGCCTTCCAACCGATGAAGAGCGAAGTCAGCAGCGCCCCAAGCGGGAGCATGATTTTCCCGGTAAAGGCGTCGATCGTATCTAGAATATCTGTTTCGGCGAAGAGCGACCAGAAGCCGAGCGGGCGTACATCCGAAAGGACGTTGTAGCCCAAAAGACAGAAAATACCGATCAGGAAAGCGCCGATACCAAAGACAAGAGCGGACTTGGGACGGCTCCAACCAAGTTCACCGATGCCCCATGCCGTCGGGACCTCTAGGAGTGAAATTGAACTTGTCACCGCTGCAACGAGAATGAGCAGGAAGAACAGGAAGCCGAACAGTGCGCCTCCAGGCATAGTCTGGAATGCAAAAGGTAGGGTCTGGAAAACCAACGTCGGTCCAGCGGCCGGGTCGAGGCCGACAGCAAAGACGATCGGGAAGATCATCAACCCTGCAAGCAACGCGACGCAGGTGTCGGCGATTGCGATCATTGCAGCCGTGCCGCCGAGATTGCTTTTTTCCTTGATGTACGAACCGTAGGTGATGAGGCCAGCGACACCGAGGGATAGTGAAAAAAGAGCCTGTCCCAGCGCTGAATTCATCACTTCTGGAGTGAGCTTCGACCAATCAGGCGTAAACAGGAAGGAAGCGGCTTCTCCAATGTCTCCTTCCACTGCTCCGTAGAGCACGAGACCAATCAACAATACGAAGAAAGCTGGCATGAGATAGGTTGCAGCCTTCTCGATGCCTGAACTCACTCCTCTTGCCACGATGTAGAGCGTAAGGCCCATGAAGCCCAAATGCATGACGAGAAGCAGCGGCCAGGAGGCAAACATATCTCCCAGCCTCTGCTGGATCTGCGCTTCGCTTTCTCCTGCTAGTGCCCCCCGAAAAAGGTCACCGGAGCCGATTGCCTGCAGGAGGTCCCAGCCCATCACACCGCCGTAATACAGAACCCAGCCGGCCACGACCGAATAGAAAGAGACGATTAGAAACGCTGCCACCGCGCCGATCCCGCCAAAGATCGACCACTTGGCCGATGCTTGGGAGCCTTGCGCTACCTTGCGGATCGAACCGACAGCGTCAGTCTGACCAACGCGGCCAATGAAGATCTCTGATAGAACCAGCGGCAGCCCGAGCAGAAACACGCACGCTATATAGAATATGACGAAGGCGCCGCCTCCGCTCTCACCCGCGAGCGTCGGGAAACGCCAAATGTTGCCGAGGCCGACGGCGGCGCCGACTGCAGCAAGGATAAAGGCAGAGCGTGAGGACCAACCCTCACCCGTAGTTTTTCCGGCAGCGACCATTCTCGTGTAATTCCCTCTCCGACAAACGATGCCTCCCGCATCGCAGATGTGCGCGGCTTTAAGCATGGAATTCAAACCCTGTCCAAGCCTCGCTTCCAACTGTCGACAACGCTTGCTAGGGCATTCGCCATGTCAACGACCTTCCAGCTCGACACCAGCACCAGCCGCGCCAATCCAACCCCGCAGCCTATGAAGAGGCTCACGGTCCCGAAGATCCGCGCTCGTAAGACCGAAGGACACAGCCACGACCCACTGGTCATGCTTACGGCATATACGGCTAGGCAGGCCCAGTTGCTCGATGCTCACTGCGATATGTTGCTGGTCGGTGATTCGTTGGGGCAAGTCATTTATGGGCTACCGTCGACCATTCCAGTAACAATGGAGATGATGGCAAACCATGCCGCCGCAGTTGTCCGTGGCAGTTATCACGCCGTGGTAGTAGTCGATATGCCTTTCGGATCTTACGAAAGCTCCAAAGAGCAGGCATTCGAAAGCGCCGCTCGTCTCCTGAAGGAAAGCGGCGCCGCGGCGGTCAAGCTCGAAGGGGGCGAACCGATGGCCGAGACGGTCGCATTCCTCAATCAGCGAGGCATCCCTGTCATGGGGCATGTCGGTCTGACGCCTCAGGCGGTCAACGTACTGGGCGGCTATATGGCGCGTGGGCGCGACCATGCGGAAGCCGAGAAAATAATCGGTGATGCCAAAGCGCTGGACGAAGCGGGGGCATTCGCTGTGGTGCTTGAAGGCGTGCTAGAACCGATTGCAATTGAAGCGACCAAAGCCTTGTCCTGCCCGACGATCGGCATAGGGGCGTCAGCTCAATGCGATGGCCAGGTTCTGGTTACCGAGGACATGCTCGGTATGTTTGATCGCGTACCACGGTTCGTGAAAAAGTACGAAAATATTGCCGAGGTGATCGAGAAGACGGTTGCGCAATACGCCGAGGAAGTGCGTGAGCGCAGCTTCCCTTCGTCTGACCAGACCTACCAGACAAAGGGCTGAGGAACCCCGCACATGAAAACCATCCGCGAGTATTACACTTTCTCGTTCGTCTTCACGGCGATCTGTTTCGCTTTGGCTGCCTGGTATGGCTGGTCCAGCACCGGTTCCTTTACCGCCACTCTAGGCATTCTATGGATCGTGCTGGTGCTTTCCATTCTCGAGGTTTCGCTGAGTTTCGACAATGCTGTTGTCAATGCGACCGTTCTAAGAGACATGGACCCGGTCTGGCAGAGACGGTTTCTTACTATCGGCATTCTTATCGCTGTATTCGGGATGCGAATTATATTCCCGATTGCTATCGTAGCAATCGCGGCGCAGGTCGGGCCACTCGAAGCTATCAGTCTCTCTTTGAATAATCCCAGCGAATACGAACGTATCGTTTCCGATGCCCATGTAGGTATCGCAGGCTTTGGCGGCGCATTTCTTGCAATGGTCGGCCTGACTTTCTTCTTCGACCATGAGAAGGAGGTGCACTGGATCCGCGTCGTGGAGCGGACGATCAATAAATTCTCGAATGTTCCCGCCGTAGAGATCGGCTTGGTTCTGGTACTTATCTATTTCGTTTCAACGCTCCTGCCCCCTGCTGACGATGTCACGTTCCTGACTGCGGCGATTCTAGGCTTGGTGACTTTCATCGCAGTCCACGCGATCGCGGCTATGATCGAGGAGCGAGAAGCACGAAAAAAGGCAGTCGGAGAATTGGTGAAGTCCGGGCTTGGAGGCTTCCTCTATCTTGAGGTGCTTGATGCAAGCTTCAGTTTCGACGGCGTAATCGGCGCATTCGCGCTATCGAATAATATGATCATCATCGCACTGGGCCTCTCGGTGGGCGCGATGTTTGTTCGCTCAATGACAATCCATCTGGTGAAAACCGGTACTCTGGCGCAATATCGTTATCTCGAACATGGAGCGTTCTGGGCGATCATCGTGCTCGGCATGATCATGCTTCTGTCAGCACGCTATCATATACCAGAAACGATCACCGGCCTTCTGGGAGCAGTCCTGATTGGCCTCAGTTTCCTGTGGTCGGTGCGGTACAATCGTCGCTATCCGGACGAGGCGACAACCTCAGCCGACTAGCAAGCGGAGCAGCCAGTACCAGCTGATACAGATGATAGAGCAGCAGAGGCAGTACGATAAATCCTGCCATCGACGGCTTAAACAGAATGGTTGCCAGTGGCGCGCCAAGGGCAGCCGACTTCTGTCCGCCGGCGAAAAGAAACGAGATGCGATCTTCGAAGGACAAGCCGAGAGCCTTTGCTGCCAGCCAAGCTCCTATATGCCCCATTGTGATTAGCGCCAGAACCAACGCCGCAGTCCACAGCCAGCCCTCCGGATCAATGCGCGTCCAGATACCCTGCTCTACTGCGCCGGAAAATGCCACGTAGACGGCAAGAGCGATTACACCGCGGTCAAGCCAAATGATCTTCGGCTTGTGGGCGGAAATGAAGCCCCGGGTTCGCATTTGAACGACCTGCCCGATCGCGAAGGGGACTATCAAGATCATAATTATCTTGATCACGGCGTAGCTGCCGACTGCTCCGTCGCCAGTACCGCCCAAGGCGATGAAGAGTGGCACGCTGATGAAAACCCCGAGAATGCTTAGAAGAGCGGCAGCGATAACTGAAAGTGCCACATTCCCGTTGGCAAGCGAACTATATGACGTGGACGACTGTATCGTCGTAGGAAGCACACCCAAATACAAGAAGCCAATCGCGACTAGCGGAGGAATGCTCGCTGGAGCAGCGCGGTAAAAGCACAGCCCAAGAAGGGCCATCGCTCCGAAGCACCACAATATCAAAGGACCGATGAATCTGAGGTTGGCTGCCCCTGCTAGGATTTCCCTCCGAGCGATCCGCATTCCGTTAAGCAGAAAGAGAACGAATATCCCGACATTCGCCGCCATCTGCAGAATAGAGCGTGCATGCCCGGTAGCAGGAAGCGCTGCCGCCAGAGCGACTGCGACAACCAGCATTCGAAGCATTGGGTCGGATATTAGTGTGCGTACCATGATGCCGGAGGCCTAGGCGTGATCCGGTAATCTGTCAGTCCTGTAAATCGTACTGCTTCAGCAGGTCGTAAAGGGTCGGGCGACTGATGCCCAACAGCTTTGCCGTCATCGAAATGTTACCTTGACTACGAGCCATCGCCTGCCGGATCATTCGTCGATCCGCAGCCTCTCGCGCTTGCTTGAGGTTTAGCGGTTGCTCACCTCCCTCGCAGCGTTGCTCAAGATCGAGATCCTCCGCAGTGACGAGCTTGCCATCGGCCATAATAACCGCGCGTTTGACCCTGTTCTCTAACTCGCGAACATTACCAGGCCACTTCCAACCATCAATCGCTTCTAGCGCATCGGGCGCGAAGCCTTTGACCTGAGGATTCATTTCCCCGGCAAATCTAGTCAGGAAATGTTTGGCCAAGAGGACGCTGTCACCCGGGCGTTCGGTTAATGCAGGCACCCTGATTACCACCTCGGCCAATCGGTAGAACAGATCCTCGCGAAACGTATTGTCGCCGATCATTTCTTCGAGGTTTTGATGAGTCGCGCATACGATGCGGGTATCAACCGCGATTTGTTTACGCCCCCCTAGGCGTTCAATAACCCGCTCCTGCAGAAAGCGCAGTAATTTGACCTGGAGCGCGAGCGGGATATCACCTACTTCATCGAGAAAGAGAGTGCCACCGTTAGCCATCTCAATCTTACCTTCGGTGGTTTTTACCGCTCCAGTAAATGCTCCCTTTTCATGTCCGAAAAGTTCGCTTTCAAGAAGGCTTTCTGGAATTGCGGCACAATTGATTGCTACGAAGGCGCCCTTTCTACGGTCGCTTGCCTCATGTACGCCCTTGGCAAGCAGTTCTTTTCCAGTTCCGCTCGCACCGAGAAGCATAACCGAAATGTTGGTAGGCGCCACTCGTTCGATCGTTCGCGCAACCTTAGCCATTTCAGGTGCGGTAGTAATCATCCTACCCAGAACCGTTTTGTCTTCGCCAATCTTGGCGGAAAGTCGGCGGTTCTCAATTTCGATCTGGCTAAGTTTGAAAGCGCGACCGACGATAAGCCCGAGGTTCTCGATATCGACCGGTTTTTGATAGAAGTCGTAAGCGCCCCGTTCAATGGCCTGCAAAGCGCTTTCGCGTGCGCCATGGCCCGAGGCAACGACCACTTTAGTATCTGGCTTCATCGCCATTATCGCATCCAGCACGGCGAAACCTTCACTCGTTCCGTCAGGGTCAGGCGGTAAACCCAGGTCGAGAGTTACTACAGCAGGCTCTTGACTGCGAATGGCTGCCAGCGCCTGATCTCGGTTACCGGCAATAATGACATCATAGTCATCGTAGGCCCATTTCAGTTGTGCCTGCAGCCCTTCATCATCCTCAACGATAAGCAATCTCGGCTTGGTTTGCGCCATCAGGCCGCTTCCTTCCTCGTGATTGCCTTTGCACCCAAGAGCGCGTGAGCGGAAGCGAGCGGCAAACTAATGGTAAAACGAGTACCGAGACCCTCGCGGGACTCTACATCCAGTCTGCCACCCATGGACCGGATCAATTCGCGAGCTTCATAGGCGCCAATACCAAAACCACCGTCTTTGGAAGAAACGAAAGGAGTAAACAGACCACTTCGAATGAAACTGGGGCTCATACCCTTGCCGCTGTCTACAATTTGCACGATGCCAGATAGTCCGTCGCTGAAAATCTCAAGCATCACAGCGGATTCAGGATCACTGGCTTCGATCGCATTCTGCAAAATATGCGCTGCAGCCTGTTCGAAACCTTCTGGATTTCCGCTCACCTGCAGCGGTTCCGACCGAAGTAAGGTTATGGTATGCAAGGCCGAATAACGATCGATCAAAGCTCCCATATGACTCGTAATATCGAAGTCGCGGCCTTGCTCTTGGCCAGCCGTTCCATATCGCCCTAGCCGGGCCAGCATCGTGTTTAACTTGTCGGCACTGTTACGAAGGGTGATAAGCATGTCTTTACGAAATTCCGGCTTTTCGGCATGCTTCTCAGCGTTTCTGAGCAGCAGGGACATCTGGCTGGATAGGTTCTTGATGTCATGCATCACGAAAGCCATTCGCCGATTGAATTCGTCAAATCTCGTCGCTTCGGACAACGCTTCCTGGCCCGCTTGTTCGGAAAGGTAACTCGCCAGTTGCTGTCCCACGACGCCAAGTAGGTCGAAATCCTCCCAGTCGAGCTTTCGGTCGATGAGAGGTCGCGAGAGTACGATCAATCCTATCAAACGCTCGAAATGCAACAGTGGAACGACTGCCCATACCCGATCGTCTTCGAGAAACCACTGAGGAAGGTGATCGAGTTCTCCCTGATGCTCTACTCCTGCACGGCTTTCGTCCAAGTCTAGGATCAGACCTGTCTTCTCGAATATTTGCGCGAGTTCCGGTGAAATGGCGTTGCCCGGGATCCTCAGGTCTGGCCATCTCCAATGCCCGCCAGGCTGCAATGTCCCATCCTCATCGGATAAAAGCAAAGCCCCTGAAGGACTCTCGGTAATTTCCGCGAGCGCCTTCACCGCTCGCTCCTGCAACGGACTATCTCCGTTCGTCGATCGGCCCATTGTGTGAGTGAAGCGAATCCACTCATTGCGATAGTCATAACGATATTTGAAGAGATGCTTGATCGCGGTGACCTTGGCCCAACCGCGCAGCTTGTCTGAAGGTAGCCAGATCAGCGCCAAGGCTGCGGCGCCAACAAGGAGGCCTACCTGAGTAAGCCTTCCAGCATTCTCTTCGAAAAGACTCAGCCAGCTTGCAAAGAGAAGCATGGCGGCGAGGTAAGTCCCGATAACCATCAGCGAGAGAAACCGGAATGTTACTGTGCGCGATGGACTAAACGTTAATCCTGCAGCTTTTTGATTGAAGCCAATGGCAAAGGGGATGGCGACCATGGCCACTGCAAGGCCCCTCGTCGCTACTAGTTCAGCTGGATATGAACCAGATAGCCAGGCGACATTGTAAAAATTCAGAGTGAAAGCCCAGAAGCCAGCCATCGCCGCGGCATTCCACCGCAATATTTGGCGTGAACGCGGCGATGCTCCGACATACAAATTATGCACCATGACCAGCGACCCTGTAGCCACGAGCATACGAAACATCGCCGACGTCTCAAAAACGGTTGCCGTTGTCCCGTTAGGCCATCCGGCATTATAAGCCAGTAATATGAGGGCCAATTGAAGCGCTTCTACAAATCCCAGAGCTAACGCGACCGGACGTACCATTCGGACGCTTTCGTCACGGCCATCATTTGCGAAATGCCGCAGAAGAGTAGCAAGCCAAGCTACATTCGCGGCCACTTCCGTCAGTAACAAAATTGAATGGTCTGGGTCGAAACTCGCTGCCGCGACACACCAGTTCGCAGTCAGCGCAAGCGCTACGACGGCCGACCAGCGATCAGACCTTTCGGGATCTCCAAAACGAGCGATCCACACCGCACATATCCCGGCAATAATCGCGCCAACGGAATACGAAAGATAAGAGACGTGTGCTGCCCAATCCATCAGGGTTGAGCCTTCTCACCAATCTTTCCCAAGACGGACATAAGACCGCTAGACCCCATTTGCTCTGCCAAAGTTATTGAGCAGCAGTATGGCGCAATGATGAATTGTCGGTAAACTTTACAGTTAAGAAATAGCAAAAAACGGCGCGCCTTCGAAGGATGCGCCGTCGCTCTTTGCCCGAAGATTTAGGTTTATCAATCTTCAACTGCATCTTGAACTGCGGTCCCCGCATTCTGTGCTGCATCGCCCACCTGTCCTGCGGCCTCACCAACTTCAGAGGCAGCACCAGCCACCGCATTGTCCTTCGCTACTTCCGCTCCACTCATTTGCGAGAAGAAGAAGATAGCCGCGATCGCAATTACCAATACAATGATTGCGATTAGCCAGCCTGCCCCGCCGCGACGGCTCTCACCATCAGTGATCACCGTATGTGTCGTGTGCGTATCTCCCGATGGACTGCGCGTCTCGGTAATGCGTTCTTCGGTCATGGATTTTCCTCAGCTGACCCATTGAATGTGGCAAAAACGCGGCTACCGCTCGAGCGGTTCCGCATAAAGAGGGTTAACGCGCTGATTTTTCTCCATCGCCAAACTCGAATGGAGAAATGCCTCGCCGCATGCGATCGAAGCGCAGGCGGCGTCCCCGAGGGGGCAGAGAGCGCTGAGAGCACCTTTCCCGATAGCATAGTGCACACCCAGGACCAATTATCTGAGCTTCGGATGGACGAAGAGAAATACCCCGTGCCTGGGCCAAGTCGCCGGCAAGAACCGCCTCGATGCCTAGTATAACGACAAAGCGCGCTTCGCCTGGAACACCGCTACCCTCGACACTTCGCATAATAGTGAACCATCCGCCCTGAGACTCGTCGCCTTGTTCAAGGCTAACGAACTGGGCAACCAATTCGCCACCGCGCTCGAAGGCCCGGTGAGCATCCCATAGCGGGCAAGACACATCTTCGCTCGCGAACCGCGCCGAACTAGCTCCAAGGAAACGTTTGGAGAATTGGCCCGCCCTGTCGAGACGAGCCATGAAAAAGGGCAAACCGCGCTGACCGACCCGTTGTAGTGTAGTTAACCGGTGCGCGAGTTGTTCAAAGCTCACGCTAAACCTGCGCTCGAGAACAGCCAGGTCGTATCCGGTACCTTCGCAGGCGCGCAGGAAACGGCCGTAGGGCATTATCAGCGCAGCCGCGAAATAGCCCTCGAGGTGGCGGCTGAAAAGCGCCCGCGCTTCCTCATCGTCAAATTGAGCACCCTGCGCAATGTTCGCAATTTCGTCCTTCATCTCCAATTGAGCGATTTTGATTGCGAGTTGGCAATTGCGCGACGCCGGAGCGAGTAATTCCGAAAGCTGAACCTGACGGGCATGTAGATCCAGTCTGCTGAGGCTATCGGGCAAAACGTCGCGCGGGAGAATACGCACGGAAAGCTGGTGACGTTCTCTCAATCTCTCCGTCAAAGCCAGTCCGATGTCGCCGCGAGAAAGACGCATCTCGTCCGCCAGTTCCTCGGCAGCATGGTCGAGATCTGCAAAATGATTTCGCCAGCGCTCCACTTCACGGCGTGATGCTACGAGAGGAGAGTCTTCCACAGCCGCTCCTGCCCGAGCATTGTCGAAAAGCTGCGCAAATGCAGCCGCTACGTTTGGAGCCGTAGCAAGGAAATCGTCGACCTCATCGCGATCTATCGGGAAGGCAGCAAAGCGCTCATCGGCGAACCTTCGCATCAAACCTTCGAGCCCTCCGATTGCCTCATCCTCACGAATGCTGCGCGGATCGAAGTCGAATTGTTCTACCAACGCCATTACAACGCGGGCACTTACAGGGCGCTGATTTCTCTCGATAAGATTAAGATAGCTTGGCGAGATTGCCAGACGGCTAGCCATTGCGGCCTGCGTCAGGTTCTCCCGTTTCCGTAAACGGCGAATAGCGGGACCGGCCTGAAGCGCAGGATCAGCCATTTGTAAAGTCCTTTACAACGTTACATGTAATTTTTGCGCATAATGGCATTTTGTACAAGTTATTCTGTAAATTTTCCTGCCGGAGCGCGGGTGTTTAGGCCATAACCATCTCAAGGCCACACACGCCACCCGGACGGACAGGAGATACCGCAATGACCTACCAGAGCCGCATTGCCCAAATGAACGAAACCATTAGCCAGAACGGTGACAGCTGGGCAGCCATCGATAGCGCAAGCGCCGCGCGGATGGCTGTGCAGAACCGCTTCCCCACCGGACTCGACATTGCGCGCTACACTGCGAAAATCATGCGCGAAGATATGGAAGCCTATGATGTTGACCCGGCGAACTACACCCAATCGCTGGGCACGTGGCACGGCTTCATTGCTCAACAAAAGATGATTTCGATCAAGAAGCATTTTGGCAGCACCAAACGACGCTACCTTTATTTGTCAGGATGGATGGTTGCCGCGCTGCGTAGCGACTTTGGGCCCCTTCCCGATCAATCCATGCACGAGAAGACAAGCGTCCCCGCACTGATCGAAGAGATTTACACCTTCCTCAAGCAGGCTGATGCCCGCGAACTGGGTGGTATGTTCCGCGAACTGGACGATGCAAAGGAAATGGGCGACGCTGTTAACACCCATCGTATTCTTCGGGAAATTGACGAGCATCAGACGCATGTTGTTCCGATCATTGCGGACATCGATGCCGGTTTCGGCAATGCTGAGGCGACCTATCTTCTCGCTAAGAAGATGATCGAGGCCGGTGCCTGCGCGCTCCAGATCGAGAACCAAGTTTCGGACGAGAAGCAGTGTGGCCACCAGGACGGTAAGGTCACCGTTCCGCACGAGGACTTCCTTCAGAAGATCCGCGCGATCCGATATGCCTTTCTTGAGCTTGGTGTACCCGACGGTGTCATCGTGGCTCGCACCGACAGCCTCGGTGCAGGCCTGACCAAGCAGATCGCCTTCTCGAAAGAAGCGGGTGACCTGGGCGATCAGTATAACGCCTTCCTCGATTGCGACGAGGTCGATCCGTCCGACATCAAGAATGGCCAGGTCTTCATCAGCCGCGACGGCAAGCTGCTGGCGCCCAAGCGCCTGCCCTCGAACCTCTATCAGTTCCGCGCCGGAACCGGCGAGGACCGCTGCGTGCTCGACTGCATCACTGCCCTCCAGCACGGCGCAGACCTGCTGTGGATCGAGACTGAGAAGCCGCACATCGGGCAGATCGGTGGCATGGTGAACCGCATCCGCGAAGTGATCCCCAACGCCAAGCTGGTCTACAACAACTCACCCAGCTTCAACTGGACACTCAACTTCCGCCAGCAGGTTTTCGATGCCTGGGAAGCGGACGGCAAGGAGGTGTCGGGCTTCGACCGCGCCAGGCTCATGAGCGTGGATTACGACGGCACCGAACTGGCGGCAGAGGCAGATGAGCGCATCCGCACCTTTCAGAGGGACGCGGCGCGAGAGGCAGGCATCTTCCACCATCTGATCACCCTGCCGACCTACCATACGGCGGCGCTGAGCACCGACAATCTGGCGAAGGAATACTTCGGCGATGCGGGCATGCTCGGCTACGTCAAGAACGTCCAGCGCGAGGAAATCCGTCAGGGTATCGCCTGCGTGAAGCACCAGAGCATGGCCGGCAGCGACATCGGCGATGATCACAAGGAGTACTTTGCCGGTGAAGCGGCCTTGAAGGCCGGCGGCAAGGACAACACCATGAACCAGTTCGCAGCCGCGTAAGGAGAGGAAGGATGACTACGATGACCGAAGACACCCCCAAGACCGAGCCCGGACGCGCGCGCGCCCTGTTCTCGACCGCCGATTTCCGCCTGCTGCGCACCGCTCTGACCAGCTATGCCCGCCAGACAAACGACCGCGAGGAGCTGGCGAAGATCAACGCCCTGCACCATCGCCTTGGCACTTACGTACCCTCGGACGGCTAACCTCCAATACAGTTCTCCTGGGGAGGAGAAGCGGCCACCGGAGCGACCCCCGAAAGCTCCGGTGGCCGTCATTTTATCCGCCGTTGGCGGGCATCAGATCGAGCGCAGCGCCTGCGAGCGCTTCCGCACCGGTTCGCACCACGGCTTCCGCATCGGGCGCCCAGTAGGGTGAATGAAGCGAGGGCAGCGGCTTGCCCTCTTCCTTCAGAGCAGTGAGCATGTCGGCGGGCGTACCGCTAATCCAGAAGATCATGCTCTTTACGTCCTCCGGCGCGGCGCGGCGGAACTGGCTGAAATCTTCGCCGCCCATGACTGCCGGTGTGGCGAACACGCCCTGATCGCCGAACCGTTCGCGAAACGTTGCCGCCATTTCTTCGGTGAAGTGGGGATCGTTGAAGGTGGAGGGAGTATAGGGATCCTCTACCGTGACTACGGGATAGAGCTCTTCCGGCAGGCCCGCGGTAATGGCTTCGCCCCGAGCCACGCGGCGGATGCCGTCGAGAAGCAGTTTGCGACTTTCATCGGAATAGCTGCGGACCGTCAGCTGAAGCTTCGCCTCATCCGAGATGATGTTGTGCTTGGCCCCCGAATGGAAGCTACCCACTGTTATCACGGCGGGGTCCAATGGCGACGAATTACGGCTCACCACCGTCTGCAGTTTCATCACGATCGCACTGGCGAGCACGATAGGATCGCGGGTGGTGTGCGGATAGGCCCCATGGCCACCCACGCCCTTTACCTGAATGTCCACGCTATCGACATTGGCCAGCGCATAGCCGGAGGTGTAGCCGATGGTCCCGGCGGGCATGGGTGCTGCTGCATCGTGAAAGGCGAGCGCGTAATCCGGCTTGGGGAACCGCGCGTAAAGTCCATCTTCCAGCATGGCGAGCGCACCCAGCCCCAGTTCCTCGGCTGGCTGGAGCACCATGACCAGCGTGCCCTGCCATTCATCCTTGCGCTCTGCCAGCAGCTGCGCCGCTCCGATGAAGCCGGCCATATGGGTATCGTGGCCGCAGGCATGCATAACGCCGGTCGTCACGCCGCTTGCGGGCGTGGCAGTAACCGTGCTCGCATAGGGCAGGCCCGTCTGCTCCACGACAGGGAGCCCGTCCATGTCGGCGCGAAGGAGGACCGTGGGGCCGTCGCCATTCTTCATGACCGACACCACGCCGGTCTTGCCGACGCCTTCAGTCACGTCGAACCCAAGCGCCCGCATCCTCTTCGCCAGCTTTGCCGCCGTCTGGTGTTCTTCGAAGCTGAGTTCGGGATGAGCATGGAGGTCGCGATAGAGCTCCATCAGCTCGGGCATGTCTTCGTTCAGCGATGCGCGAAGGTCCTGAGCGGCGGCAGATGTTGAGCACGCAAGCGCGGCACAGGCCGCCGCGAGCATCGGTTTGCGGATGTTGGACATACGGAGGGGGACTCCTACAGGATGGAACACATGGAGCACGGTCCTAGAGAAGGAATCGCCCTACCCAAAACCGCCAGGCTTTCGATGAGGCAGACTGGCAGAGCGAACGCGATTAGGAAAGCGCGCTACAGGCTGTAGGTTAGGACGAGGCCGATCGAGAGCGAGGCAACCATGATGATAACCAGCGGCACCCCGGTCTTCACGTAATCGCCGAACTGATAGCTGCCCTCCGCCATGATCAGCATATTGGTCTGATAGGCAATCGGCGTCGCGTAGGAGAGGTTGCAGCCGAACAGCACGGCCAGCACCAGCGGTTCGGCAGGAAGCCCCAATTGCGAAGCGATGGCGAAAGCGATCGGTGTACCGACCGTTGCGGCAGTGGCATTCGAAGCGAAATTGGTAAGGAAGGTGACGAAGACCATGATCGCGGCGAGCACGAATGCGGGCGGCAGGTACTGCAGGCCATAGGACATAGCTTCGCCCAGCCACGCCGCTGCCCCGCTTTCGTCGATGATTCGGCCGATGGCGATGCTCGCCGCAACCAGCACGATGACCTGTGCGGAAAGCGCACGGCCTACCCGGTCGAATTTTACACAGCCGGTCAGGAACATCAGGATCGCCCCGCCGAGAGCGGCGATGGCAATGGGAAGGAAACCGAAAGACGCAAGCGCCACGGATCCGGCCATGATGCCGGCAGCCAGCCATGCCTTGGACCGGCGCGGCAGTTCCCGCTTACCCTCGAGCTGCAACAAACTGTCGCCATTGGCAAAGGCTTCCAGATCATTCTGGAGGCCCATCACCAGAAGGACATCGCCCTCCCTGATGCGCATATCGCCGACGTCGCTGAATTCGTCCTTCTGCCCGATCAGCGTGTCAGGACGGTGGAGGCCGACGACAGCCACCCCGTAGAGGTCTGCTATGCCCGAGGTGGGTAGCGTGCGACCGGAGAGGCGACTGTCCGCCGTCACGGTCATCTCGACGACTTGGATATCTTCGCCGGTCTCGCTGTGCTGACGCTGGATGCGCTCCAGAACCCACCCCGGGGCTGCTTCGCCCCGCAAGACTGCGATAGCTTCTTCGATGGCGACGTGCGTCCCCGAAACCCGGAGCCGTTGACCAGGACGGAATAGGCCGGGCTTCACATCATGAAATTCGATGTCATTCGGCAGCCGCGAACTGATTTGCGCCATTTCGCGACCGTTGAGCAGGCTGTCCTCAGTAACCCTCAGCCGTGTGAAGAACCGCCGCTGTTCAAGGGTCTGCTCCACCCGGTTGTCGCTCAACATCCTGGGCATGACCAACCACAGATATGGCAGCGCCACGATGGCCGCCCCAAGCACGATGGGGGTGTAATGAAACACGCTCATCATCGGCATGCCCAAGTCCACCGCGATCGAGACAACAAGGATATTGGTCGACGTCCCGATGGTCGTAGCCAGTCCGCCGATGAGCGAAGCAGCATTGAGAGGCATCAGAGTTTTCGACGCGGGCATGGCGCCGCGTGCCGCCAGCGTCACGAAGATGGGAATCAACAATACGAGGACTGGGGTATTGTTAACGAACATCGACAGGAAAAACGCGAGAAACAGCGATAGCAACAGGCCGAGATGGGTGTTGAACTTGAACACCCGCTCCAGAAAGCGGGCAGCTGGGTCCAGTGCGCCAGTCACGATCAGGCCGCGCCCGAGGATCATCAGGGCGCAGATGGTTATAAGGGCGTAATGGCCGAAACCGCCGAATGCGATGGCAAGGCCATCGGTTGGCGATTGACCGTCGAGCGGGAAGAAATACAGGCCCACTGCGATCACAGCGATCGTCAGCAGCGAGATGATCTCGATCGACATGCGTCCGCGCGCAAAGGCGATGAACATCGCGACAGTCACGCCCATCGCGGCAAGAGCGTGGTATGATGGCATTCCGATCATTCGGTATTCGAAGTCCCAAACCACCAGAGCGAATGCAAGCAATTGTTTGCTTTCATCGTGCCCCAACCCGGCACCGTATCATTGCGGGAAGCGGAAAACCGTCTTCGCGATCCTTCTAACACGAGATGCGATTCGCCGAGCACCGCTGGTCGGCGCACGAGATGAAATTGTTGCGGAAAATTGTGGTACCTCCGGCCGGACTCGAACCGGCACTTCGTAAGAAACTCGATTTTGAGTCGAGCGCGTCTACCAATTCCGCCACGGAGGCACGTGTTGGAGCGCGGGGGTTAGCCGCGCTCCGAAGCGGCATCAAGCCTTCAAAGCGTTCACGAGCATTTTATGCAGTTTTGAATGCAGCTGATCGTTCGCCGCCAGCACCTGCTTGGAGTGGATCGGCTGCGACCGGCCGCGGTAATCCGAGACGAAACCGCCTGCTTCACGCACGATCAGGCAGCCTGCTGCGGTATCCCAATCGTTGAGCCCGCTTTCCCAGAAACCGTCATATCGACCGGCGGCGAGCCAGGCGAGATCAAGCGAAGCCGCACCGAAGCGGCGGATACCCGCCACGTTCGGGCCGATGGCGTTGAAAATCTTCGACCATTCGCCGAAATCGCCATGCCCGGCGAAAGGAATGCCGGTGGCGATCAGGGCTTCGGACGGGTTGCGGCGCGAGGAAACGCGAAGGCGTGCATCTTGCAGCCATGCACCGCGGCTCTTCTCTGCCCAGAAGGTCTCGTCGGTCACGGGATTGTAGACGACAGCGGCAGTAACGTCGCCCCAATCGTCGCTACCCAGCTTGCGCTCCTGCACCGCGATGCTGATCGCGAAGTGCGGGATGCCGTGCAGGAAATTGCTGGTGCCGTCGAGCGGATCGACGATCCAGCGCGGCATGCCGTCCTTGCCTTCGATCGTGCCGGCTTCTTCCATTTCGAAGCCCCAGTCGGGCCTCGCCAGAAGCAGCTCGTCATAGATCGCGCGTTCGGCGCGCATGTCGGCCTTGGATACGAAATCGGCAGGACCCTTTCGGCTAACCTGCAGATGCTCGATCTCGCCGAAGTCGCGGCGAAGGCGGCCACCCGCCTTGCGCGCGGCTTTCTCCATCACGCGGATCAGTCCGGAAATTGCGGCCATTGTTATCTCTTATTCGGTAAGGACGCGGATCGAGCGCGCCTGCAGATGAATGTTGCCCCACTCGCAGGCCATGTCGAACTTCGTGCCCTCGATGTGAAAAGTCTCGATCGCGAAACGGCGCTGCATGCCATCGCCGGCATTGTCGCGTCGGTCGAGCTGGAGCTTGCTGATGCCCGCGAATTTCAGAAGGCCGGGGTGGAAACAGCAATCGTCCCCCTCGCCCGGCGCTTCATAATCGGGGTGCGCCGGCTCGAGGCAGAAATCCATCTCCAGCGTCAGCTCGTCATCGTTGATGATGACAGCACGCAGGGTGCTTTTCTCGATGTCGATATTGTCGAAACGGCTGGCGATCGATTTACCCATGAGAGCGACTCCTTGACTTGCCCTTAGCTCGCCTTGCCGACGTAGCTCTGCTCGTACACGTCGACCACGATGCGCGTACCGCTTTCGATGTGCGGCGGGACCATGATGCGAACGCCATTGTCGAGCACGGCGGGCTTGTAGCTGGAGGAAGCAGTCTGGCCTTTGACCACGGCATCGGCCTCGACGATTTCGGCTTCGATGTGCTGCGGCAGTTCGACCGAGATGGGCTTTTCTTCCCACAGTTCGAGCTTCACTTCCATGCCGTCCTGGAGAAATGGACGAGCATCGCCAAGCAGGTCGGACGGCAGGGTGATCTGTTCGTAAGTACCCTGATCCATGAATACGAGCATGTCGCCGTCTTCGTAAAGGAACTGGTATTCCTGCGTATCGAGGCGCACCTTCTCGACCGTGTCGGCGCTGCGGAAGCGGACGTTGGTCTTGCGGCCATCCTGCAGGTTCTTCATTTCGACCTGCATGTAGGCGCCGCCCTTGCCGGGCTGGGTGTGCTGGATCTTGGCGACCTTCCAGATGCCGCCTTCATATTCGATGATATTGCCCG
>NZOF01000062.1 GCA_002695185.1 Erythrobacter sp.
AATGACGCACACGCCATTTCGCCGTTCCGCCTCGGCGGTCCTGCTTGTCTCCGCCACCGCGCTCGCCGGCTGCGCCACCACCTCGGCGAAGCCGCCCGCGATTCGCTATGATGATCCGCCGCGCGAGATCGCGGCGACGCCGGCCGCGGAACCGCTCCGCGCCGTCGAGGTGGTGACGATCCCCGAACCCCTGCCGCTCCCCGGCCAATTGAAGCCGGTCGCGGCCGGGGCAGCGACTTCCGAGCCCGCCGATCCGCGCCGCCGTGTCGGGGCCGCCAACGCGGCCGCCCGCGTGCAGCCGGTGCGCGACGGTTTCCTCAACGCCATCCAGCAATATCCCTGGACGGACGGCGCGCTCTATCAGGTCTATGCCGCGCCCGGCCAGGTGACGGACATCGCGCTTCAGGAAGGCGAGCAGCTCGTGGGGCCCGGGCCGGTCGCGGCCGGCGACACCGTGCGCTGGATCATCGGCGACACGGTGAGCGGCAGCGGCGCGACGGCGCGCGTGCATATCCTGGCGAAGCCAACACGCCCCGACATTTCCACGAACCTCGTCATCAATACCGACCGGCGCACCTATCACATCGAATTGCGCGCGACCGCATCGACATACATGGCCTCGGTCTCATGGACCTATCCGCAGGACCAGCTCATCGCGCTGCGCGGCGCCAATGCCGCCGCTGCCCCCGTCGCGACCGGCCTCGACCTCGCGGCGCTCAACTTCCGCTACCGGATCGAGGGCGACCGCGTGCCGTGGAAGCCGGTTCGCGCCTTCGATGATGCAGCCCAAGTGTTCATCGAGTTTCCGGCCGGGATCTCGCAGGGCGAGATGCCGCCGCTGTTCGTGACCGGCGCGGCCGGCGATGCCGAGTTAGTTAATTACCGCGTGCAGGGCCGCTACATGGTGGTGGACCGGCTGTTCGCCGCCGCCGAGCTGCGCCTGGGCGACCGGCGCGGCGAGCAGCGCGTCCGCATCGTGCGCGACAATGGGCGCAGGGGGCGGCCGTGACCGATCCCGCCGACAATTCCCCGCCCGAGGCGGCCGCACCGCAAGCGCCGCGCCCCGATCCGCAAGCCTTCCAGCTTCGCGGCAACCCGCCGCGCGTCATGCGCCTGTCGCGCAAGGCGCTGGCCGCCCTCGGCGTCGTCGCCGGCCTCGGGATCGGCGGCTCACTGATCTATGCGCTCAAGCCGGCCGGCGAGAAGGAGGCCAAGGAGCTTTACAACACCGACAGCCGCGCCACGTCCGAGACCATCACGTCGGGACCGCGCGACTATAGCCAAGCGCCGAAACTCGGCCCGCCGCTTCCCGGCGACCTCGGCGGCCCGATCGTCTCGGCCCAGCAGCGCGGGGAGAATGTCCAGGTCCCGCCGGTCGGCGCCCAGCCCGATCCGCGCGCGCAGGCTGAGGAAGCCGCCCGCCAGCGCGCGCAGCAGGAGCGCGACGCCGCCCGCATGAGCGGCGTGTTCTTGGGTGGCAGCAGCGCCGGGGCCGCTGCGATGCCGTCTTTGCCGAACCTCGCGACGGCAGCGCCTGGTGCTCCTGCCTCACCGCAACCTGCCGAGACGGCGCAGGGCGACCAGGCCGCCAAGCGAGCCTTCTTGGCGCAGGCGTCTAATCAGCGGACGGTCAGCGTCGAACGCCTCGTGGCGCCGGCCTCGCCCAACATCGTGCAGGCCGGCAGCATCATCCCTGCCGCGCTCATCACCGGCATCCGTTCGGACCTTCCCGGCCAGATCACCGCCCAGGTAACGGCAAACGTCTATGACAGCCCTACGGGCCGCATCCTGCTCATCCCGCAGGGCACGCGGCTGATCGGCGAATATGACAGCGAGATCGCCGCCGGGCAGGCGCGCGTGCTGCTGGCATGGGATCGGCTGATATTGCCGGACGGCCGCTCGATCGTTCTCGAGCGCCAGCCCGGCGCTGATGCGGCCGGATATGCTGGCCTACAGGATCGCGTAAACCAGCATTGGGGCAATCTGCTGAAAGCCGCCGCCGTTTCGACACTGCTCGGCGTCGGCGCCGAATTGGGCGCGGATAGCGAGGACGAACTTACTCGCGCACTGCGTCGCGGCTCGCAGGACACCATCAACCAGACCGGCCAGCAGATCGTGCGTCGGCAGCTCAATGTGCAGCCGACGCTCACCATCCGGCCGGGGCATCCGTTGCGCGTGGTCATCACGCGCGACCTGGTGCTTGAACCGATCGGAGCGACACGATGACGAAATTGAAGTTGGGGCCGCTGGCCGACGATCGGCCGGTCAAGCTCTCCGTGGAGCTGCCCGCCGCCGTGCATCGCGATCTCGTCGCCTATGCCGCCGCGCTCGCAGCCGAGACCGGGGGAGCGCCGGTCCCGCCCGACAAGCTGGTCGCGCCGATGCTCGCCCGGTTCATGGAAACCGACCGCGCCTTTCGCCGGCACCGCGCGCAGGGGAAGTGAGAGCGCGCCGCCTGCCGTCAGTTGCCCATGAACTTCTTGAAGCGGTCGCGGCCTTCCGCCTCGATCACGGCCTGCTCGGCATTGGCGCACTCGCTGCCCCGCACCGAGCCTTCCGCGCATTGCCCCACGATCTCCCGTGCTTCATCGAGATGCGCCGCGAAATACTGCGTCCCGCGCGGTTCGGCCGGCTCCGGTGCGGCGGGGGCCGGACTCGCGAGGGCCGGCGCACGCTCGACGGGCATGATCACCGGGCGCAGCACGAAGCCCACGCCGAATCCGATGACCAGCGCGACCAGCACGATGAAGAGTGTCTTGCTTCGTGTCATGGCTATTTCTTTTCCGGTTGGTGATGTGATGGCTGCGGCATCAGAATGGGCGGCAGCGAATAGCGACCGGCCACGAGATCAAGGAAGCGCAGCAAGACGGGGTTGTCATTGTCTTCACGCCAATAGCCCGAGAAGCCGATCCGCATATGTCCATGACTGTCGTGGATTTCGCTGAACGTTACGCCTGGCACTTGGATACCCAAGGCGGATTCGGCGACAATCGAGAGACGCCCACCGAGCGCAATGGCGCTCAACATTGTCTCGCGTCCGATATCCTGCATGTCGATCTCTGGCATGCAACCGGGGACCCCAAGTTTGCCCATGAGGATGTTTCGGGTCTCTGGGCCGGGATCTCGTTCGGTCAGCAAAAAGTGTTCGCCGGTCAGGTCGGGCCAATGGATGCGTTCGCATTGGGTGAGTGGATGGCCTGCCGGCATTGCTACAAATATGCGCTCACTCCAGAAAGAACGGCTCATCAGACCCCGATAGGAGGCCTCCCCAATCATGATCGCGATATCGAGCAGGCCATTCTCGATCCCGGCCAACAGCATATCCCGATCGCGTTCAAAGCCGGATACTTTGACCTCGGGGTGGCGTTCGCCGAACTCGCTGAGCGTTGCCCGCAAGTTGCCGGCGGAGAAGGACGTATAGAAGCCTACGGCCAGCTTGCCGACGTGGCCGTTGTTCGTGGCGCGGACCCAGTTGTTCAGTTCCTCGAACTCCTTCACGATGCGCTGTGCCGTTCGCAGATAGGTTCTGCCATTCGGAGTCAGAGTGGCACCGCGGGTCTTGCGGTCGAACAGCGCCATGCCTAGCCGCTTCTCGATTTCGAGGACGTGTCGGCTGAGCGTTGCTTGCTTGATATTTATGCTGCGCGCCGCGCGACTGAAGCTACCGGCCTCGGCCGCCGCAATCAGGTAGCGGAGCTGGCGCAGCTCAATCACCGGGCTAACGGATCATCAGGCGGTGTCGTGAACTCCGTCCAGCCGCCACCCAGCGCCTTGTAGAGATTGATGAGATTACTGAGCCGCACCAGCTTGGAGCGGACCAAGGCTTGCTGTGACCCGTAAAGCGTGCGCTGCGCGTCGAGCAGGGCGAGGTTGTCATCCTCGCCTGAGTTGAGCCGCTGTTCCGCGAGCCTGTAGGCATTGCGGCTGGCATCGACCCGCTGCGTTTCCGATCGGATTTGGGCGTCCAAGGTTCCTTTGCCGGCGAGCCCGTCAGCCACGTCGCGGAAGGCGGATTGGATCGCCTTCTCATAGTTGGCGATTTCGATCCGTTTCTGCACGTCCGCGCGATCGAGGTTGGCTCTCAGCGCGCTGCCGCCGAAGATTGGAAGCGGCAGGGTGATGCGCGGCATGAAGCTCCATGCGCCCGACCCCGATGAGAACAGATCGTCGAGGCTCGCGCTCGCCGTTCCCGCCGAGCCGGTCAGACTGATCGTCGGGAAGAACGCTGAGCGGGCAGCGCCGATATTCGCGTTGGCGGCGCGCAGCGTATGTTCGACCGCGCGGATGTCGGGTCGGCGCGCCAGAAGGTCCGAGGGCACGCGATCGACCCGGCCGCCGACCGGCGCCGTGACCTGCGTAAAGGAAAGGTCGAGCCGTGCGGCGGCTACGGCCGCGCTACCGGCCTGCACCTGTGCGCGTGCGGCGTTCCGCTGCGCCAGCGCGTCGTCATAAGTCTTGCGCGAGATTGCGCCGGTCGCGACGAGTTGTTCCGAGCGGGTGAAATTGCTTTCGGCGAGCGTTGCGGAGGCTTGCGCCTGACGAAGCTGCGCCTGCGCCTGATCGAGCGCGACCTGGAATGGTCGCGGATCAATGCGGAACAGAAGCTGCCCCTTCCTGACGAGCACGCCTTCGGGGACATGGACGGAGACGATTGCGCCGCTGACGCGGGGCCGCAACTCGACGCTCTGGGGCGCCGATAGCGAACCGTTGAACTCGGCCGAGGGGGCAAGCTCGCGCACGACAACTTGCGCTACTGGCACTTGCGGCGCTGCCGCCGCTTGTGCGCCCTGATCGCCGCCCGATTTGCTACAAGCTGACGTAAGGCCGCCAATAGCCAAGGCTATGGAAGCCAGGAGAAGTGCGCTTTTTGTCGGCATGATATTGCCTTTCAACTGTGCCGCGCCTTGTTCATCCGTTCCGCGGCGTCTGATCGATTCCTGTTCGCTTTGCGGCTTCCAGCGTTGGCAAGGTCAAGGATTATTTTCAACAATCATTCATATGAATATAGATAAATATGAAAGGATAGGCGATAGGTCGAAGGGGCACGCCGGCATGGCGCGTCGAGCGTCGCAATGCCATCCTTGGTGCGCATCGCGACGAGATTAGGCGCGGCGCATTGAAGCTCGCGCGTGTCCTCAATGATGACGACGCGGTCGGGACCCTTGGCGACTTCGGCTAGAAGCGCCGCTTGGTCGGCGGCCATGGTGCCCGACTGCACATAGTCATCGAGCAACGTACCGGCGGCGTAGGTCCGACGTGAGCCCGAAGTGATTCATCCCTTGACCTTCCAAACGTTGGAAGAAGCATCGGTCTGCGGCAACAAACGAATCAATGCGGAAAGTCAGGAATTCCCGGATTCCTGAAGCCGTCCCTCAACCGCCGACGCCGTCATCGGCTTCTCCGAGCGCAAAAATGACGCTGCCATTTGCTCGTCATCGCCACGGCCAGCTCATGGTGGTGCTTGACTGCATCGAGTTGACATCAAACAAATGAACACATATTCATGTGCACATCTTATGGCTCCGTTTGAGATCGACATGCCCCATTCCCACAGCCACCACGATCACGATCACGCAAGACGGGAGCATGCCCATTTTCGCGATCTCGCGGGAGGACGTGCGATGCCTAGCAAGTCACCTATGTTTCGGAACCAGCCACGATGATGGCGCTCGTGCGGGTCGCGCTAACGCGACCGCTGACCTTCATCGTGATGGCCGTGCTGATCTTTGGCCTCGGCATCCTGTCCGTTCTGAGGATGCCGGTCGACATCTTCCCGCGCATCGGCGTGCCGGTGATCGCGACCGCCTGGACCTATAATGGGCTGTCGCCCGAGGACATGGCCGGACGGATCATCAATCCGTTCGAACGCGTGCTGACCACGACCGTCAACGACATCGACCGGATCGAGAGCCAGTCGATGAACGGCGTTGGCGTCGTGCGGATTTACTTCCAGCCAGGCGCGGACATTCGCACCGCGACCGCGCAGGTCACGTCGATCTCGCAGTTCATTTTGCGTCAGCTTCCGCCGGGCATCTCTCCGCCGTTCATCGTCAACTATGACGCCTCGACCGTGCCGATCGTCCAGCTCGCCCTCTCCGGCGAAGGGCTGAGCGAACAGCAGCTCTACGATCTCGGCGTCAATCAAATCCGCCCGCAGCTCATCACCGTGCCGGGCGTCGCCATGCCCTTCCCATCCGGCGGCAAGCAGCGTCAGATACAGATCGACATCGACCCTGAGGCGCTGCGCGCTCGCGGCCTGTCCGCCGGCGACGTCGCGGCGGCGATTGCCGCGCAAACCCAAATCATCCCGGCGGGCTTCGCCAAGGTCGGCGGCCTGCAATACACCGTCAGGCTCAACAATGCGCCGGGCTCGGTCGAGCAGTTGAACAATCTGCCAGTTCGCGTGGTCGACGGCGCGACGATCACCATGCGCGACATCGCCCAAGTCCGCGACGGCGCGCCGCCGCAAATGAACATCGTCCAAGTCGAAGGCCAGCGGTCAGTCCTGATGACCGTGCTCAAGAGCGGTGCGGCCTCAACCATCGATATCGTCAATACGGTTCGCGAGCGTATCCCACAGATCACCGAGGGCCTCCCGGAAACGCTGCGCGTCCAGCTTATCGGCGACCAGTCGGTGCTGGTGAAGGCGGCCGTCTCCACCGTGGCCTATGAGGGTGTGTTGGCCGCCGTGCTGACCTCGCTGATGATCCTGCTGTTTCTGGGATCGTGGCGATCGACGATCATCATCGTGACCACGATACCCTTGGCGATCCTCGCCGCGTTGTTGGCGCTGAGCGCGACCGGCCAGACGATCAACATCATGACGCTGAGCGGCTTGGCTCTGGCCATCGGCATATTGGTCGACGACGCGATGGTCACGATCGAGAACATCAACTGGCACCTTGAGAAAGGGAAGCCGGTTCTACGCTCGATCATGGACGGCGCGGCGCAGATCGTGACGCCCGCCTTCGTGATCGTGACGTGCATCTGCATCGTCTTCGTGCCGATGTTCTTCCTGCCGGGCGTCGCAGGCTATCTGTTCGTGCCGCTGGCACTGGCGGTGATCTTCTCGATGATCGCCTCGTTCATCCTGTCGCGCACGCTCATCCCGACGATGGCGATGTATCTGCTACGCCCGCATCGGGAGGGCGAAGAGGCCGAGCGCGCCCGCTCGCGCAATCCACTCGTCCGGTTCCAGCATCGCTTTTCGACCGGGTTCGACAGGCAGAAGGACCGCTTCGGGCGGGTGCTTTCCCGCGTGATGTCCGCACGGCGCATCTTCATCCCGGCGTTCCTCGGCGCGATGGTGGCGTCGCTGCTGCTCATTCCCACACTTGGCCGCGACTTCTTTCCCACTGTGGATGCTGGGCAAATCACCCTGCATGTGCGCGCGCCGGCAGGCACGCGCATCGAGGACAGCACGGCGCTGATCTCGCGGGTGCAGACGCGGGTGCGCGAATTGATCCCCGCCGAGCAGGTTGAATCGGTCGTCGCCAATGTCGGAATGTCCTCCGCGCTGCTCAACGTCATCTACAACAATACGGGGACGGTGGGACTGAACGAGGGCGATATCCTCATCTCGCTCGGGCGGAACCGAACCGCGACGGACACGCATGTCGCCACTTTGCGGCGCGAGCTGCCCGTGAGCTTTCCGGGCGTTGATTTCTCCTTCCTGCCTGCCGACATCACCAGCCAAATCCTGAACTTCGGCTCGCCAGCGCCGATCGATATCCAGGTGCGCGGCCGGAATCTCGCGGCGAACGAAGCTTATGCGCAAGCGATCCTCAAACGCGTTCGGACCGTGCCCGGCCTCGCCGACGCCCGACTCCAGCAATCCTCGCGCGCGCCGCAGCTCAACATCGACATCGATCGCTCGCGGATCGCGCAATACGGGCTCAACCAGCGTGACGTAACCACCAGCGTCGCGACCGCCCTAGCCGGCACGCAGCAGTCTGCGCCGGTTTACTGGCTCAATCCCGAAAACGGGGTGTCCTATCCTGTCGTGGCGCAAGTCCCCGAACTGGAGGTCGACACGATCGCTGCGCTGGAAGCGCTGCCGGTTTCGGCGACGGGCGCCGGGGAGGCCCAGACGCTGGGCGGTCTTGGCGCCGTGACTCGCAATACGACCATCAACGTAGCGAGCCGAGCAGACATCCAGCCGGTCATCAACATCTATGCCACGCCGCAGGCTCGCGACCTGGGCGCCGTGGCCGGCGACATTCATCGCATCATTGCCGAGATGGATGCCGAGCGCCCGGCCGGCGTAACCGTCACGCTGGCGGGACAATATGAGACGATGAACCACGCCTTCTCCGGTCTCGCTTTCGGGCTGATCGGCGCGATTATCCTCATCTACCTCGTGATCGTCGTGACCTTCCAGAGCTGGATCGACCCGCTGGTCATCATCGGCGCGCTGCCGGCCGCCTTCGCCGGCATCGTCTGGATGCTGTTCGTGACCGGCACGACCATCTCCGTGCCCGCGCTCACCGGCGCGATCATGTGCATGGGCGTCGCCACCGCCAACTCCATCCTGGTGGTCAGCTTCGCACGCGAACGCCTAGCCGAGACCGGCGACGCCACCCGCGCCGCGATCGAGGCGGCGGTGGTCCGTTTCCGCCCCGTGCTGATGACCGCGCTCGCGATCATCATCGGCATGACCCCCATCGCGCTCGGTATCGGCGAGGGCGCCGAGCAGAACGCTCCGCTCGGCCGCGCGGTGATCGGCGGCTTGATCTTCGCAACCGTGGCGACACTGCTGCTCGTGCCGGCGCTGTTCAGCATCGCCCATCGCAAGGGCGCGCCTTCCTCACCCGCAAGGGAGCTTGAACTCCAGCATGTCTGATCCAACCCCAAAGAAGCGCGCCGGCCTTTATCTCGGCGCGGCCGGTCTCGTGATTGCCGCACTGGTCGGAGGCGGCCTCGTTTCGCGCGGCATGGCCGAAAGCGAACAGGCAGCCATCGCGGCCGAGAACGCGCTGCCCACCGTCAGCCTGGTTCAGCCCCGCGTGTCCGAGGGAGGCGAGATCGTGCTGCCGGGCAGTCTCGATCCCTATAATCGCGCCGCGATCAACGCGCGGGTGAGCGGCTATGTGCGCGAATGGCGCGCGGACATCGGGGACCGGGTGCGGCGCGGGCAAACGCTCGCCATCCTCGATGCGCCCGAGATCGACCAGCAGCTCGCGCAGGCCCAGGCGGCCTATCAGACCGCGGCCGCTGATCGCGGGCTGGCCGAAACCACGGCGGCGCGCTGGAACAATCTGCTCGAAAAGGACGCCGTGTCCCGGCAGGAAGCCGATGAGCGGCAGGGGCAGTTTGCCGCTGCCGATGCGCGCGCACGGGCCGCTCAGGCGGACGTCGGCCGGCTGAGGGCGCTGACCGGATTTACGCGGCTGACGGCGCCGTTCGATGGCGTCGTCACCAGCCGCTCGGCCCAGCTCGGCGCCTTGGTCCAGACGGGCGCGCCGGGGGTGGAACCCTTGTTCACCGTTGCCGACGTCAGCCGCCTGCGCCTCTATGTGCGCGTACCGCAAGCTTTTTCGGGAAGGCTGGTGCGCGGCACGCAAGCGATGTTCACCGTGCCTGACAGACCGGGCGAGGTGTTCGAGGCCACACTGTCCCGTCTCTCCGAGGCGGTGGACCGCCAATCCGGCGCAATGCTGGTGGAATTTCTGGTCGATAACGGCGCTCGACGCCTGAGACCCGGCAGCTACGCGGAGGTGCGGGTGTCCGTGCCTGGCGGCGCCGAAACGGTCCAGGTGCCGGCGAGCGCCCTGATCCTCGGTTCCGACGGCGCGCGGGTCGCCGTGGTCGATGGCCAGGGTCAGGTCGCGCTTCGGGAGGTTGCGGTGGGTCGCGACCAGGGCGCGACCATCGAGATTATCTCGGGGCTACGTCCAACCGACCGCATCGTTCAGACCCCTCCCGACGCGCTGGCCACCGGCGACAAGGTCCGGGTAGTTCCCGCACGGCAACCGGCGGCTCCGAATGCGCAGCGCTAGGATAGCATTCGTCGCCGCGATCGGCCTCGGCGGCTGCGCCACCCTGCCGCCGATGCAAACGCCGGCAATCGAGACCCCGGCAAGCTTCCGCCATGTGGAAGGATGGACGACGGCCGCGCCCGGCGATCATCTAGACCGTGGCGAGTGGTGGCGCGGATTCGCGGACCCGGTGCTCGACGAGCTGATGGCGCGGCTGGACGAGCGGACCCCGACGCTCGCGGCCGCGCTTGCCCGTTACGACCGGGCGTTGGCGGCGGCACGGCTCGACCGCTCCAACCAGTTGCCGAATGTCGATCTGACCGGCGGGGCTTCGCGCGAGCGGCTTTCAGCCGGACGATCGATCGGAGCTGGCGAGCCCGTAATCGCGAACCAGATCCTCTTCGGTGTTGGTCTCGATTATGAGTTGGACCTTTGGGGCCGGGTCCGCAACAGCGTGCGCGCCGCTACGGCGGATGCCGAAGCGCAGGAGGCCGCCTTGCGCTCGGCGCGGCTCAGCCTTCAGGCTTCGGTCGCCGATCTCTATGTCCAACTTCGCGCCGTCGATGCCGAGCAGGTCCTGCTGACCAGGACCGTGGCCGCCTATGCGCGCGCCGATGATTTGATCCGCACCCGCCACGAAGGCGGCATTGCCTCTGGCGTGGACCGTAGCCGATCGACGGCCCAGCTCGCCGATGCCCGCGCCCGTCTGGAGGCGCTACGGGCGCAGCGCGCGGGGATCGAGAACCGGATCGCGGCGCTGGTTGGCGAGAGCGCCTCTGTTTTCGCCATCGATCCCGCGCAACGAAGCCTTGCGCTGCCTGACCTGCCGCCGTCCCTGCCCTCCGAACTTCTTCAGCGCCGTCCCGACATCGCCGAGGCGCAGCGCCGCCTGGTCGCCGCCAATGCGCGGATCGGCGTCGCGCGGGCCGCCTTCTATCCGCGCATCAGCCTCGGGCTCGGCGCGGGGTATCAGGCGGTCGAGGCGCCGATCGTCAGCGCGGATACTGGTTTCTGGGCGCTCGGGCCGATCACCACGATCTTCAATCTGTTCGACGGTGGCGGACGGCGAGCGCGGCTGGCCATCAGCCGGACGGACTATGAAGAACTCGCCGCGGGCTACCGCCAGACCGTGCTGGATGCGTTCCGGGAGGTGGAGGATGCCCTGTCTCGCATGGATGCCTTGACGGGTCAGGATCGCGAGCAGCGCATAGCCGCCCAAGCGGCGGCGCGGGCTGAGAGCCTGGCGCTTGATCGCTATCGCGACGGCGCGGCCGACTATCTGGAGGTGACGACGGCCCAAACCGCCGCGCTCGCCGCGCAACGCGCCAGCATCACGGTCGAATATGATCGCGCCCGAACGGCAATCGCCTTGATCCGGGCGCTGGGAGGCGCGACCCCGGACGACACATGACGGAGAAGCGCCGCCCTTCACGACGAGACCTACTGCAAATCGGCGGGGTGGTCGCCATAGGTTATGGCGTCAGCGTTTTTCTGAAGGCGACCGCACCACTCGGGATCAACGCGTCCGCTTGTTGTCGGACTTGTTGACCACGGCTTAGCGGGAGCGGCGCCGCATCGTGGAGCGGTGTCGAATATCTGATTCGTTTACGGTCGGTGCCGAAGGCGGCCCGTTGCCGCCGGCACGGATGCTGGCGCGGCGCCGGGTTCCTCCAGATCGGCAAGGATCGGGCAGTCAGGCCGATCATCGCCCGCGCAGCAATCCACCAGCGTTCCGAGCGTCGCGGCCATCTGGTTCAGATTTTCGATCCGCTCCTGAAGCTGGGCGATATGGGCCTGCGCGATCCGCTTCACATCGGCGCTCTGGCGGGCCTTGTCCCGCCAGAGGCTCAGAAGATCGTTGATCTCCGCGACCGAGAAACCGAGATCACGCGCCCGCCGGATGAACCGCAGCATATGAACATCCGATGGCGAGTAATCGCGATAGCCGGAGTCCTTGCGATCGGCTTTCGGAATGAGGCCGGTCTGCTCGTAATAGCGGATCATCTTGGCGGAGACGCCCGACGCCTTGGAGGCTTGTCCGATGTTCATGCCGTTCCTCCTGTCTCGCGTGGCTGAAAACCGCGCAGGCGCAACGAATTACCCAAGACGAAGATGCTCGACATCGCCATAGCACCCGCCGCGAACACCGGCGAGAACAGGATGCCCAGGCTCGGATAGAGCACGCCTGCCGCGACCGGGATCAGCGCCGTGTTGTAGGCGAACGCCCAGAACAGGTTCTGGCGGATATTGCCAATCGTCGCGCGCGACAGGGCGATGGCCGTCGCCACACCGTTCAGATGGCCCGACATCAGCACGACATCGGCCGCCTCGATCGCGATATCCGTGCCGGTGCCGACCGCTAGGCCGATATCGGCAGCCGCCAGCGCGGGCGCATCGTTGATGCCATCCCCGACGAAGGCGACGCGGCCATGCTCGGCCTTGAGCCGGGCTATCGCCTCCACCTTCCCTTCGGGCAGGACTTCGGCGACCACTTCGTCGATACCGAGCTGGCGGGCGATAGCCTCGGCCGTCATGCGGTTGTCGCCGGTCAGCATCGCAACCTTGAGGCCGAGCGCGTGCAGCGCCGCGATGGCTGCCGGCGTGGTCGCCTTGATCGGATCGGCCACCGCGATGATCGCGGCAAGCCGCCCGCCAATGGCGGCATAGAGCGGCGACTTGCCTTCCTGCCCCAACCGCTGTGCTGTCTCCGCAAAGGCGGCCACGTCCAGCCCAAGCTCGCGCATGTAGCGATCGGCACCGATCTGGACCAGCTCGCCACCCGCCACCGCCTTGACACCGAAGCCGGTGATAGAGTCGAAGTCGGTAATCGCGGGCAGCGCAATACCTTCCGCCTTGGCCGCGTCGACGATTGCGCGGGCGATCGGATGCTCCGACTTGTCCTCGACAGCGGCGACCAGACCCAGCACCGCCGCCCGGTCGAAGCCGTCCGTCACTTGCAGGTCGGTGAGCGCGGGACGACCTTCGGTCAGCGTGCCGGTCTTGTCGACCGCGACAACCCTGGCGTCCTTCAGCAGTTGCAGCGCCTCGCCCTTGCGGAACAAGATACCCAGTTCCGCTCCGCGCCCGGTGCCGACCATGATGGCGGTCGGCGTCGCCAGCCCCATAGCGCAGGGGCAGGCGATGATGAGCACGGCGACCGCATTCACCAGTGCAAAGGTCAGTGCGGGCGACGGGCCGAACCACAGCCAGGCTGCGAAAGTCAGCGCCGCCACACCGAACACGGCGGGGACGAACCACATCGTCACCTTGTCGACCAGCGCCTGAATCGGCAGCTTCGATCCCTGCGCCTGCTCGACCATGCGGATGATCTGCGCCAGCATCGTCGCGCCGCCAACGGCGGTGGCGCGGAACGCCAGCGCGCCCTGCTGATTGACGGTGCCGCCGACCAGCGTGGCGCCCTCAGCCTTGGCGACCGGGATGGGTTCGCCGGTGATCATCGACTCGTCGACATAGCTCTCGCCCTCGGTCACTTCGCCATCGACGGGGATGCGCTCGCCGGGACGCACTTCGATAATGTCGCCGGTGATGACCTCGCTAATGGAAACCTCGAACACCGCGCTGTCGCGGCGCACGCGGGCGGTCTTGGCCTGCAATCCCACCAGCCGCTTGATCGCTTCGGAGGTGCGGCCCTTTGCACGGGCTTCGAGGTAACGGCCCAACAGGATCAGCGCAACGATGACCGCCGCCGCTTCATAATAGACGTTGACCGTCCCGGCGGGCAGCAGACCGGGCGCGAAAGTCGCGACCAGCGAATAGCCGTAGGCGGCCAGCGTGCCGACGGCAACCAGCGAGTTCATGTCCGGCGCCAGCCGCGCCAGCGCGGGCAGGCCCGCCTTGTAGAAACGGATGCCGGGGAAGGCGAGCACCAGCGTCGTCAGGACGAACTGGAGATACCAGCTTGCCTGCATGCCGATCGTGCGGTCGATCAAGCCATGGACGCCGGGAATGACGTGGCTGCCCATTTCGAGCAGGAACACCGGCAGCGCCAGTACGGTCGCAAGGGTGAGATCGCGCTTCAGCGCCCGGCGCTCGGCGTCCTTCCGCTCGGCCGCTTCCTCGTCGCCAGAAACGCTGGCCTCAATTGGGCGCGCTGTATAGCCCGCGCCCGCGATCGCTGCGATGAGCGCCTCAACATCGGCCGCGCCGCGCACGCTCGCGCGTTCGGTCGCTAGGTTGACTATCGCCTCGGTGACGCCGGGGACAGCTTTGAGCGCCCGCTCCACGCGACCGACGCAGGATGCGCAGGTCATTCCCTCCACCGCCAGTTCGATGCCGGCGACAGATGGCACGCTGTAGCCGGCGGCCTCGACGGCCCGCACCAGCGCCTTTCGGTCGACGGCGGCGTTTGCTCGAATGTCGGCGCGTTCGGTCGCCAGATTGACGCTGACGGACTGTACGCCCTCGACCTTGCTCAGCGACCGTTCGATGCGGGCCACACAGGACGCGCAGGTCATGCCCTCAATCGGCAAGCTGATCGCCGAATCGATGGATTCGTCCGAATCTCTCAGGGTTTCTGCGGCTATCATGGCTCGATACTCCACACTTCACGATTGGAATTTGTCGCAAGATGCAGGTTCCAATGATGGGAAGGTCAAGGGCAAAATATATCCTGACCTGATGAGAGCAAGCCGCCCTCGCAAGCACATGGCTCAACGGTAGGGCCGTGATCTCCTTTCCGATAGCGACCGCGAAAAACGGCCTTGACCCTCCAACGATGGGAAAGATTAGCTTGTGATCCGTTGTCAGGAACAATGGAGATTTCCCATGCAATTCCACGTCGAAAACATGAGCTGCGGTTCATGCATCAAGCACATCGCGCAAGCGATCACCGCGATCGACGCCAATGCGAAGGTCGAGGTGAGTATCGCGGACAAGAAGGTCACGGTCGATACCGTGGCTAGCGCGCAAGCTATCGAAGTCGCGCTCGCCGAGGACGGCTATCCCGCGCGCGCTATTGAAGTGGCATAGGGAGGCGTAGCCATACCACCAGGTCCGACCGGGCGGATGACGGCTGTCGTCCGTCCGGCATTTCCGGCCCTTGTTCCCGTTTCCGAAAATCGGGCACCTGCAGGACATAGAGACATGACACCATTCATTGAGCGCAGGTCGTTTTTACGAGCGGGAGCCATCGGCATAGCCGGACTCGGCATCACGGGGCTTGTTCCCGCCTGGGCCAGAACCGGCTCGACCGGGCTTGTACCGACCCTGCCCACACTCTCGGGCGAGGATATTCACCTCAGGATTGCCAATACGCCTTTCACCGTAGGCGGGCGGACCGGTCACGCCGTGACTATGAATGGTGTATTGCCCGCGCCGCTGATCCGGCTGCGCGAGGGGCAGAATGTGCGGTTGCACGTCGAGAACACGCTCGACGAGGACAGCTCGATCCACTGGCACGGGCTGCTCGTGCCATTCCAGATGGACGGCGTGCCCGGCCTCAGCTTTCCGGGGATCAAGCCGCGTTCGACCTTCGTCTATGACTTTCCGTTGCTGCAAAGCGGCACCTATTGGTATCACAGCCATAGCGGCCTTCAGGAACAACAGGGCCATTATGGTCCGATCGTGATCGATCCCGCCGAGCCCGATCCGATCGCTTATGATCGCGAGCATGTGATCGTGCTGAGCGACTGGACGTTCCTGCATCCGCACGCTCTCATCACCAAGCTCAAGGCGGAAGGCGGCTACTTCAATCGCCAGAAACAGACATTGTTCGGCATGATGAAGGGCGGCCCCGAGGAGGAAATGTCGGCATCGGACCGCGCCATGTGGGCGCAGATGCGGATGGACCCCACCGACATTTCCGACGTGACGGCCGTCACCTACACCTATCTCATCAACGGTCATGGCCCGCAGGAGAACTGGACCGGCCTGTTCCGTCCCGGCGAGCGGGTGCGGCTGCGCTTCATCAATGCCGCCACCATGACGATCTTCAATATCCGTATCCCCGGCCTGCCGATGACGGTGGTCAGCGCCGATGGCCAGAATGTCCGACCCGTAACGGTCGACGAGTTCCAGATCGGCAATGCCGAAACTTATGACGCCATCATCGAACCCGCCGAGGACAAGGCGTTCACGCTGGTGGCGGAATCGATCGATCGTTCCGGCATGGCGAGCGCCACGCTCGCATCCCGTATGGGGATGACGGCGCCGATTCCGCCGCTGCGCCCGCGTCCCACGCTCACCATGAAGGACATGGGCATGGGCGGCATGGACCACGGATCAATGGCGGGAATGGACCATAGTGCCATGGGCCATGGCGCGATGGCGGCCGGGGCAGACGCGGTGACAGCAGACCATGGCGGGATGGATCACAGCGGCATGGATCATGGCGGTTCCCATTCGATGGGCGGCATGAACATGCGTGACAAGTCTTTGGTTCCCGACAGCGTCAAGGTCGGTGTGGGCGTGGACGCCATCGCCATGGCGCCGGTCGATCGCACCGGCGATCCGGGGCTGGGCCTCGAAGATGTCGGCCATAAGGTGCTGACCTATCGCGATCTGATGTCCTTGACGCCCAATCCCGACACGCGCCCGCCGCAGCGCACGGTCGAGGTCCACCTCACCGGCAACATGGAACGGTTCATGTGGTCGTTCGATGGCGAGAAGTTCAGCGAGGGCGTGGAACCGATCCGCTTCGAGCGCAATGAACGCGCCCGCGTTACCCTCATCAACGACACGATGATGACCCATCCCATCCACCTGCACGGCCATTTCTTCGAACTGGTGAACGGTCATACCGGCAGCTATCCGCGCAAGCACACCGTCAATGTGCTGCCGGGCGGCAAGGTCAGCTTCGACCTGACCGCCGATGCGCCCGGCGACTGGGCGTTTCACTGCCATCTGCTGCTCCACATGCACGCCGGGATGTTTCGCGTCGTCACCGTCCGTCCGCTCGACGGAGACGCGGCATGATGCGGCTCGTGGGCATCGCTCTCCTCGCCGTCGCGACTCCCGCTTGAGCGCAACACGATCACCGGAGTCATGCTGGCGCCTCACAGCAGGACCCGGCCGATTCCCATGCGGGGCATCGTATGGACGGTGCCGAAGGCAATCCCCATGCGGGGCACGACATGCCGCCGGAACCCTCCGCAGCGCCCGATCCTCATGCCGGCCACGCCATGCCTTCAGCCGCGCCGATGGAAGCGCACCAGGCCCATGCAGGCCATGAACCGGGCATTCCCGACCCGCCGGTGCGCGGGCCATCGGCGGCGGCCATGGGCGGCCCCGATCACGCCGCCGATGCCATATTCGGCGCGGCGGCCATGGCTCCGGCGCGCGAAATCGTGCGCCGCGAACATGGCGATATCAAAAGCCACAATATCCTGATCGATCAGCTCGAAGCCGTGATCGGCAAGGGCAAGGACGGCTATGCCTGGGACGTGCAGGGCTGGTATGGCGGCGATATCGACAAGCTCTGGCTCAAGACCGAAGGCGAAAGCCACTTCGACGACAGCCCGGAAAGTGTCGAGGCGCAGGCGCTCTGGAGCCACGCGCTCGATCCGTGGTGGAACCTCCAGGCCGGCATACGCCACGATTTTCGGTCCGGACCGGACCGCACCTACGCTGTCATCGGCGTTCAGGGCCTTGCCCCTTACTGGTTCGAGATCGACAGTGCGCTGTTCCTGTCCGACAAGGGTGACGTCACCGCGCGAATCGAAGCGGAATATGACCAGCGCCTGACCCAGAAGCTGATCCTCCAGCCAACCGCCGAACTGAACTTCTCCGCGCAGGACGTTCCCGAGCTGGGCATCGGTTCCGGGCTGTCCACCGCCGAGTTGGGGTTGCGTCTGCGCTACCAGTTCGTGCCGGAGTTCGCGCCCTATATCGGCGTGAAATATGAACGCGCCTTTGGCGACACGGCGGATTTTCGCCGCGCCCGCGCTGAAAGCAGAGGTGGGTGGAATTTCCTGATCGGAATCCGGTCCTGGTTCTGAGGGATATGGTTATCGGACCGGCGGGCCTGATCGAGGTGCGCCGGTCCTCCTGTCTTTCTGTGAACAAATATTACTGGGCGCGATCATTCGTCGTCGTGATCCTCATCCATATGGCTGGCCATGTCGATGAGCATGGTGCTCACATGGGCATCCGCCACTTCATAGAATATCTGCTTGCCGTGTCGCTCGCTACGGACGAGGCGCGCGCCGCGCAGGAGGCGCAGATGGTGGCTGACCAGCGTTTGCGACAGATCGAGGCTTTCGGCGATGTCGCCCACCGATCGCGGCGTTTGCAGGCAATAGAGCAGAATACGCAGGCGGGAGGGATCGCCCAGCAAGCGGAAAGTTTCGGCCAGGATCGTTACGTCGTGGCTCGACAGTCCCTGAGAATGCTTAGGATTGCCATGATCGTCAGAGTTGGTGGTGTCGGACATCAGGAGCCTCTTATACGTGAATATATGACGATGTGTAGATTTATGATCCTTCTAGGGCCAGCCTTGACCACCCGCTAGCCAACCAATTGCCGGTTTTCCTCGATCATCCCCTTGCACTTGTGGAACCGGCTTGCCGGAGCAGCAGCGGAATGAGGCTCGTCGCGATTACCGGGAAAATCAGCCAATTGATCGCCATCCAACCCGAGCTGTGCAAGATCGTGCCGGCAAGAAAGGAAACAGCCGCTGTGGTCGCGAAGGCCGAGTCCGAACAGGCTGACGGGGAAGGTAACCCAGGCGGGATCGGGCGAGAGTTGCTGACCGACCAGCCCGCCGAGCGACATCACGATCGGCGGGCTGGCGCCGCCCAAGGCTTGCGCGGCAGTGAGAACAGCGATGTTCCTGCGGGCGTTTGGTTCCCGTTCATTGCCAAGAGCCACCTTCAGGCACCGGGAGGCAGTCTGACAGAGCATTTCAGATAGGCTGCACCAACGTCCGCCTATCAGTGGGAGCAAGCGTGTTTCACGCCGCCGTGGCTGTGGCTGGGATGGTCGTGCCCAGGTCCGCGTCCCTCATCCCGCTTGCTGCCGGGAGCGAGGCTGCACGTCTCGCCTTCCTCGTTCCAATCCACCGCTACAGTGGCGTGCTCGATCTCGAAATGGCTCTCCAACTCGCGTTCCACTGCACGCACCACTACGCGGGCCTCGGTGTCGTTCGCCGGTCGGACGTGCATCGTCGCCAGCGTGCGGCCCGACGTGATCGACCAGACATGGATATGGCCGACCGCAGCCACGCCCGGCACATGCTCCAGAATATGGCGCTCGATCTTCTCCGGCGCCGCGCCGTCGGGCGCGCCTTCGAGCAGGATGTGCAGCGACTTGCCCGCCAGTTTCCATGCGCTACGCAGTACCAGCAGGGAGACGACCACCGACAGGATGGGGTCGATCGGCGTCCAGCCCGTCAGGTAGATCACGATCGCCGCGCCCACGGCGCCGACCGAGCCGAGCAGGTCGCCCATGACGTGGAGCGCCGCGCCCTTGATGTTGACATGCTCGCTGTCGCCGCGCGTCAGAATCCAGAAGACGAGGATATTGACCAGCAGCCCCGCGATCGCGACCCCGAACATCGGGCCGGCAAGGATCGGCTGCGGCTCCTGAAAGCGCTGCCAGGCTTCATAGACGATCCAGCCGACGATCGCGAACAGGGTGACGGCGTTGACGAAGCCGGCGATCACCTCGAAACGCAGATAGCCGAAGGTGCGTTTGGAATCAGCCGCGCGCTGGCCGAAACGGAAGGCGGCATAGGCGAGCGCCAGCGCCGCCGCGTCGGTCATCATATGGCCGGCGTCCGCCAGCAGCGCCAGCGACCCTGAAAGCAGACCGCCCACGACCTCGACCGCCATGAAGGTGAAGATCAGGCCGAACGACAGCAGCACCTTGCGCTCATTGTCGCTGGTGATGGTCGGCGTGTGCGAATGATCGTGGTCGTGATCGTGGCCATGACCATGGTCGGCGTGCGAGTGGGCCATTATCGAGCTTTCATGACATATACATTAAACACATCAATATGTGTTCATATAATGTATGTCAATATGCCTATGTGCCGATGGATAATGACCCGGCCGACCTCTTGTTCTTTAGACAGTTTTGGGGATGAAAGCCGCATCGGTCTAGGAGCGGCCTGCATCCCATACCATCGTGTGCAATTGTCAGGCGGCCAGCCGTTGTGACGTTTCAGCTTGTGCTGTTGAGTCTTGATGGGGCGTCAGAAACCGAACCAACGCAGCCTTACGCGAGCCCCGATCAAGCGCATAATGTGTATGTGTCAGCTCAGCACCATTGAGCAGCGCATGGATGTAGCCGGACACCGTATCGGCCGCCATGACGAGGGCTGCATCGAGCGTATGCACATAACGGCTGGTGATAGAGCCGGTGGCATGGCCGAGAAGCGCCGCGATGGTGATCTCGGTGAAACCAAGGTCGTTCGCCAGGCTGGCGAAGCTGTGGCGCAGTACATGAGCGGTGATGTCCGCCAGCTCCGTCCCGGCGAAGATCTTTTCCCAATGCCGAGGGAAGCTGCCGAACGGCTTGGCCAGGTTCCGCTCGCCGGGAAACACATAGGGGCTGTCGCCGCTCATGTCCCGCTCGTCGAAATACTCCAGCACCGGCAAGCCCATCGGCCGCACGGACTGACCTTCCTTCGTATCCTCGAACCGGAAGCAACTCCCCACGGTGTCGAGTTCCGTTTTGCGCAGCTTGATGACCTCACTGCGCCGGCAACCCGACATGGCGATCTGACGGATCATCTCCACGGTGCGCGTGTAGCGTTCATCCTCGGCGGCATTGGCAAGGATGCGCCCGAGGGCGCGATACTCGTCCTCGTTCAGACGGCGCTGGCGCACGGCGTCCTTGGGCTTGCGGATGCCATGCGCCGGATTGACCTCGATGATGCCCAGGTCATCCCGTGCATAGGTGAAGATGCCACCCAGGAGACCGACGGTGCGGCTAGCGACGCCGATGCCGCCCCGTACGATCGACTTACCGCGCAGTTTCTCCGTCTTCTCGATCCCGCGCGTCTTGCCCGCCATGATGTCCTTCATCATGGTCGTCACGTCGGCCTTGGTGACGTGGGTGACGCGCTTCTTGCCCAGGAGTGGGATGATGTGGCGGTTGATCCGGCCGAGGTCGGTGATCTTGGTGCTGGCCTTCTTCGGCCGCCCGCCCTTGCCGAGGATGCGGCCGGCTTCGAGTTCCGCGATATACAGCTCGCAAAGCTCCTTTACCGAGATCGCCTTGCGCGCGCTGTTCCGGTTTTCGAGGGGATCGTTCCCCTTGGAGACTTCGGCCAGGGCTTGAATGGCCAGCGTGCGCGCTTGCTCGGCGGTGATCTGTCCGTGCCGGCCCAGCTTCATCCGCCGCCGCACATTGTTGGCGTTTCGATAATCGACGAAGTAGGTCCGGGTGCCGGAGGGCAGGACGAAGACGCCAAAGCCCTTCAGCTCGCCGCACCAAACGGTGTATTGACGGTCGCGTGGTTCGGACTTGTCCACGACGGTTTTCGTAAGTTTCGACATAAGTACCTCGCTAGTGCGGGCTCAAAAACTCACCAAAATCTCACCACCGTATCGAAAACTGTGGGTGTCGTTGGCGTAGCACAGAGAACCCTTACGATCAATAAAATGCTGTATAAACAGCGTGTTATCGTACTCTAGCGTTGGATTGGTAAGCCTGTCGTAGCGTTGTGGTTCTAGCTCCGAAGGCAAAGGCCAGTGGTTCGAATCCACTTGGGTGCACCA
>NZOF01000063.1 GCA_002695185.1 Erythrobacter sp.
CAGCTGGACCGGATCGCCGCTCTACTGGATCCGCGCCTTCACGGAGGCGATGCAGGCCGAATATGGCGACGGCGGGCCAGGCTGGACGGGCTTCGCCTTTTCGTCTTCCGGCGCAATTGCCGGGGGCGCGCGCAGCGATGTGATCGTCGCAAAGTCGGGCGCATGGACGTCCAATTATTTCACCGGCGGCTCGGCCGATGCGGGACAGGTCAGCACCGCCAACGCGGGCGACAGCTATACGGTGACGATGGCGGGGCCTGCGGGCATCACCAGCGCGATCCTGCACGCGTCGTCGGGCATTTTGCGGTATCGCTGGAACGGCGGCGCGTGGACGGAGATTGCGATCAGCGGCGACGCGCTGCAGACCTTCGCGCTTACCGGGGTGCCCGCAGGCGGATGGACGCTGGATATCGAGGCGGTGTCCGGGACCGTGAAAATGTCCGGCATCGACCTGCAGAAATCGGGCGGCGGCGTGCGCGTCCACAAGCTGGGCAAAAATGGCAGCAACACCGCGCACTGGACCAGCGTCAACGAAGCCGATTTTGTCGCCGGCATGGCGGCGCTCGGCCCCCATGTCGTACAGGTCATGCATCTGACCAATGACCAGCTGCTCAGCAACCAGGCTCCGGTATCGCCGGTGCAGCATGGCGCAAACCTGACCGAGCTGATCCGGCGCGCTCGCCTCGCCGCGCCGGCGGCCGACATGCTGCTGGTGACGCCACCTGCGACGCGCGCGCAGGGATCGCCCCAGGCCGCCTATGCAACCGCCGCCCGCGCCGCAGCGGTCGCCCGGGCCTGCGCGCATCTGGACCTGCAATATGCGTTCGGCGAGGCCTATGCCGACTATGCCTATGGGTCGGGCCGCGCGCTGCTGGACGACACGCTGATCCACCCCACCCAGACATTCGGACGCGCGACCATCATCGACGCGCTGATCCGCACCCTCACCACCGCACAATAAGGATCCTGCAATGGTCAATATTCTCGGACTCAACAGCGGCCCCATCGATAACCCCGCGGTGCCGCTGTGGCGGCCTGACCGCTTGCTGGAGGGTGCGAACGGTGGCGTGATGGGCCTGTTCGACCTGTCTTATTCGCGCTGCTATCCGGGCGCTGCTACGGGGCGCGACCCGGTCTCTGGCGATGTCATCAAAGACATCGCCACCATCCAGGTCGATGGAAGCCAGAGCGCCACCACCTATAATGGCGCAATCGAGATCGCCTATGATGGCGGCATCCCCGATTATGCCGGCAACGGCTTTGATTATAGCGCCGTGCCGATCATCGGCACCGTCATCGCGACGCCGGACATCGCCCCCCATGTCGTCGCCCAGACCGATCAATATTGGTTCGAAGCGCTGTATCTGCGTCTGCCGACAAAGGCGCAATGGCATAGCGGTAGCAGCGTCCGCCCGTTTTCGGCATTCACGACGGAGGCGAACGGCTTTCAGGCCGAACCCGATCTACTGACGATCGCGCAAGCATACAGCGCCGGGCCGCTGCTGCGCGCAGTGCGCGCGACCTCCGAAGGCGTCTATGAGCAGCTGCAGCTCACCCCGTTCGACGCGCATTTCGGGCAGGTCGCGCAAATCCTCTGGTGGCGCGATGACGCCGGCATCGGACTGCAGCTGCGCACGGCGGCAGGAGGCATTCAGTCAGTCACCGGGGCTGTCGGCGCGAAGACGACGCAGGATCTGACCGACAACAAATGGCGCGTCGGGCTGGGCACCAGCTTCTGGCCTGGGACGCCGGGCAACCCTGCGAAATTCCGGCTCTATCGCGGCTGGATCGAGGACACCGAAGCGTCGGGCCGCGACGCGCGCACGGTGGCGGACGAAGACTGGCGGCGCGTTGTCGCGCGGCCGTCGCGGGTGGCGTTTTCCTGACATGTCGCCTGAATTTATCACCGCCTTCGGCCAGTTCGGGCCGCTCGGCCTCATGATCGCCTATCTGGTCTGGCGCGAGAAGACCGTCGCCGACCAGCGCACGCAGATCGACGAGAAGCGCGTGGAGGCGGACAAGGTGCTTGCGTCGGCGCTGACAGCGCTGACCGTCACGGTCCAGGACCTGAAGAGCCAGATCAAATGAGCGGCGCCGTTCCCTTGGCGCTCGCCGATCGGCAACGCGCGGCCGAGGCGCTGCTGGCGATCTGCGCGCCGAAAATTCCGACGGCGGTCACCGCGCGTCCGGGAAAGCAGAAAAGGAAGAAGGTATGAGCATCGACGATCTCATCGACGAGGCGATCGGCCGCGAAGGTGGCTATGTGAACGATCCGAGCGATGCCGGCGGCGCAACACGCTGGGGCGTAACGGAGCGGGTCGCGCGGGCGAACGGCTATACCGGCGACATGCGCATCCTGCCGCGTGAGACCGCGGTGCGGATCTATCGCGATCTCTACTATATCGAGCCAGGGTTCGACCGGATCGGGGCAATCAGCGCGCGCCTGGCCGAACTGCTGTTCGACACCGGGATCAACATGGGTGTCTCGGTAGCGGGCGAACTGCTGCAACGCGCGCTCAACATGCTGAACGCGGGCGCCACCCTCTACGCCGACCTGAAGGTCGACGGGAGGTGCGGCCCCAAGACGCGCGCTGCTCTGGAGAGCTATTTCCAGCGCCGGGGCAAAACGGGGGAGGGGCTCGCCGTCCTACTCTGGACGGTCCATGGCTTCCGCACGGCGCGTTACGAGGCGATCAGCGTCGCACGACCGGCCAATGAGCGCTTCGCCTATGGCTGGATCGCCCGGCAGGTCCGCATGGGAATCGCGGCATGAAGATCCCTGTCGGCAAGATCGCGAGCTGGATCGGCCGCGCGCTGGTGGGCGCGCTGATCAGCGAAGCCGCCGATCGGCTGTCACGATCGCAACCAGGTGACGATCGGCGACGCCAGCGCGAAGATCGTGAGTACCGCGATCAGGACCATTTCGGCGGCGAGAATCGCTCGCTGTAGTGGGGTATCGGGTGGGGTATCATCGGGACGAGGCATAGCTGCACGATAGCGGAAAACCGCGCCTTTGCCGAGATGCGCGACGGAGGGGTTGTCCGTCGTCAAGCATCGTATTCTTGATCATATTCGATCTCAAATTTTGGCATCGGAAGCTTTGCCGAACTGAACATGATGCCAACAGATCGGCCGGTTTGGCGATCGACAATCCGCCATGCCCTCACCTTTTCGCTGGTGAACGCCGCCTCTAGAACTTCGCTTTCTGTCATATGGAGGACGGACATCAGGTGAAAGGCAGTAAGCTTCCCAGTCCGGGCGGCGTCACCTTTCACGGAAAGCAGGTACCTATCAAGGTAGCGTACCAATTTTCTTCGCCGGCGCCATCGGCCAAGCTGATAATGGGCGAAAGCTAACACTGCGACAATGGCCGTAAGCACTCCAGCAATGTGATCAGCCATATCGAGGCATCCGGCCCCCGTTTGTAGATCGCACATTTAGTCCCCCTTTCATTCGGATCAGGCATATGCTTTCCAACGCCGCGGTGAAAGCCGCGCGGCCGCAGTCGCGCGCCTACAAGATGTTCGACGAGCGCGGGCTGTTCCTGTTCGTGGCACCGACCGGCCTGCGCAGCTGGCGGCTCCGGTACCGGGTGCAGGGGCGCGAGAAGCTGCTGTGCCTGGGGCAGTGGCCCGACGTGCAACTGGTCGATGCCCGTGACAAGGCCGAGGAGGCGCGCGGCCTGGTCGCGCAGGGCGTGGATCCGTCCGTGCAAATGCGCACGGCCGCCGCCTTGCAAATTCGCACGTTCGAATCCGTGGCGCGCGAATGGCATGCGGTGCAGCGCGATCGCTGGACGGACCGGCATGCGGACGACGTCATCGCGTCGCTGGAGAGCAACGTGTTTTCGGATATCGGCCTGCTGCCGATCGGCGCCATCACGTCGCCGGCGATCCTGCAGCTGCTGCGCGACGTGGAGGCGCGCGGGTCGATCGAGACCGCGCGTCGAATCCGCCAGCGCATTTCGGCCGTGTTCGCCTTCGCCATCGCCGAGGGCCTGGCCGAACAGGATCCCGCCGCCTTCGTCGCGCGGGCGCTGCGGCCGGCGCCGATCGCGCGGCGGCAGCCGGCGCTGACCGACCTGGACCAGGCGCGCGCGCTGCTCGCAGCGTGCGAGCGGGCAGGGGGTCCGCCAATCATCCGACTGGCGTCGCGTTTCCTGGCGCTGACGGCGGTGCGCATCGGCGCGCTGCTGGGCGCGACCTGGGACGAATTCGAGGGGCTGGCTGGCGATGCGCCGCTCTGGCGCATCCCGGCCGCGCGCATGAAGCTGAAGAAAGCGCGCAAGGCCGACAGCGCCAATGACCATATCGTGCCGCTCAGCCCCCAGGCGGTCGCGGTGCTGAAGGCGATCGGCGAGAATGGGTATGATACCCGATCTTCGCGTGTGTTCCCGATCCACGCGGCGGCGATCGGCGCGCTCTACAAGCGCGCGGGCTATGCCGGCCGCCATGTCCCGCACGGCTGGCGCGCATGCTTTTCCACGATCATGAACGAACGCTTCCCGCTCGAACGCGCGGCGATCGACCTGGCGCTGGCCCATGCCCCCAAGAGCGCCAGCGAAAGCGAGGCCGCCTATAATCGCGCGCAGCTGTTCGACCAGCGCCGCGCGCTCTTCGCCCGATGGGGTGAGATGCTGATCCCATGATTTAATGTGTTTCCTGCCACCCTGGCGCTGACGAGCGCCGGGAGCGGGGGTCAACGGGCGGCAACCCGATGAACCGACGAGAATGAGCTCGCCACGACACAGCTGGCCGACTGGCCGCCCCGCACCCGCGCATACGGGCGCTGGGTTTGTGGAGAGCCTCCATGCACTCGTCAAATGATTTTGCCTGCGTTTCAATGAAATGCGCGTCGTGCCGCGCACTGCTCTTCAAGTCCGAGCCCGGCGCGATCGCTGGCGTCATCGAGATCAAGTGCCGCCGCTGCGGCACGTTCAATTGTCTGAGGCCTGCGAGCCCGAACACGACCGCCGATCGAGCGGCCGCCTGAAGGCTTGCCTCATGTCTCTCACCCCCGTCACCCCCGTTTCCCCCGCCGCCGGTTATCTGGGCGGCAAGCGCAACCTCGCCAAGCGCGTCTGCGCCATCCTCCAGTCCGTCGATCATGACGGCTATGCCGAGCCGTTCGTCGGCATGGGCGGCATTTTCTTTCGGCGCGCGCATCGGCCGCGCGTGGAGGTGATCAACGATATCTCCGGCGATGTGACGACGCTGTTTCGCGTGGTGCGCCGCCATTATCGCGCCCTGGTCGATGAGCTCGACTGGCTGCCGGCGAGCCGCGACGACTTCATGCGGATGCGCGCGATCGACCCGGCCTGCCTGACCGATATCGAACGCGCGGCGCGCTTTCTCTATCTCCAGCGCCTGGCGTTCGGCGGCAAGGTCATCGGGCGAAGCTTCGGTGTGTCGACGACCACGCCCGCGCGCTTCAATCTCGCCCGTTTGCGCGCCGTGCTGGCGGCCATCCGCGACCGGCTGCAGCCGGTTGTCATCGAGCGGCTGCCCTATGCCGACTTCATCCGGCGCTATGACAGGCCGGGCATGCTCTTCTATCTCGATCCGCCTTACTGGAATTGCGAAGGCGATTATGGCGCGGACTTCTTCGATCGCGGCGATTTTGAGCGGCTGGCCGAGCAGCTGCGCGGGCTCCGCGGTAAATTCCTTCTCTCGATCAACGACACGCCGGAAATCCGCGCGATCTTCGCGGACTTCCCCATGCGGGAGGTCGGCGTCACCTACACCATATCCGCAGCTGCTACCGGAAATGGCCAGCGAATGGGTGAACTGTTGGTCGCCAATTTCGCGCTCGACAGCGCGGCCGGGAGCAGCGCGCCGGGCTGACGCGCCATCGTCGCCTCTTGGCGCCCCTGGGAAGCCAAGCGGGGAGACAAGCGTCTCCCCGTCCTCGGGCGCGATAGGCTACCGAGGGTGTAAATTCTGCGTGTGTGGTGGCGTCTTGATATGGCCGACTAGGCCATTCCTTATCCTCTTAAACCCCTGTGAGGGTAAACATCATGATTTCCAAACTCGCGCCTCTCCCGCGGCCTCGGCTCGTTTGAGAGCCGCCTCCAAGGCAGGATCGGTTGTCGCCGGGGCGCTGGCGGCGCCTGGAGCGCTCTGTGGCGCAGGGCGGGCAGAAGCGGGGGTTTGAGCTGCCCGTCGGCGGCGCGCCTCCCTGAGGTTCAGGAAGCGCGCACAGACCGCCTTTCCGGCATCGCCCAGCGCGCGGCCGAGGCGGCCGATGTCGAAGTGGTAGGCGTTGGTGGCCTGCTGACGCTGCGGTCCCGCCTCGCCGACATGGGTCGTCTTCTCGCTCCGGCGCACCCAGTCGAGGAAGCCATGTTCGCGCAGGCGCTTGAGCGCATCGACCACGGCGTTCTTCGACAGGGCGGTGACTTTCATCAGCGCCGTGATCGCCGGATCCAACTGGCCGGTGCGGAAGTCCAGGAAGTTGCGAAGCAGCGCTTCCAGGACGCGAATGCCATTCGCCATCAACGGGCTGCGTTCGCCCTTCTTCTTGTGGATGACGTCATACTCCTTGGCCAGGCGCAGATAGTCGTCGGCCCATGCGAGGCCGCCGGCGATGCTGCCGTCGGCGATCGGGCGGAAGACGTCGGCCTGCTTGCTGTCGACGTCGAAGCTGTGACGCCAGACGGGATCGTTGCCCCGCCGTCGGCCGCCAAGCTTGCCGCCCGCATCCTTGATCAGCTTGCGCGCCTGCCGCGCGATCGCGCGCGCTTCGTAGGCGGCGCTCATGCGCGCGCCTCCCGACGCGTCAGCGCCTGGGCAAGGTCAGCAGCGCCGCTGGGGCAGGGAGGCCGTCCAGCAGCAGGTCGGCCCATAACTGCGCGATCTCGCGGCGGCGCGGCATATAGGCGGCGCGGTTGTAGATCGGCTCGGTGCCTTCCTGCATGTGGGCAAGCATGATGTCGATCACGACGCGATCGCCCGGCCGGTCGGCCACCATGGCGCGCTCGTTCATGATCGTCGAAAAGCTCGATCGCCATCCGTGCGGCACATGACGCCCCTGATAGCCTGCGTCCCGATATAGTTTCGACACCGTTGAATCGCTGATCGGCCGACGCATCGACCGCGCGCTGGGGAAGGCATAGGGGCCGTGTCCCGTCATCACGCGCAGCGTCTTCAGCACCTCCATCGCCTGCCGCGAAAGCGGCACGACATGATCGTATGTGTCCTGCTGCTTGCGCTCCAGCGACAGCTTCATCCGCTCGGCAGGAATGACCCACAGCGGATCCTCGGCATCGTCCTCCGGGAGTTCTGCCCACGGCAGCAGCTGCACCACGCCCGGGCGCATCGCCGTCAACGCGATGAAGCGCGACGCCAGCTTCGATATCGGGTGGGCTGGTAAAGCCTCCACCGTCAGCAACATCCGGCGAAGATCCGCGATCTTCGTCAGGGCAGGCCAGTGCTTGCGCACCAGCGGCCGCAGCGCCTTGCGCACGTCGGCCGGGTTCTTCACCTCGTAGCCGAGCGCCTCGGCGTGCGCGAATATCTCCTCGATGCGCTGGCGATGCCGCTTGGCCGTTTCGATCGCGCCGCGTTGTTCGATCGCCTTCAGCCGCTGGACGACCATCGGCTTCGTGATCTCGACGATCGGCAGCGATCCGAAATGCGGGTAGAGATCCCGCGCGAGCGCCTCCTCCACATTCTTCGCGTGCTTGCCATTCCAGCGCGGGCGCTGCTCGTCCAGCCAACTGGTGGCGATCGCCTTGAAGGTCGCCTGCGCCTGGATCAGCCGCGCCGCCGCACGCTGCTTTTTCACCACTGCCGGGTCGCTCCCGGCCGCGATGAGCTTGCGCGCCTCGTCGCGCGCCGCACGCGCTTCCTGCAGCGACATTTCGGGGTAGGATCCAAGCACCAGGCGCTTCTTCACCTGGGCGAACCAGTAGCCCATCCGCCACGAGCGATGACCCGTCGGCGTGACGTACAGAAACAGGCCCAAAGTGTCCGAAAGCCTGTATGCTGCGCCCGTCGCAGACGCCTTCCTGCAAGCCGTATCTGTCAGCACCCCGCGATGACCCCGAAATTGTGATCCGGTGCCCCGCAGGTGAACCCGCAAAGGCTGCGCTTTGATGCCATCGATTGCGACAAGTTGCGACCCCCGATTTCCGCAAGGGCGCGGAAATCAGCGGCATTTGCGCCGCCATGCCGCACCATGCGACATTGAACTGGCGGACAGGGTGGGATTCGAACCCACGGTGGGCGTAAACCCACGGCGGTTTTCAAGACCGCTGCCTTAAACCACTCGGCCACCTGTCCCTGGCGCGC
>NZOF01000064.1 GCA_002695185.1 Erythrobacter sp.
CCATCGAAGGCGACCGTCATGCCGGCATAGATCGTATCGCCGTTCTTGGCCGTGGTCTGCAGCGTGTCACCGCTGCGCGCGGCAAGATAACGACCGAAATCGTCATTCATGTCGATCGTGCGGGCCATGTTGCGAAGCCGGCCCAGGCCCTCGCCCCTTACCTGATTGCCGTTTCTATCCACGGCGAGCGTGAGCTTGCGGTGGTTGCTTGCCATGCGAACGGCCTGCGCCTCGTGAGCGAACAGAGCATTGCCCGCGATATGGGCGATCGACAGCGAGCTGCCGACAAAGGCATTGGCGGCAACCGAACGCTTGATGGGATCGGCTGCTTCCTCGGGCGAGAGGTTCATGACGATGACAGCATCGGCGGGCGCGTTGTTGATGCCCTTGATGCCGACGCCGTCGAGGTTGGCCGTCGCCTTGGTATTGAAGACGGGACGGCCAGCGAATTCCTCGCCCTTGAAAGCGTCGTTGTCGGAAGTGAGGACGATGATCTGTGCGTCGCCGGCGCCGGCGGCGATATCCTTGGCGAGATCGGCTGCCGAGGGGCTCTGACCCACGATCAGGCCGAGACGCATGTTGCGGCGCGGCGAATACGGCGATGCCACGACCGCGTTGTCACGAATGGCGTTGAATGCTTCGTGTACGTTTTCGTGGTCTGGCAGATCCTCGTGCTTGCCCGCCCACTTCAGAATCTGCTCCATGGCCTGCGCTTCTTCAAGCGTATCCATGCGGACCGAGAAGTACTGGCTCGGCTCGACTGCACCGGGCTGGCGCTCGAGCGGGATCGAGTTCAGGAGGCCGCGAACGAACTCCATTTCCTCGGCCATCGTCGCTTCTTCCGGAGCGACAGCGTCGATCGAGGGATCGATGTTCCTGAATTCGCCGGTGCGCGTCATGAGGTACAGCTGGCGCACGCTCTGGCTCAGGTTGTCCTGGCTGGCGCGGCCGTCGGTGCTGTTGAGGTAGTCGGTATATTCGTCCGGCGCGACAGTTGCAGGGGCGAAGCCTACGGCGAAAGCCGATGCGCGGTTCATCATCGTGCGCGTGACGCCAACCGGATCGATACCGGCGATTTCAGCCTGATCCTGGATGCGGGTCACGTCATCGATGACCGAATCCATTTGTTCGGCTTCGGCTTCACTGAACTCATAGCCGGAAGCGGACAGCACGCGGTCGGCATCCGCCTTGCGGCGAGCCGATGCACGGCCGAGATTGTTGTCGTTCTCGGATGCGTCGCGGTAGAGCTGGCGCAGCTGACGGAACATCTTCTGGGCCTGTTCCTGATCGTTTCCGGTCAGACCTTCCTGGATGCTGGTCGCCAGGGCGAGTGCCGAGGACTGGCCGCTCCAGTACACACCGCGGTTCGGATTGTTCACCGGATGGCTGCGCGGAATGCTGACACCGGGCTCCTTGGACTTTTCGTCGGCGCTCTTCGCGTTCCACTGCTGATATGCGTAGGCGGTCATTGGGTTCCTCCGTTCTCACCGCAGTGAGGGCGATAATTTTCCCTCATCCTGCAAATTGTCCCATCCCTCCCAAGATGGTGCAAGAAACAAATCACCTCATCCTACAATTTTATTCCTCGATCCGGTAAATTCCCCTGTTTACAGAACGCGTGGAGTGTGGGCCGACGCGCAGGCCCGCGTGCCACGTTGGCGCAGTTGCAGCTTCTAATATTCCTAAAAGTTACTGTCTGGCGAATTTCCGCTCGGCGACCATGTCGTAGTGGATCAGGTTGAATGGAGCAGCGATCTCGCGCAGGGGCATGACAAGCTCGTAGCCCTGCTTGACCATTTCTCGAAGTTTTTCAGCTGTCCAGCCGCGCTCGACATGGTCTGCTCCATCATCCTTCTGATTGACAATGTATGGCGCCCCGTCGGGCCATCGGTCTGGAAAGATGACCTGGCGCAGATCGCAGCGGCCCAACAGCAGATCGGTGAGTTCGGCGCCGGTGCTGTAACCGGGCCCGTCGTGATCGCATAGCAGGATGACGATCCGGCCATAGAGCGGCGACAGATCGTGCAACTTGACCGCGTTGCCGCCGCCAGAGGTCGTGGTGGTAATCCAGCCGGGAAAGAGCTTCTTGCAGGCATCGGCGGCCTTTTCGCCTTCGACCCACAGGATCGGATCATCCGGCCGCGCTGCGATTTGATCGAGATTGTATAGCGGCCGGTTTTCCGGAATGGATTTCATCCGAAGCTTTTCTTCGCTGGTTGTCTTGTTGCGGGCCCAGCTCCATGGAATGATTTCCTTGGAGCCATCTTCGATTTCATAGCGCGCGACCCAGCTTGCAGGCGATCCGTCGGACAGCCTGTAAGTCCAGACCTTCGAGGGCAGGCCCAGTTTGGAATGGTAGAAGTCATCGAGTGTGCCGCGTAGCGCGCCTTCTGGTGCAGGCACGATGACTTCGATTTCATCTGCCGGCTTGATCTGCTTTTTCGGGGATCGTTCTCGATCCTTCTGATCGCCTGCGGGCGCATTCGGATCGATCCCCAGCTTGTCTTCCAAGGCTCTGCGCACGTCATCGGCCGAGCACCCTGCAAAGCAGTTGTACAGGAGGAGGCCGGTCGAGCCGTCAGCGAGGCTGAGCGACGGCGTGCGATCGTTATGGGCAGGGCAGCAGACCATGAAGCCGTCGCCCTGGCGCTTGGCGGCAGAGCGCCCGCTTCCGGAAAGCCGCTGGGCGACGTCTTCTGCCGACCAGTCATTCAAAGACATGTTGCGCCGATCCTTGGTTCATTGGATTATCTCGTTCGGAGTTTTGATTGCTGATCAGGGTGCGGCCCGATCAGAACAGGCTCTCTGCACTGAGGGCCTTGTTCGTAATTTTGAGCGTCTTCATGCCCTTCGCATCCTCGACATTGAGGATCTTGCGGCCGATGTCGATCGTGCCAGATGCACCGATCAAATCGATGAGCATGGTGGTGATGGTGTCTTTCCGCGCCTCGAGGGGCTTCGCTTCGCCTTTAAGGTTTGCAAGCTTACGCGAGATTTCCTCACTTTCTTCGATCAGCGCTGCAATACTCTGCTTGCTAGCTTCGGGCCGGCGCACCGTGGAACTGCTTCTGATTGCGCTTCTATCGATCTGGTAATCGACCACGGGTTCATCATCATCGCGCACGGCGCGAAGCATGTCCTGCACGGATGTGAGAATATTCTTCTTCATCTCGTCATCGAGCGCGAGGCGATAGAGCTGGCTCTGGTATCCATCGATGAGGACGCCAAGCATGACATTTCGAACGCCATAAGCAATGGCGGCGGCGTACAAACGCAGTGCCTGCTTTTCGGGGAGCGCCGATGGTGCCTGCCAGCCGAACATCATCTGCTGGGTGCGCTGTGTGACCACAAGAATGGCCCTTTCTCCATCGGATGCGGCGCTTGGGGAGAGAAGCCAGGCGCGGGGCGGCAGAATGCCTTGCGATGGGATCGGGTCGAGCGCAGCCTCGATCTGGTGCCCATGATCTTCGCAGATTCCGCACGCAATCTCGAAGGCGAGACGCGCTTGCCAGCGCCCGCGTTCGCCGATTGTCCCACTGGCGTCGCCGTGCTGTGACATCTTGTTCCAGATGGTCCACGGCGACGCCTTGGAATCGGCGTTCATGATCGCAGCGACTTCGCCGGCAAGGACATGGTCTCGCATCGAAATTTTTCCTTCCAATCTCAAATTCATCAAGAACGAGACAGGATGTGCGCGAGCTATTTTAGCCAGCCGCGTTTCCGGAGATCTGCTTCTTCGAACTTTGCCTTGGGCAAATGCCAGCGTTTCGTCTGACCATTGAAGCGGCCGCCAAGTTCCTTGATGGCATCGCGATCATCGAATGGAGCGTCGAGTGGGTATGATCCGCCTTCGAAATCCTTGAAGGGCGCGTTGGTCTTCGGCTTCGAGCTTTTGCGGGCTTTCATGTTCTCGGGCGCGCGTAAGGTTGCAGTCTCAATGGCGAGGCTGCGCTGGATCGCATCGAAGTTGCGAGACTGGAGTATCTGCCTTGCCTGCGCTGTCTGGCATTTGCCTTTCTCGACGTCGGTGAGCATGAATTCGAGGACGGCAGTTGCCGTCGGATCGACGAGAGTCGGAAGATGCTCGTCGCACAGGTTGATGAGATCGCGGCCGAGGATCGTTGGCTGCAGCTTCCCCTTGGACGAGGTGATGTAGCATCGTTCCTTGAGCTTTTTGATCGTGTCGCCCCAGGTCGATTTGGTCCCGATGGTCTTGGCGATCTTGAGCTTCTCGCGAAGCGCGGGGTCTTTTACGACCTTGTTGAGATCGCGCATCGCCGAGATGATCGAGCCTTCGGTGAACAAGGGCGGTGCGACCGTGAATTTTTCTTCGGCGAAGGCCCTGTCCACCTTTGCCAGTTGGCCATCGGTCAGATCTGGAAGATGGGCGGTGCCCGCGTCTTCCTTCTCGTCGGCTTCTTCGTCTTCCGCTTCCTGGTCGGCAGCCGAGAAAAGCACGCGCCAGCCCTGCTTCTTTATGACCCGGCCGGTAGCGGCAAAGCGCCGGCCTTCGTGGGTCCATGCTATGCTCTTCTGAGCATATTTGCAGTCGGGCAGGAGCTGGGAAAGGAATTGCCTGACAATGAGCAGGTAGAGCTTGCGCTCATCGTCAGTGAGTTCGGCCAGATTGGCAGGTTCGGTGGTCGGAATGATGCCGTGATGGTCGGCGCCGGACTTCTCGAGGGCCTTCGAATTGAAGACGGTCTCCCGCGGCGAAAGCGTCTCGAAGTTCGGGGCGTGAACCGGAAAGTCGACGAAATATTCCTTGCCCTTCACCTGGACGTCCTTGGCGGTCGACAAGGTTCGGATATGGGCGAGGATTTCGCGCACATCGTGCCATTGCTCATCTTCGAGGTGGACGCCGTCGGTTCTCGGATAGCTGATCAGCTTGTGCTGGTCATAGAGGGCCTGGGCGAGTTTCTCGGTCTTGTCGGCGGACCAGCCCCACAGGTTATAGGCCCTGATCTGCAGGCTGGAGCTTTCAAAGAGCTTGGGCGGCGCTTCTGACTTGATGTCGGATTTCACCTCGAGCTTGATGTTCTGGTTTTTAGCGCTCGCAAGGATCTGGCGCGCCTCGGCCGCGTCTTTGATCCGCTTCTCCTCCGGCGGCCTATGGTTGAGACGGATCGCGTGAGGGCCAACGCTGACATCGATGGCGAGGTCGAAATATTTTTCCGGCTTGAAAGTCTCGATATGTTCGCTTCGCCTGACGATCAGAGCGAGCGTCGCGGTCTGGACGCGGCCGACCGTGATCGGTTCGCGAAACTCCGCAGGGCGAAACCGCGTAGTCAGGAGCCGAGTGAGATTGAGGCCTTCGACCCAGTCGCTTTCAGCGCGCACGCGGGCTGCTTCGGCAAGCGGGAATTTCTCGTCATAGGGAAGGAGCGCGCTTTCCTGGCAAGCCTTCTTGATCGCAGCGACGTTGGCGCCTGAACTCCAGAGGCGTTTTTTGGGTTTGCCGTGAAGGCCGAGCATTTCGAAGATGGCCCAGGCGATATACTCGCCTTCTCGCCCTGCGTCGGTTGCGACGATGATTTCGCTCGCTGCAGAGAGGTACTTGGCGATCGCACGAAGGCGCTGCTCCTTTCCGGGAATGGCCTTGTAGCGGAACTTCCAGTCCTGGGGGATCATGGGCAGGCTTTCGACCGTCCATTCCTTCCAGGTCTCGTTGTAGTCGTGCGGCTCGCAGAGCTCTACGAGGTGGCCGGCGGCTGCGACCACCACCCCGCCGGGGGTCTCCCATGCGACTGGGCTGATCTTTTTGCCTCCCCCGAGGGCTTTGGAAAGTTCGATGGCAAAACTCGGTTTCTCGGCAAGCCAGACGCGGCCCATGATAATCTCCCTGTGGCAACCAAATTATTTGTAGGATGACGCAGAAAAAAATCAAACCAATCTCTTGCAGCGGTGTTTTTGAGGGTGGTACCATTCGGCAAGACGACAAAATCAGCAGGTTTGCGGATCGCGTCTGAGATTATAGCTCTTTATCGGATGGAGTGCTGACATGGAATTCGACAAGGTGACCAAAGACGGTGAGAAGTACGCCCTGCTGCGCCCGACCATCGCTCAGAACGAGCAGCTGAAGAAGGAAGCTCAGGCAGTCGGCACGTCCGTGACGTGGAACAAGGCTGACGGCGGCTACCGGCTTTTCCAGGACAAGATCCCCGATGGTGTCGACGTCGACAAGACCTTCGGAAAGTGGGTGGAGCCTGAGCAGGTTGCAGCTGCCGAGGCCGAGCGCAATGCTAACGAGAAGGCGGTGAAGGCAGTCGATAAGGCAGCCGGCATCACCTATGAGGAAAGCACGCTCTTCTATCCGCTGAAGAAGGATCGGCCGGCCATCAAGGCTCTGGCGAATGAGCAGGGGCTCAACATTCAGTACATTCCAAAGGCGGAAGCGTGGGTCAGCCGCGGCGGTGAACTGAAAAACGCCGAGCACTGGCAGACGCCTGAGGCGAAGGCTGCCTTCATTGAGGAAGGCAAGGAAATCAAGGCCGCTCAGGAGGCCCGGAGCAAGGCCACTGCACAGGGTATGGATGTCATGAAGGAGCGAGCGAACGGCAATCACTTCCTCGCCGACAATGCGCAGGGCTTCATGCTTCCCTCGACGAAGGAAGTCGAAGTTCGCAAGGCTCAGCTGGACGCGCTTGCTGGGGCGTCGAAGGACGAGGTGGCCGCGGTCTACAAGATCACGGACGCGGAGAAGAAGAAGCTCGATAACAAGCAGTATGCGATGCAGATCAGCGCCGCTCAGAAGAAGGACCCCTCGCTGGCGACCGAGGACTTCAACAAGATGAGCAAGGCTGAGCGCATGGAAGCTGCCGGGATTGGCCTCAAGGACCAGGACTTCAAGCGTCTGGTAGGCCTGCAGAACGGCTTCTTCGCCGTTCGCGATCGGGCAATCGAGCTCGGCCTGGTGACGGATCGGAAGGCGGCAAAGCAGCTGCAGGCCGATGCGGCGAAGAAGGTCGAGGAAGGCTCGGACAAGTCGATGGGCAAGTCGGCGAACACCGGCAAGCAGGCGGCTGAGCAGGAAGCGGCCAAGGGCTCGAGCATGGCGCAGGCGATGATGGCTGCCGGCGCTGCAACGATGGGCCGCTGATGGGCGCCAACGAAAGGAGGTGATCCTTGTCTCGGTGGGAGGCGCTGCTTGGCGCCTCTCATTGCTTCAGGATCAAAAGAAAAGGGGAGAGCGCGAGCTCTCCCCTTTTTCATTGGTTGGTTATTCGTTGTACGCGATTTTAGGCTCGCGTGGGTTTGGACCATATTGATTTGGTCCGGGGTCTGGCTTCGAAAAAAGAAGCCAGAGGCTGATGATCAAGGCAGGGATGAGCATTAAAGCTCCAAGAGCGTTTGTGCTTTCAAATTCGCGAAGCGCGCCTCCTATAAAAGCTAAAGCCAGGCCAATAACGGGAGCTGTCATCCCGTGTCCAATGTCATGGGCCCGCTGGATGCCGATCATGGCCAGCGGCCAAAGCAAGGCCAGCGACAGTAGGATGATAAGCAGATTCTCAGTGACCTGGGCCACTGACATTAAAACATTCAGGATGAAGCCGGCAGCAAAATAGTGCGTGCGGCGCAGGCGCCCATGCGGCGCAAAATATGATGAGATATCCATGTTCGGTCCCCTTTGCTGGCCATTTGGTGGCATCGACATGCTAATTGTTTGCTAAATGAGCGGCTGAATTATAGCGCAGGCAAAGGGGCTTAGTCGGTTTGCCTGCGCTGCATCGATCGTGGGATCCGGAATACTGGGGGGATTTGCATTGAGAATAGCAGGCGGAATAATCGCTATCATCGCTGGGCTTCTGGCGGTTGGCGCAGCAATCTTCACTTTGGGTATTGGAGGCCTAGGTTCAGCGCTTGAGGCTGAAGGAAGCGATACAATTCTCTACCTTGGATATGGCGGGATATTCTTCTCGTTCGCCACGGTGGTGTTCGCTTCCATCGCGCTGGGTTTACGCGACAGGAGATGGCCGGGGTTCGCGCTTGTGGCCTGCGCAGTTCTTGGTGCAGTCCTCGGCGGAACATTCGTCGCCATTTTTATGGTCCTGACGTTTATCGGAGGTTTGCTGGCGGTGATCGGCACCGTTCCGCCGCGGAATCAGGGTAGCGAGCGAACACTGCCGCGCCATGAGGAGTTTGGCGCAGGTGATTACGAAGGCGGGACTGAAGGTTCAGGGGGAGATGAGAAAGTCTGCCCGCAATGCGCCGAGACAGTGAAGAGTGCAGCCCAGATTTGCAGATTCTGCGGATATTCCTTCGCCGGCGGTGGTTCGCTTGACGGGCCCTCGCAATCTCGCATGCGCAATGCGCTGCTGGCTGGCGGCGTGGCAGTAGCCGCTTTGGCGGTTGGCGGGGCGGTGGTTGCCGCATCGAATGGATTTGATCCCGCACAGGCAGATGAAAACTTGATGGTGGGCGATCCAGCAAATGAAGCGATAGGAAGCGCACTCGAGGTTTCTGCGTCCGAATTGTATCAAGCGTATAGCGAGAACGAGCAAGCGGCGCAGATGCGCTATGGCAACAGGCCTTTGATCGTGTCCGGGCGGATAGAATCGATCGAACTGGATGCTGTCGATGAACCGATGGTGATATTGAGCGCCGGTGACACGTTCGAAACGGTCACTTTGCATTTCGGAAGCACCCATTCGTCAGAAACCGCAGCCCTCAAAAAGGCTCAGCTGTTTACCGCCCGCTGCAGCTCGATCGAAGAAATCATGGGCTTTCCGCAGCTCAGTGGGTGCGCGCCTTTCGCGGCCGGTGCTAAATCGCAAGGCACTAATGATGAGGCTTCTCTCAGAGACACAGATCTGGTCGATGGCGGCGATTATATCGATCCATCTGAAGACGATGTCGATGGCCAGCATTTTACCGATAAGGGCTTGGAACTTATCGGGGAATGGGAGGCCGCTATGCAGGGTTGCGATTATGCAGCGGAATTGACACCTCAGATTGAAGCGGCGTGCGATAAACTGCCTTGGCTGACCAGGGAGATGGAGAAGGAAGGCATATGCGTTGTGCCTGTGCCAGATAGCGACGCGTCAATGATCGACTTTTGCATGTAAGCATGGGACTGGTCCTGCGCTGCGGAAGTGGCAACGCAGGACCGCTCTCTATGAAATGATCCATCTGTAGATTTCATAGACGCCGATGCATTGCATGAGGAGAAGGACCGCGAACTCGATCCTCAGAAGCATGGTCTTGCTCATTGGTCGGTCTTTCGGTCCAAAGCGGCCTGAAGCGCGAGGGCGAGAGTAGCGCCAGCCGCCGGCTTTCGGTGGCTTTCGACATACATCTTCGAGACGTCGCGAAGGGCCTTCATGTTCTTGCGGTAGAGCTTCTTTTCCGCGGCGCGCTTCTCCTGTCGCTCCTTTTTGATCTTGGCTCGGCGTTCGGTGATGTGACCACGGGTTACGCCAAGGCGAGATGGCGCCTTTCTGGAAAGCGGACCGCGCTTGCCTGTCTGAATGATGGTGCTGCCACCATGATATCCGCCCTTCCCCATTATTGCTTCTTCGGGTGCAGGAAGCTTTCGCGCGCTTCTGTCATCTCGAGGAGGATGAGAAGGGCCGTGCCGATATTGAAGATAGCGTGCGTGTCGCGCTCCATGGCGATGATGAAGATCGGATTATTCTTGATGGCAGCGGCGGTGTAGATCCAGGCGAAGAAACCGGGCTTACGCTGAAAATGCCAGGCCGCCACATAGGCGCAGTAAGCCGTCACGATCAGGCGAAGGAACTGGTAATAGCCATAAGGCATCTGTGTGAGGGCCAGCAGCAAGGCGCCGATCATTGCATAGCTGAGCCATATTGGTGGACGAGAAAGTTCGGGCATAGGCGTTCTCATTTCAGCTTGATGGAAGCGTTTTGACTCGCTGATGACCTGACAGACCGGTCTAGCGATTAGCGGGTCTTGGGGAGGTTCATATAGCAGGCGAAAAGGGCATCGAGAGCCTCTTCCTTTTTCCCTAGGTCGATCGTCGAAACCACCGCAGGGCCAGCTGTGATTGTAAGAATGTCGGATACCAAGATGGCATCGAGGAAGCGTACATTATGCTCAGTTTTCAGGTGATAGACTGCTCGGAGCTGTCCGGTGTTTGTTTGGCTTATTTCGGTCCTGCCGACTAATGTTATGGGGCCAACATCAGGCAACGATTTTCGGTGAAAGCTGACCATGCCGAACCCATCGTATTCATCCCAAGTTTGGTCGATGCCATAGGCGAATAGGAGGATTTTATCGTTGTCCACGACGGTGATCGCGAGTTTAGCCTGCTCTTCGATCTGGCGGTCAGCCATGCAGTATCCGTTGGAAAGATGGACCTCCCAACCATTGGCGTCATAGACCGTCAATGGCTCGACGGGCTGTGCCGCTGCAGTTGCTGGGGCTATCGACAGCATTGCAAAGGCGAAAAGAATGGCCTGCGCAAAATGCGTCGCGATTGGACGATATTTCATATGATGCTCCGACGGCTATTTGATGCCGCTTTAGCTGGTGGACGTAAACAAATGGAACATCTCGAGTATCTTGCCGATACAGGCGCCTCAGCGATTATCCATCGATGATGTTTGCTTCGGTCAGGAACCGGGATGGACGGCGCTGCCGGCCGTCGCGGCCCGAATAGGAGACGACGAGCAGCTTGCGCGCGCGTGTAATCGCCACATAGGCCAGCCGCCGTTCTTCAGCGATATCCTGGGGGCTGCGCCGCTGCGAACTCGGGAACTCGCCCTCTTCCCATCCGGGCAGAGCTACAAGATCGAATTCGAGGCCTTTGGCGCTATGCATCGTGGCGATGTTGATGCCCTCCTGGCCAGCGTTGAGATCGAGCTGGGTCAGTGAGCTGAGCGTCTTCTTCAGCCCAATCTGACTCACCATTTCATCGGCGAGACGAAGAAAAGCCGGGAGCTGATGATCCTCGGTCTTGGTCGAGGCTGCGACGACCTGACCGATGCCAAGATAGTCGGACAAGGCTGCGAAAGGTGCAGTCGGTGCGCTTTCGAGGAAGGTGCGGACCTCGAGGATCTTGTCCGCAAGGGCTGCAGAGCCCGACGTAGTCTTGCCGCGCTGGTGCATCTCGAGCAGCAGAGCAATGGGTCCGAATTTGGGTCCCTTCGGGTTCTTGTTTTGATGCCGCTGTAGGCGTGCGCTGTGATCGAAAAGCGCGGCTTCTGGCAGGTAGCGTTGCGGATAGGTCGCGATCTTCTCGTACATCAGCGGATTGTCGGCCGCGGTGACAAGCTGCATCCAACTCACGAGAGCCCTGATGGGTTCTGCGCTCAGCTGAATGGATTCGTGCAGGTTCACCGGAACGTCATGGCTGGCAAAGAAGCTGGCAAACTCGTGGCACATCCGGTTGGACCGGCACAGGATGGCGACCCGCTCATAAGGAATGCCGAAGCGCTTGCAGCCCTCCAGCACATTTTCCAGAACTGCCGTTTTCTCGGCGGTCTCGTCGTGCTTCTGGAGAACGCGGACCATCGCGTCTGGATCGGTCGCGGTCCTGATCGACTTGTTGAAGCGGTCAGCATTGTGCCGGATCAGCTTCGACGCGTGCGTAAAGATGGCGCGCGGGGTGCGGTAGTTGTCCCTGATGTGCAGGACATGAGCCCCAGTCCATTCCTTCTCGAATTCGATGGTCGCGCGAACGTCCGAGCCGCGCCAGCCATAGATCGACTGGTCGTCGTCTGCGGCGGCATAGAAAGCCGCGGCGCCGTCGCCTTCGCCGGTGATTGCCTTCAGAAGGCGTAGCTGCGCGCGCGACAGATCCTGGTATTCGTCGACGAGCAAGTGGTCGAACATGGCGTGCCAGGTTTTGGCAATGGCCGGATCGTTCTCGATGAGGCGGGTCGGCATGTAGAGCATGTCGTTGAAATCGACCAGATCGTAGGCACTCTTGAAGGCCTCATACTGGGTGTAGATCTGTGCGTCTTCGAAAGAGACACCCCTCGCCCAGTCAGCAATTCCTGCATCCACGGCATCGACTGCCTCTTCAGGAGATTTGACTGCGTCTTTTGCCTGTTCGATGAAATCGAGGATGCGCGCAACGGTCGCCTTGTGGTTCGGCGTTTCGGACATCGGGTGTCCGAATTCGTTCATCAGGCGCGACACGATGTCTTCCTGCTGCGCACGGTCGATGATCGTGTCGACCTTGAACAGGCCGAGCTCGCCTGCGTGCTCGCGAATGATGCGAAGGCCGATCGAATGGGTCGTGCCGACCCAGAGATCGTCTTCGTCGACATAGATCGCCGGTGAAATCCGCTCGAGCAGCTCGTTGGCAGCTGCATTTGTGAAGGTGCACATGAGGAGGCGCGGCAATGGCGTGCCCTGCTGGGCGAGATGCAGATAGCGCGTGGTCATCACACGGGTTTTGCCGGTGCCTGCAGGCGCAAGCAGAAGTACGTTATGAGCGGAGCTTGTCGCTGCAAGACGCTGCTCGTCACTCAGATCTGCTAGCATGGCTTCAACAGTGAGACGGTCGACAGACGATTGCGGAGCAGCGGCGCTGGGTTCGGCAACGATGGTGTCGTTGAAGCTCTCTTCTTCCTCGAAGTCGAATGGCATGTTTTGCTCCTTGCTATGCAAATGCCGACGCAGAGGTTTTCCCTCCTTCATCATGATCGTTTCGAGTGCGCGAGAACGTGGCAATCGTCGCATAAGCAAAAGCCCGCGCTTTGCGGCGCGGGCTTTCCAATGGTCTTAAGTCGGCGCCGGGACGCCTAGCTGTTCAGTTTTGTGTATTCCACGCAAAGGCGGACGGCGATCCCGGTCGCTACGTCGTGATCGGCCTTGATGACCATCAACTTCCCGATCTTGCTGAACGGTTCATCTTCGGAAATGGGCTTTCTCTCCTCCATGATCGTAAGGCCATCGGCGATGAGGGCGATCAAGTCGTCCCTCATGGCGTTGGATTGTTCGTGGAGGCTGCGGGACAAGGGACATACTTTCTCTGGAATGTCTGGACCGTCGATCTCTATGAGCGCTTCGAGCAGGCCCGTCGCCTTTCGGCTGGTCTCTTGCCATTCTTCGATGGTTGCCGCCTGAACCGAGAATGGAGCGACCGCGATTGCTGCGGCCGCAGCTATGATCAGCAATTTCATGGGATCCCTTTTCGATAGAGATGCAATAGCCCGCCGGTTCCAAAGCTGCGCATCGTTGCCCCGACGATCACGACACAGGCTCTGGAATATTGTCGTAGCGCGAAAGGTCGATCGAGCCGACGTCATCCGGATTGATCGGTTTCTTGGCAGCTTCGAGGCGGCGATATTCCGCGACCCGCTTGAGCCGCGTGCGCTCCGGCATCGGGTAGGCAGGTTTTGGCCCAAGGCCGGTTCGCGGGTTGTAGGCTTTCGCCAGCATGACGGGATCATTGAAGAAAAACACCGACTTCATGAAGTAGGGCTTATTCATGAAGTTTTGGGCGATTATGATATGAGTTCCGGGCTTCATTCCGGAAATGTCGCCGGGACGGATGAAGTCGACCTTTTCCAGCTTGTTCGACTTGTTGGATTTGCCCCATTCCTTGTAGTCGCCGCCGACGGTTTTCGAACTGTCTGCGCGCTTGAGGGTAGTGGATCCGACCATGTCCTGAACCAGCTTGATCGTGTCCTTGTCGTTCTGCGGCAGGATGTATTTGATCGCGGTGGTCGCGTAGATGATCTGCTGGTCCTCTTTTGAGTAGAGCTTGCCAATCTGGCTGTCCGACTGTGCGACGAGGCAGTACATGGTCTTTTTGGAGCGGCCGAGGTCGGGGCCGGTCATGACGGCTTCGATCTTCGGGAGCTTGGCGAATTCATCCAGCATGAAGCAAACTGGATAGGGCCCGAGCTTGACATGGTTGCGGTTCACCTCGTTCGGACCGTAAGCCAGATATTCGCGGCTGAGGACTTCGTAGACGAGCGAAGTGATGGTGGCGAAGGCAGCAGCTTCGGCCTGGTTGACGCAGATGTAGAGCGTGACCGGCCGCATGTTGCCGTTTTCGTCAGGCATGCCGCGAAGATCGGAAGGCAGAAAATCGGAAGACGAGGTGCGTTCGCGGACCGCGGCGTTTTTGAACGGCAAAAATGCCTTGTCCATCGTGCCCAGGATACCGGAACGTTCGTTCGGCGCCATGGAGATCAATGGCGTAATTTCGGTGACGGCACGCTCATTATAGCCGCGCTCTCTGCATTCGTTGACGATGTCCTTCAGCCAGTCGGATAGCGCGTCACCCTGGTGGAACTTGTTCTGCTCGGCCGCGGCCTTCTTATCTTCGTCGTTCTTGACCGATGCCGCCCGCTGGCCTTCGGTCACGAGGTCGATAAGCATGGGAATGGACGGCTCCATGTCAGAGCGGTGCCAGTTCTTCGGAATGTTGTTGAGGTTGCGTGTTTCAGGATCGGCGTCCGCAACCTTCGAGCAGATGTAATGCAGGAAACCCACGAGAGCGGCACGGCCCTTCTGTTCGAAATAGTCCGCATTGCCGCCCTTCCCGTTGCTGGGGCTCAGGACGTTGGCGATAGCGTCGACATAGGTGTCACGCTCAGCAGTGCCTGCAGGCGGCAGAAGGTCGGGCGAGAGCACGTTGAAGCGGGGATAGAAGACAGTCTTGCTTGGATCATCCAGCGCGGAGGGATCGATCTTGTCGGTGGCTGACCAGTTGATCATGAAAACATGACCGATTTCGGCGCGGTGTCCGCTTGTGAGATCGAAGAGTTCCGGCTTGGGATCGTTGACGACGAACGATGACTGCGGCGTGTCGAGGATCGAGGGGACGACGAAGCTGGCGGTCTTGCCGGTACCCGGAGGCGCGAGGACCAGCGCGGATAGGGTTTCGATCAAGCGCATGGGTTCGCGGGTCTGTGGCCATAATCCCAGGTGGAGATATTGGCCGCCCTTGATGCCAACCTGCTTACGCTCTTCCATTTCCCTGATGTCGCGCATGGTGCCTTTGCGCGCGTCGCCATGGATGAGATCGTATAGCCGATAGGGATTGAGCGCGGCAGCAAGCACTGCAGGGACGATGGAAAGAACGGTGAGCACTAGGAATGTCGTGATCGTAACCGTCGAATCCTGAGCGTACGCGAACTTTGCGCCTGCTACGAAAACCTTGATGTCGTAGAAGTGCGACAAGGCAGCTACGACGGTGTCCCAGGTTTCAAGATTGAATTCCCGGCCGAGTGCATAGGCGATAGGCGGCGCGAGCTGGAGAAGATGGACCAGGAGGAAGATCGATGCAAAAGCGCCGGCACCAATGATGGCGAAGCCCTTATTCTTCTCTTCGGTGAAA
>NZOF01000008.1 GCA_002695185.1 Erythrobacter sp.
AGAAAAAGCTCAAACCGGCGCGGGGTAGAGCAGCCCGGTAGCTCGTCAGGCTCATAACCTGAAGGTCGTAGGTTCAAATCCTACCCCCGCAACCAAAATACTGAACATTATCAAATTCTTAAATGTTGAGCGTTTCGCTTGTGTATGACCCGCGCAAAAACGAGTCAACGCCAAGTCAACGTTTTGCAAGGCCCCCTGAAACCCAGGGGGCTTTTGCATGCGGGGTGGTCGGCGGCTGAGGTCCAGATTGGGCGCATCTCGATCCGATCTTTAAGTGAGCGCTTGCGTCACTGGCGTTTGAACACCAGCGAAATTCCCGCTTCTGCAGAGGTCGATGCAAGGCCGATGTTGCCTGACGCAGAGAGAGTGAGGCTGAGCGTGATCTCGGACAGTTGTATCGTTCCCGTCTTGGCCGATTCGCTTGCTGCCACTTCACGCACAACGGTGACGTAATTCATGATCTGATTGGTGACCTGTTGGGGGGTGACCGGGACCTGTTTGCGCCCGCCGGTGAACGCGCGCCACGAGTCGCGGGCCCAGTCCTGCAAGCCCTCGTTCTCTACGGTCTCATCTTGCGTCTGGCGCGGCCCATCTTCGTTCTTTGCCGGGACGATGAGATAGAGCGTCCCATCCTTGCTCTCCTTCGTCATTCTCGTCTCCTACCTGACAAACTCCAGTTTCATGACGTGGCCGATCTGGTGCAGGAAGATCCCGCGCGATTCATATCCAGCACCGCCGTCAAGCTCGATCCTGCCGAGATGCATGGCAGTCGGAGCCCCATTCACTTCGACCAGCGAACCACTGTCGCCGTTCGTGCCCAACCCATTGTGACAAAGAATCATTGGCACACCTGAGCCGGTATGCTTTGCATGTGCCGAAACGTGGGTGACGTGCCCCGTCACCGCTCGAGTCACAGCGCCATCAAAGGCAGCGGGATCGCCAAAGGCGATGGCGGCAGGCGGTTGTGGCAGGTAGGGTGCCATCATGTCCCTAGGCCAGTCTAGCTGCATAAGGGCGGTGTCCAGACAGGGTGGGCCGAACTCTTCAATTTTCGCGCTGCCTTGCGGGCTGCCGCTATCTTTGATGTCGTAGGACCCGCGCCCTGCGCCGACCACATGCGCGGCGGTGACGCAGCCCTCCATCTCGGCTCTGTGAGGGGGAACTTTCGCGGCCTTGACCCAAGATGCTGCCGTGCCGAGCAAGCTGCCCGTGTTGTGCACTTCCAACGCCTCTGGCCAATAGCGGGCGTGCCGTACCACAATCGGAAATTGCGGCTCGCCCAGCCACAGCAGGCGATCGCCCAGAAAATACGGGGGCCGCGGCATCGAAGTGAGCACCAGCCCGCCCCAGACGTAACCGCTGTCGTGAACGGCTGCGGAAATGTTTTCTGGAACTTCCGGCGGCGCCTCGATTCCAGCCCAAGGCACGAGGCCCAACCCGGCATACCAAGCCTCATTGACCTCAAGCGCGGCACGCAGCACCTGATCGGCAAAGTTGCCGCGCAGCATGAACTGGCTCCATTGCCAGCGTCGCATTTCTGGGCCTTCCATCCGTCTTTCCGATGGCGGCTCGTATTGTACTGGCGGCAGGAAATCTGGTGTCAGCGCAGCAACGAGATCGTCGTTCAGTGGCATATTTCCTCTCCCCCGAGAGAGTCTGCGAGTTCAGTCTGCCACGATACCCACCCTCGCGCAATTAAGGCAAAAGGCTACGTTGCCCGAAGGGACGTCCGAAGGAGTGACCAGGGGACGGAAACTCTCCATCAATGGAAATCCCGGCTGGGAAACAGCTTTTTCGCCTGTTCGCGGGGATGGCGGGCGGTTGAGCGGACGCCGCCTCCAGCCGGGTGCCTGATTTCGTCCGCGCGGCCGCCATTGCCGCCGATCAGCGGGCGGCCGAGGGTAGCCAGCAGCTGGGACACATCTTCGACCCGTTCCGCGATCAGATGAGTGACGGGGCCATCCCGCTCGATCCGACCAGAAACACGCACCAGCCGGCCGGCGATCACCGCCTTGCGGAAGGCCTCGTAGATCTTCTTCCAGACGATGATGTTGGCGGTGCCGGTTTCGTCCTCCAGCGTCAGGAAGATCACGCCCGAGGCGGTGCCGGGGCGCTGGCGGGTGATGACGAGGCCGGTCACGGTGACGCGGCCTTTTGCTTCGCCCAACCGACCATGCGGCAGGCTTTCCGGCAGGCGCGGGCGCAGCAGTTCCATTGGGTGGGCGCGCAAGCTGAGGCGCAGCGACAGGTAATCCTCGATCACCTCCTGACCGAGGGTCATCTGCGGCAGGGTGACGGCAGGCTCATTGCCACCCTCGCCATCGGGGCCGAAGAGCGGCAGGGGGGCGGGGGATTTCAGCGCCGATGTCGCCCAGAGTGCGTCGCGGCGGGTCAGCCCAAGCGCAGCGAAGGCGTTGGCCTCGGCCAGCCGCTCGAGCGTGGCGGGAGCTACGCCCGCCCGGCGCCAGAGGCTTTCGATATCTGGGTAGCCGTTGCCGCGCGCGGCGGCGATCCAGGTGGCGTCCTCTTCGCGTATTCCCTTGATCTGGCGGAACCCCAGCCGCAGCGCCAGCGCGCCGTCGGGGCGCGGCTCCAGCGTGCAATCCCAGGCGGAGTGGTTGACGGACACCCCGCGGACCTCGACGCCGTGATCGCGGGCATCGCGTACCAGTTGGGCCGGGGCGTAAAAGCCCATCGGCTGGCTGTTCAGCAGCGCGCAGGTAAAGACCGCCTGATGGTGGCATTTCAACCAGGCCGAGATATAGACCAGCCGGGCGAAACTGGCGGCATGGGATTCGGGGAAACCATAGCTGCCGAAGCCCTCGATCTGGGCAAAGCAGCGGGCCGCAAAATCGGCGTCATAGCCGCGCGCCAGCATCCCCGACACGAAACGGTCGCGGAACGAGCCAATGGTGCCCATGCGCTTGAAGGTCGCCAGTGACCGGCGCAGGCGGTCGGCCTCCGATGGCGTGAACCCTGCGGCGACCACGGCGATCTGCATGGCCTGTTCCTGAAACAGCGGCACGCCATAGGTGCGGCCCAGCACCTCCATCATGGCGGGGCCGAGATCCTCTACCTGCTCGCGGCCCATGCGGCGGTTGATGAAGGGATGCACCATGCCGCCCTGAATGGGGCCGGGGCGGACGATGGCGACCTCGCAGACCAGATCGTAAAAGCGGCGCGGCCGCATCCGGGGCAGGAAATTCAGCTGCGCCCGGCTTTCGACCTGGAACACCCCGATGGCATCGGCGCGGCAGAGCATGTCGTAGACCGGCGCATCCTCGGGCGGGACATTGGCCAGCGTCAGCTGCTGGCCGCGATGGTCCTTGAGCAGGCCGAAGGCCTTGCGGATCGCGGTCAGCATGCCAAGCGCGAGGATATCGACCTTCAACAGGCCGAGCGCGTCGATATCGTCCTTGTCCCATTCGATGATGGTGCGGTCCTCCATCGCGGCGTTTTCGATCGGGCAGAGTTCATCGAGACGGCCCTTGGTGATGACAAACCCGCCGACATGCTGCGACAGGTGGCGGGGGAAGCCGATGATCTCGCCGATCAGCTGCACCGCCAGTTGCACCCGGCGGTCCTGAATGGAAAGCCCCGCGTCGCGCAGCCGATCCTCGCCGGGGGCCGACGACGACCAGCCCCAGATCTGGCCCGACAGCCGCGCGATGACATCCTGCGACAGACCCATGACCTTGCCGACCTCGCGGATGGCGGCGCGGGATCGGAAATGGATCACCACCGCCGTCAGCCCGGCGCGGTGGCGGCCGTAGCGGTCATAGATCCACTGGATGACCTCTTCCCGGCGTTCGTGTTCGAAATCCACGTCGATATCGGGCGGCTCGCCGCGTTCCTTGCTGATGAACCGCTCGAAGATCAGGGTGATGCTTTCGGGCGGCACCTCGGTGATGCCCAGAAGATAGCAGACCACGGAATTGGCCGCCGAGCCGCGCCCCTGACAGAGGATGCCGCGCGAGCGGGCGAATTGCACGATGTCATGCACGGTCAGGAAATAGGGCGCGTAATCGACCTCGCGGATCAGCCGCAGCTCCTTTTCCACCCGATGCACGATCTTCGGCGGTGGGCCAGAGGGATAGCGCCAGTTGAGCCCCTCGCGGGTCAGCCGCTCCAGCCGGGTCTGGGCCGGTTCGCCGTCCTGCGCCTCGTCGGGGTATTGATAGCGCAGATCGTCAAGGCGAAAGGCGCAGCGGTCGGCGATCTCGACCGTGCGGCGGATTGCGGCGGGGTGGCGGTGGAACAGCCGCGCCATCTCGGCCCCGGATTTCAGCCGGCGCTCGCCATTGGCCAGCCGCCGCTCGCCGATAGCGTCGATGGTGATGCCCTCGCGGATGCAGGTCAGCACATCCGCCAACGGGCGGCGATTGGCGCGGTGCATCAGCACATCGCCCACAGCGACCAGGGGCAGGTTCACGCCCTGCGCCAGTAGCGCCAGCCGGTTGAGCCTGCCCTGATCGCGGCCCTCATAGCGCGGCGCGGCACCGAGGAAGCACTGGCCGGGGAAGCTGCGGGCGATGGCCAGAAGATCGGCGCGGGTGGCGTCCGGAGCGGCATCCTCCAGCGGATCGGGCGGTAGGGCGATCAGGATCAATCCTGCGCCCCAATCGGCCAGATCGGCGCGGGTCAGGTGACATTCGCCCTTGGCCGCGCGGCGCTTGCCGAGGGACAGCAGGCGGGTCAGCCGCGACCAGGCCGCCAGATCGGTGGGCAGAGCCAGCCATTCGACCGCAGAATCGGTCAGGACCACCCGTGCGCCCGCGATGAGTTTTGGCAGGGGCGCGTCCGACTGGACCGAGGTTGCAGCTTCTCCCGCGGCATATGTCATGCTCTGGCGGCTGGAATGATCGATCACCTGCTGCGAGCGGATTGCCGGGCCATCCTGCATGGTCTCGGCCTGCGCCTCGTCCCGCAGACGGGCTAGTTCCTTCAGCGCCGAGAAGGCGCGCACCACCCCGGCCACCGAATTGCGGTCGGTGATGGCGATGGCGGCAAGACCCAGCTCGGCGGCGCGGGTCACCAGCTCTTCGGGATGCGAGGCCCCGCGCAGGAAGCTGAAATTCGAGGTCACGCAAAGCTCGGCATAGGGATGGAGGCAGGGAGCGGTCATGCGAATTCCCCCTGCACATGCCACGCCGGCGCCTGAGGTGTATGAAACAGCCACAGGCGCGGGCCTTCCCGCGTTTCGATCCGCCAGTAATCGCGCAGACCTGACCGCCAGGCCGGATCGTCAAACCACCATTCCGGGGTGATCCGCTCGGGGCCTGTCGCGCGCAGGGTGGTCAGGCGCATCCGCCGCCAGCGGAAACTGGCGGGGGGATGGCCGGAGGCAGCCGTGGCAGGCTCGGGCGGAAAGAGCGTGATCGGGCGCAGGGGCCCGGATTGGAGCGGAGGTGCCTCGGGGGCAGCATAGGCGGCCGGGGCCATGAGAAAGCTGCGTTCGGGGATCAGGCTGGTTGCGGGCAGAAGCCGCAGCACCCGCTCGAAACCGATCCGGTTGCCGAGCGAGGACATGAGGTCGGCCAGCGCATCTTCTTGCCGGATGGCCTGACCGCCACCGATCTGCTCGGGGGGCAGGGGTTCGATCACTGGGGCGGAAAGGCGCAGGGCGTCGATGCCGAAACCGGCGTCGATCTCCGCCACGCCCTTGGCGAACAGCGCCGCGATCCGGGCGGGATCGCGCATCGGGCGGGCGAGGCCGATCTCGACCTGAGCTGTCCCGCGATCCACCCGGCGCAGTTCCAGCCGCACCCGCCGCGCGCCCATGTGACTTGCGGCAAGCCTGTCACAGAGTCGCTCCAGCAGTCGTTCCAGCCCGGCCATCACGTCCGATTGCAGCCCGATCGGTTCAGGCAGGGTCATCCGCACGCCGAAGGATGGGGCGTCGGGTTCCGCCGCCACCGGCTCGGATTGCGCGCCCAACGCCTGATCCAGACGCAGCACCAGCCCCGGACCAAAGCGGCGTGCCAGCGGCGCGCGCGGCAGCGGGATCAGGTCCCCGACTCGGGACAAGCCAACCCGCGCCAGTGCCTCGGCGGTCTTGTGATCGACCCGCAGCGCGGTCACCGGCAGGTGCCCGATGCCCTCCGCCAGCCGCCCGTCAGGCACGACACCGCCCCCATGTCGGGCCAGCGCGTGTGCCGCCCCTCGGGTGCCGGCAAGGGCGCTGGCCGCATGCAGCCCCGCGCGCTCCAGCCGCGCCTGAAGATCCTCGCGCAGATCGGCCTCGCCACCGAAGAGATGCGGCACGCCGGAAATATCGGCCATCAGCCCGTCCGTGCCGTCTGTCGCCACCATCGGTGCATAGCGGCTGGCCCAGCGGCGCAAGCTCGCCAGCGCCGCGGCCTCGCGCGCGAGGTCAGCAGGGCGGGTGGCAAGATCGGGGCAGATGGCGCGGGCATCGGCGAGAGCCATGCCGCAGTGGAGGCCCCGCGTCGAGGCCGCCGGATTGAGACAATGCAGGTGATCGGCATTGCCCGACCGCAGGGTCAGGGCAAAGGCCCCCTCAACGGGGCGATTCCGCAGGCTCGTGTCGCTCGCGAGCCGCGGAAACCATATCGACAGCAGCCGACGCGCCATTCCAGTTCAAGACCCAGCTTCCTAAAGTTCCCTGTTTGTTCTTGATAAGAGTCCAGTGGTGAAGAGTCGAGTCCGACACTGGGCTGGCCATCGGCGCGCACTGCCAGCGGGTCTCGGTCGCATTGCTGCCGGCACCCTCGCGGATCAGCATCATGCCGGTGCTGCGCCCGGCCTCGGCGGCCAGTTGCAGGCGGCGGCCGGCGGTCAGCGACAGCGGTTTTTCCGGCTCGGCGATCACCAGGCCGATCGGGCGCGAGCGCAGGGCTTCCTCACAGCACCAGAGCAGGTCGGTCTCGCCCACGGGTCGCAGCAGATGCAGCCGCTCGCCCACGCCGGGCGGCAGACCGCGCAGCATCGGCAGTTCCGGTATGTGGTCAGGCAGGATCCAGACCAGCGCGCCGGCATGCCGCGCGGCCTGAAAGAGGGCAAAGGTGCGGCGGCCAGGGCCTCCGGCCTCATGCACACGGGCAGGGCGCAGTGCGAAGGAATCGACAAGGGCAGGGTCAGGCCGCATCTTCGCGCACCCCTTCCGCCACGATCCGCAGCATGCCGTCGGCCAGCGGTCGTTGCAGCTGCAATGCCTCGGCCGTCGGCGCGGTCAGCCAGCGCCGCCATTCCTCGGGTCGCGTCAGAATCACCGGCATTGCCTTGGGATGGACCGGTGCCACCTCGGCATTGGCCGGGCAGGTCAGGAAGCCGAACAGTTCCGCCGTGACCTCGCCCTCCTTCAGCTTCCTGACCGAGGACCATTGCGTGCGGATGCCGGCGAAGAAACCCAGCGGCCGGTCCTCGCCAAGGGCGAACCAGACCGGATGGTTGCGCGGCGCACCGGGACGGCCATCTGGCTCGGCAAAGCTGGTGAAGGGCACGAGGCAGCGATGCTCGACCCCAAGCCAGCGCCGCCAGTGCGGCGAGGTCAGGTTGCGGATATTGGTCACGCCGGGATCCGTGCGCTTGCCCTTCAGGAAGACCTGCGGCGTCGGCATCCCCCAGCGCGCCATGGTCAACTGCCAGCCACCCTGCGGCCCATGCCGGATGATCGGCGCGGCATAATCGGGATAGATCCCGGCCATGGGCGGCAGGTTGCCGGTCAGATCCTCGAAACCCTCATCCCCCTCGACCATGTCGTCGAAGACATGCCGCATCGCGTCCTGGCTTTTGGTCTGGGAGTACAAGTTGCACATGCGGGAATCCGGGAATCAGGCTTGGCAGACTGGAACATTGCCAGAACGGGAGAGGTGAGGGAAGCCTCGTGCCAGAGCGGCCTTTGCGCACAACTAGGGAGCCGGGGCCAGCGACCGGCCCCGTTCACCACATATGCACAATTGTGCCCACCTCGGTGCAGGACAGACCGGGGCTTCCCGTGCGATGATCCCGGTGCAGGGAATCCCTGCCGCTTTTTGAAACCGTGAATCCGTGAGCCGGGCCGGGCATCGCGCTGCAGTCGAGGCGTCTGGCGCTTCCTGCATGGCAATGCCCGGCCCGGCCTTTACCTGCAGGCCCGTACCTGATCGCGCAGGACGGCATAATCGCTTATCATCCCAACAAGCACCGCGTTTTCCGGCAGCGCCTCGACCTCGGCCGCGGCGCGGGTTTGCTCGGCGGGGCTGTATTCGACCACTGGCGGGCAGGGGGCACTGTCAGAACCTGCCGTCGCGCAGGCGCTCAGCGAGAGCATCGCGATCATGAGGGCGGCGGCTGGCGGCATCGAGCATCTTGCGATGGATGGCATGGTTTCTCTCTCTGGCTTTAAGGCGTTCGGCAGCGCGCCCGGCCTGTTCCCCGGCGCGGCGCAGGTTCAGCAGGAACAGCAGGATCGTCGCTGTTGCGAGGATCAGACCCAGCGCCTTGCGCGCCGGGCCGCGGGTGAGGAGCCAGTCGATCATCGCCGCCCCCGTTTCCAGTCATCGAGACGGGCATGGATCGTCACTGCAATGCCGGCCAGCGCCAGAGCGACGAAGATCCAGCGCAGGCCGTCGAGATAGGGCAGCAGCGGCAGGATCGCGTCCTGCGCCTCGGCCAGCGCCTGCTGCATCACCTCGACGCCGGCCGCGCCGATGGTGCCGATACCGGCCGCGCCGCTGCCTTTCAGGGTGCGGCTGTCGGCCAGATGCTCGCGGGCCGGGGGCTGGTCAGGCGCGAAGGGTGTCGCCCGCGCCGGGAAGGGCTCGCCCCAAGCGCGGGCAGGGCCGGTGTCGATATGGATGAAGTTTGAGCGCGGATAGGTGCCGATGCCCTTGAACCCGGCCTTGCGGGCGGCGGCGATGAAACTGGCCGGATCGTGGTTCGCCATCGAGATGTCGAAGGCGGAGCCTTCAAGATGCTTCGAGGCCTTCGCGCCGCCGACCTTCCTGTTGTGCTCGGGGCTGCGATAGGCCGAATTCACGATCAGCGGCTTGCCGAGCGTCACGCGCAGTTCCTGCAGCCGGTTCAGCGCATCCTCGTTGACCAGCAGCTTGCCGGTGCCACGACAGGCGATCTCGGCGGGCGAGAAGTTCGGCCAGTGCCATGTGCGTTGAGGCACGTTCTTCCAGTTCTGGTAGAAGGTCATGCGGTCTCTCCAAATGAAAAACCCCGCGCGCTGGCGGGGTGGGTGGACGGTCGGATTGGGCGTCGGTCAGTCGCGGGCGGGCCCGCTGCGTTCCAGCAGGCGTTTGATGTCGGCGCGCATCTCGCGCAGCATCTCGTTCTGTTCCTTGCGGGTTTCCGAGATCGCCTTGCGGTCGGCGTCGAGCTGCTTTTCCAGCCTTGCGATCTCGCGCAGGGCGGTTTTGCTGCTGCCCTCAAGCCGCACGAGCCAAATGCCAAGGCCGGTTGCCGCCATGATCGCGCCCCACCATTCGCGGATGCTGTCCATGAGGTTCTCTCCCATGGGTTCAGTCCGGCGCGGCGCAGGTCAGGTAATGGATGGCAATGCGCACCGCGCCGCCGGCGAAGCTGCCGCCATTGGCGGTGAGGCGCACGGGCGTGTCGGCATAGAAGGCGGTCGGGCCGATGACGCCGATATTGCTGCTGCCCACGGCGACGCCAAGCGCGCCACCGAACTTCGAGGGCTCGCCGTTGACGCCGCAGTCGAAGGAGCTGGCCCCCAGCACCGCGGTCACGGTTCGTGCGGAGACGCCGAGCACGATGGCGCGGTTGGGGATCTGGATGGTCGAGTCCCGGCTGGCCCCGGAAAGGCCGGAGAGGGTTTCCTCGAGCACCGCCATGCCGGTGGTCGCGCCGTTTGCCTCCCGCGCCACGGCGACCGAGGCTGCCTGCGCGATGAAGCCCAGGGCATCTACAACCGGGATCCACGCCGATCCGGTCCAGACGATGGCCTGCGCCTCGTCCTCGATCCAGGCCATCCAGCCGGGGCTGGGCGGGATCCGCATCCAGGCGCCGTCGATCCAGTAGGCGATGCTGCCTTCCCAGCCTGACCATGCACCTGTTGCGCCGCTGGCCGGGATATAGCGGTCGCCTTCGGCGGGGCTGGCCGGCGGGTCCGTCAGGTCGCGATCGAGGATCGCCAGCTGGACGATGCCGTCGAGCATGCGCAGGGCCTCGTTCATGGTGACGTGCTTTTGCGCCTGCGCTGCCATGATGAAAGGCAGCGCCAGATGCGCTGTGGTCTCGGACATTACGGTCTCCTGATCAGAACCAGAGGGTGGTGATGGGCGCCGCCCCGGCACCGAACGCCTGCCCGATCTGGGCAATGCGGATATCGAGGGACGCACCGGGGGCGAGCGGCGCGCCCCAATCAGCGCTTTGCTGCGCCGCGGTGTAGACCACGCTGGCGGTCGCAGTCGTCAAGGATCTCTTGACGGTTGCGCCGTCGAGGATCTCGACCCGCCAGGACTCGCCAGCCTCGGACATCGGGATCTCGACCGCGTTCCAGCTGTCGGCGGCGAGCGAGCGGTCGCGACGGATCCAGCGGATGGTCAGATCGCCCGGAACCCGCGCGCGCCGCCAGGGCTGCTCGACATGCACGGGCGCGAAGGGCCGCAGCCCGATGCCGCGCGGTGTGAAGGCCAGTGCGGCGAAGCTGTCATCGCTGACCGGACGGCTGGCCGGGCCGATGCGCCAGTTCCACGGCAGGCCAAGTTCGGCCTCCGAGACCGCCAGCGGGGCGAGCGTGGCGTCCAGCACGACCACGAGGGCGCCTGCCGGGACCATCGGGGCCATGTCGGCATCAGAGCCACGCTGACCGCGCAAAAGGCGGGACAGCCGGTATCGCCCCGGCGCCAGCAGCTCGGCATTGCCGAATTGCAGGATCTCCCAGCCGCCGCCCGGCTGCTCGACCGCGATGCTGTTCTCACCGCCGAACAAACGCAGATCGGTGACGTTCTCAAGCTGGCCGCCCATCATCTCGACATGGACAGCGTTGCCGTAATCGAAACGCGAGACCGGGCCGGAAAAAAGATCGGCGGTCAGAACGCCGATGCGTGCGCGGGTGGTGAAACTGGTCAGCAGATCGAAGCCCGACAGTTCCGGGCTGCGCCAGACCGCCATCGTGCCGGGCCAGGGGGTAACATGAACTGCTGCCAGCGGATGGTGCGCGACATGCGCCTCGGTCAGTTGCGGCAGATCGAGGATCACCGCCAGCGGTGCGCCGAACGCGACTGGCTGGGTGAGCGAAGCGGCGCGTGGGTTGCCGGGCGGCAGATCATAGGCGTCCCGGTCCTGGCGGATGGCTTCAATGCTGCGCGCCCCGGCGTCCGAGGTCGAGAGGATTCGCAGTTCCGCGCGCCGGCCATCGTGATCGAGCGCGATCACGTCGCCGGGATCCAGCGCCAGCCGGGAGGGTGGCAGCCGGAACGCGGCGGTTTCGCGTCCCACCCATGCCTCCATCAGTGCGCGGCGGCAGCGGCGGTCAGCTTCATCGGGCGGCACCGCGACGGCGAAGCTGTCCGAGGCGACGCGCGTGGCGTCCACCGTGATGCGCCGCGCCTCGACGGTGATGGCGTCATAATCCTCATCCGCACGCGCGACCTGCCATTTCAGCGCCTGAGGCAGTTCCGTCTCCTGGCCGCGCGTCAGTTCCATCACCTCGCCTGAACCGCTGGACACCATCTCGTCGGGGGCGATTGTGGCGACCGGGCGGCTGCCGCGCATGACGAACCTGATCCGGCCCTCACTCTCGACCGCATCGAAGCCGAAATGCCGCGCCAGCATGGTGATCGAGGTCCGCGGCGATTCCAGCGCGGAAATCACATAGCCATCCACCGCGCCCGTCAGACCCGAGACGTCGATCCATGCTTCCGGCAACCCGGCACGCAAGCAGAGATGGCGCACCAGCGCCGCCAGAGAGACCGCGCCCAGCCGACCGGTCAGCCAATGCCCGAGGCGCCAGTTGCCGCCGTCTGACCAGGTCTCCGACAGTTCGGGGAAGAACGGATAGGGCCGCGCATCCCAGGTCCATGCGGCGCTGTTGGCGATATCGACCATCGGCGCGGCATAGACCGCCGAGACCGGGTTCATCGCCGGTTCGCGCCAGTGCAGCCAGGTCGCTTCGAGATAGGCCCGCTGGATGGCGTCGTCGCGCCAGCCGCGCGAAAAATACGGGACAAACGATTCCGAGGATTTCGGGTCGTAGAACACATTCGGCTGGTTGGTGCCGCGGTCCACGGCAGGGCAGCCGAGTTCGGTGAACCAGATCGGCTTTGACTGCGGGATCCATGCGGTCGGCGATCCGCTCTCGACCCCGCCCGGCCGGTTGAAGTGCGGGTTCGACCACCAGCCGTGCAGATCCTTGTAACGAAACACCCAGGGCTTCCCGGCGACACCATCGGTAACCGGTGTCCGGGTCTGCGCGATCCGGTCGGCCTCGCTGGCATAGAACCACTCAAACCCCTCGCCGCCAGCGATGTTGCTCTGCAGATAGGCGCGGTCATGGATCGACGGCCACGCCAGCGCGTCGAGATGATCCCAGCCGTCGCGCCAGTCGGAAAGCGGCATGTAATTGTCGATGCCGACGAAATCGACATTGCCATCCGACCAGAGCGGATCGAGGTGAAAGAACACATCGCCGCTGCCGTCCTGCGGGTGGTGCCCGAAATATTCCGACCAGTCGGCGGCATAGCTGATCTTTGTGGCGGGACCGAGGATCGCGCGCACGTCCGCTGCCAGCGTGCGAAGTTCCTCCACGGCGGGATAGGTCGGCAGCGCATCGGTGAAATGGATCCCGTAGAACCGGAAAGACGAGTCCGGGCCACCTTCCTCGATGTCGATGCGGATGGCGCGGATCTCTGGCGCGTCCTTCCATGCGGTGCCGCCACTTTGGAGGTCCCACATGTCGACCACGGCGCGCGTCCTGATCCCGACGGGAGCATCCCCGAACCGCGCCTGCCGAGCGAGCGACAGGGCGAGAGCGTCCGTCGAGAACAGGATCCGCCCCAACCATGTGCCGGTTGTCCGTGCCGTGATGCGCTCGAAGTCGATGATCATGTAGCGGACCTTGCGCCCGTCCATATTGATGGCCGCATTGTGTTGCAGGCGCGGATTCGCGTTGTTGGGCGTGAGCGTCAGCGCGCCGCCGGAAACCCCGCCGGTCGCGTGGTAAAGCGACCAGCCGCCGAGGCTGCTGTCGAAAACCCAGCTTCGGCCAGACGCAGACGCCCGGATCTGGGTCAGCCCGCGCATTTCCGAGCCGATCAGGAAGGCATCGACGCCGCCGGCCGCCGCGCAGAGATGGGCGTAATGCAGGATCATGCGCCGGAAGCCCCAATCGGCGCCGCCGGTCCAGATCACGCTGTCGCCCGATACGGCGAAATCCGAGGGTTGAGCGTTGCCGAAGAAGGCCGCAACCTGCGCGGTGGCCGCCGCAGTCTTGTCCACGGTCCCAGCAAATCTGGCGGCTGGCGAACAGGTGATCCGGCCACGCCAGGGCAGCACCGGCTGGCCGATGCTGGCGGCATTGTCGGAATAGGGGTCTGGCAGGGTGTTGCCGGCCGGGATATCCATCATCAGGAACGGATAGAAGGTCACTTTCAGCCCGCGCGCCTTCATCTCGCGGATGGCCTGCATCACCGAGAAATCCGCCGGCGTGCCGCCATAGACCGGGCGACCCTGATCGTCCTGACTGACCACCAGCGCCTGCGACCGGGTGACGCCGTTCACGCGCCATTCCGGTACCGTCGTTTTTTCTGCGATCTCGACCTTGGGCCGGATGCTGCAATTGCCGGCGCGCAGATCGTCGCCGAACCACGAGACCACCAGTGATGCGCCGGTGATCGCAGGCACCATCGCCTCGATCCGGTCCAGCGAGACCAGCATGTCGGGCGTCTCCGGCAGTGCATGGACATTTTCCGCGACAGTCGTGCCGCCGACGATCTGGCCCCCCGATCCCCAGCCTGAACGCCCGCCCGCGGTCCTGCGCACGATCTCGGTCGCATAGGCCCATTCGCCCGAGGCCGGAATGATGGTCACCGCCTCGACCAGACCTTCGGCAGTGTCGGCATCCGCCAGCGGGCGAAACACCTCGAAGGAAAGCTGCGGCAGGCGGTTGCCGAAATCGGTCAGCAGCAGATCCTCGAACACCACATAGGCGGTGCCGCGATAGGCTGGCGTGTTCGCCGCCCCCATCTTCGCGGCAATGAACGGGTCCGCGGTCTGCGTCTCGTCGCCGGGAAACCAGCGCAGGGTGATCGCCGAGGTATCGAGCGGCTTGCCATCCGCCCAGATGCGCCCGATGCTGGTAATCGGGCCTTCGCACAGCGCCACCGCAAAGGAAGCGTAATAGCTGTATTCGGTGCTGGTGACCTTCGGCCCGCCACCCTTGCCACCACCCTGCCGGCGGGTGTTCACCTCTTCGCGAAAATCGGTGGCCCAGATGATATTGCCGCCGATGCGCATCCGGCCATAGAGGCGCGGGATCACCACGCCTTCGGTTGCCGAGGTGACGCGCAGGCTGTCCATGCGCGCGCCCTCGATGCGCTGGCCCGGCAGCATCGAGGAGACGATCCAGCTATCGACCATCGAGCCGATGCCGGAGCCGATCATGCCGCCGATGGTGGCGCCGGAAAGGCCGAGGATCGCGCCGCCAAAGCCGCCGCCGATGGCGGTGCCGACCGCGCCGAGAACAATTGTCGCCATGAATCAGGTCTTCTTCTTGCGCCGGCAGGGTGCCGGGCGCGGGAACAGGAAGGCGAAGGCAATGCGCCGCCGCCAGGCATTGGTCAGCGGTTCCTCGATCACCCCGAGCCGCTCATAGCTGTGGATGAAGCTGTCCGGGCCGGTGAGGATGCCGACATGCTTGACGATGGCGCCCGCCCGCATGCGGAACAGCACCGCCGCGCCGGCACCGGCCGTCTCGGGGTCGATGCGGATCATCACCCGCGCGGCGCTGTCGGCCAGAACCTCGCGGCTGCCGATCTCGCCCCAATCGCGGCTGTAAGGCGGCACCGGCAGCGTTTCGCTTCCGACCACCTCCCGCCAGACGCCGCGCGCCAGCCCGAGGCAGTCGCAGCCAACGCCCTTCACGCTGGCCTGGTCGTGATAGGGCGTGCCCAGCCAGCCGCGCGCGGCAGCCACGACCTTTTTCGGATCGGCTGGCGTCACAACACCGCGCCTTCATGGCCGCCATCGGCATGGGCGTATCGAACCACAGTGTCTTGCCCCGGAATGTGCGGGAAGCCACGGAAGTTGAGGATGTTCGAGAACTTCGCCGCGCAGGTCTCGG
>NZOF01000065.1 GCA_002695185.1 Erythrobacter sp.
CGGCTTCGCTCGAACGCAACATTTTTGGTACAATATGCGAGATAAGCGAGCGCCGGCGATGCGCGTTCGTTCATCTGAACGCGGCCGGCTCCTGAACTATCAGAACCCGGACATCCGGCGCGGGCGATCCTGCCGACAGCTCCAGCAAAATGCCGAAGATTAGCTGGGCGCGAGAGGATTGGTCGTGGAATGATAAGCCGGTCATATCCTTGAGAGGATGGCGGCTGTCGCTCCTGGAGGTTTGAAACAAGGCGTAGCCTGCCCGAACGCGACCAACTCCGAGCAGCCGCTGGAACCGTCTATACCTCCTGCGCGCTTCGATCGCACGATGTGAAGAGAAAGTCGAAAGGGCAGCACTTGGCGGATAAGCAGTCGATCAGTATCCGTGGATATATTGCAGATACCCTCGCCTTGCTTTTGTTCTTCACCACCACGGGCATCATAAACGAGCGGTTCATAGCGGGGATGAGCTGGGATCAGGTCCTCCAGGCTCGCCTGATAGGAGGCGTTCTAATGGTTCCAGTGGGTCGGCCATATGGCGTATGGCGCGATTGGATGATGCGTCATGCCAAAGGAACCCGCTTGTCCCAGCTTTTTTGGGACAGTATCTCGCTGATGAGCTTTCAGGTACCCATCTATGCCGGAATTATCGCATTCAGCGGGGCAAGTGGGATGGGATTGCTGCGTGGTGTGTTGGGCGCAGCAGTGATGATGATCGTGTTAGGACGCCCCTACGGCGCGTTCCTAAACTGGGTAAGGCGGCTCTTCAGCTTGCCGCCGGGGGGAGAAAAGCCAATGTCTCTGAACTCGTAAAGACAGCCTGCACGGGTAGCATCTCTTCAATGCCTAGCCGGAACGGACCCGTAGAGTACCGTTGCAATTACCCTATAGCCAGCTTGGCTCAACCCTATCGCAAGCTCGCAGCGCGCTATGGGCGGGTGCCAACGTGCCGGCCATTTGTAGATAACAACCCCCGTTCAACGATCTGGAATTCGAGAATGAATGACATCGCAAAGTCCTGCTGATCGAATCCTCGGCCGCAGAGCATCGACTGTGATATTCGATCCCGCTGCTTCACGAGATCGCATTTACATGTGCCCAGACGTGCGAGATCACCACCGAACCTTCACCCACCGCAGAGGCCACACGCTTGACCGACCCTGAGCGCACGTCGCCGACTGCGAAAATGCCGGCGCACGATGTCGCATGCGGCGACGCGGCGCCCGCGTCGGCCCCCGTCAAGACGAAGCCCTTCTCGTCCAGTTGCACCAGATCGGCGAGCCAAGAGGTATTCGGGACCGCACCAACCATCACGAACATGGCGCAGGTCTCGACGGTCTCCTCGGATCCGTCACGGCCGATCGTCACGGCTTCGAGCCTGTCCTTGCCGTGGATGGCGGTCACTTGTGCGCCGAAGTCGATCGTGATCGCAGGATCAGCCTCAAGCCGGCTCGAGAGATAGCTCGACATCGAGGCGGCGAGCGAGTTTCCGCGGACCACCAATCGAACGCGGGCGGCTGTCCGGCTCAGATACATCGCCGCCTGCCCGGCGGAATTGCCGCCGCCGATGACGATCACTTCCGTTCCGCGGCAGAAGCGGGCCTCGTTCTCGGTTGCCGCATAGTAGATGCCGGCACCCTCCAATTCGTCGAGCCGGTCGATGGGCATGCGACGATATTGCACGCCGGTCGCGATCACCACCGCCTTGGCTCGGACCCTTGTGCCGGTGCTGAAGGTCGCACAGAAGGATCTATCCCCAAGCTGGTCAAGCGCATCGACGCGCAGCGGCATGGCGAAGCGCGTGCCGAACTTCATCGCCTGTACCTCGCCCCGCCACACGAGGTCCGCGCCCGAGATGCCGGTCGGGAAGCCCATATAGTTTTCGATCCGGCTCGACGTGCCTGCCTGACCGCCGATGGCGATATCCTCAACGACGAGCGCGCGCAGCCCCTCGGCGCCGGCATAGACGCCGGCAGCAACACCGGCCGGCCCCGCGCCCACGATAAGCACGTCGACCATCTCATCGTCGATGAGGTCACGGGCAAGCCCCATCAGCTTTGCAATCTTCTGGGGCGTCGGATCGACGACAACCATATCTGTGCCGAAGACGACGGTGGGACGGTCCGGGTCCGCCGCGCAGCTCACGGCCACGGCTCTTGCTTTCTCGCTGCCAAGCGGGTGCGACGCACACGGCAGGCGGTTGCGACCCGCAAATTCGGCGATCCGGCTGATCGTGCGGTCGGCCTCCTCGCCGATCAAGACCAGCGAACTGTTCCCGGTCTCAAGATGCCGGCGATGGCGCGCGGCAAGAACGGTGATGATGATATCCGACATTTCGGGTACCCGCGCCATCAGCGCCAGCATCTCGGCGCGGGGTACCTCGATCACCCAAGTATCCTGGGCGGCCCGGAACGCCGTCGACCAGTTGCCACCCGAGAGGAAAGATATCTCGCCCATGAACTGGGTAGGTCCAAGGGTCGAGGGCACGAGGCGTTCGCCCGTAAAGACGTCCACGACCTCGATCTCGCCCTCAGTCACATAGACGAAACGGTCCGCCGGATCGCCGGGGCGGACGATGATCACACCTGCCGGATATTGCGCCCGCGACCCGATGTTGCGGATGGCCTCAACATGCGCCTCGGCAAGGGGCACCCGCTGCATTTCAAGAAGGTCGCGGCCGATCGTTTCCATTATAGTCTCCAGGGGCAGCTCGGCGATTCTCGACGCGAAGCATCGCGCCGCAGTCGATTAGTTGTCGAACGCTTCACTAAGCGGGGTTCCGGCTTTGGTCATTATCGTGGGTGATCCCTTCAGGATACGCTGGATCGGACATCTGGTCGCGATGCCGAGGAGGCGTACGTTGCTCCTTACTTAAGCATGGTCCCACGAACGATGACGGTCTTGTCGAAGCCGACTCAATGGGCTTCATAGGGTAGCCCGATCTCCTCCAACATGATCGATACTTCAATCCCGTCGGGCGTTTTGACCGAACAGAGCTGGAGTCGCCCGGGCTGCCCTGCCGGCCAACGATCAAGGATGGGAAAGGCTGACGAGTTCGCCGCGCGTGGCCTCCCGCTATCCGCGCCGCTAGCCAACGACGATGTCCGAATATTCGGGGTGACGGGCATAAAAGCCGCCCATGAAGCTGCAGCGAAGAATGGCCTTGCGACCGCTTGCGCGAATTACATCGAAAACCCCTCGCGCCAGCTCAGACCCGATACCGAGCCCAGAGAAGGGCTGCGGTACCTCGGTATGGGTCAATGTGAGGCGGTCGCCTTCGATCTGGTAATAAGCGGCAGCCGGCTCCTCTGAGCCCTCGATCGCGAGCTCAAAACGATGCTTGGCCGGATTGTTCCTGATTGCGCTCATGCGTGGTCTCGTTGTTCGATGAAGGCCAACAAGTCAGCGTTGATGATGTCGGGATGGGTCGCGAACAGCCCGTGTGACAGGCCAGGATAGGTCTTGAGAGTGCCGTTCGAGAGCAGCTTGATCGCTTCGCGAGCCGATGCGTCGACCGGCACAACCTGATCGTCCTCGCCATGCAGGACCAGGACGGGCACAGAAACGGCCTTGAGGTCGTCGGTGAAGTCGGTTTCCGAAAACGCGGCCACGCAATCATAATGCGCCTTGGCGCCGCCGCTCATGCCTTGGCGCCACCAGTTGCGGATCAGCCCCTCGCTGATTTCGGCACCATCGCGATTGAAGCCGTAAAATGGGCCGCTCGGCACGTCGAGGAAGAATTGCGCGCGATTGCGGCTGAGCGCGTCGCGAAAGCCATCGAACACGGACATTGGCAGGCCGCCGGGATAGCGGTCGGTCGCCAGCATGATGGGGGTGACCGCACCGATCAGCACCGCCTTAGCGACCCGGCCGGGCTCGCTGCGCGCCACATATCGGATGACCTCGCCGCCGCCCGTGGAATGGCCGACATGCACGACATTCCTAAGATCGAGCTCACGCACCAACGCCGCGACGTCGGCTGCGTAGGTGTCCATGTCGTTTCCGGTATCGGTCTGATCGGAGCGACCATGGCCGCGCCGATCGTGCGCGATCACCCGAAATCCCTTGCCGAGGTAGAACAGCATCTGGTTGTCCCAGTCGTCTGCGCTGAGCGGCCATCCATGGTGAAACATGATCGGCTGGCCGTCCTTCGGGCCCCAATCCTTGTAGAAGATGCTGACGCCATCGCTCGTGATTATCGTGGACATAGAAGTAGCTCCCTGATGTTGATTGCGTCGCAGGCGGAAGGTCGCGCTGGCCTGCAGGCCAGGTTAGAAGCTGCTGGTGCGAAAAACGGCAGCGGCGACCCTTCGGGAGGCGTAACCGGCTGACGTTGGTGCCCCGCCGCGGGACGGTGTCAGACAACGCGCTTGAGGATATGCGCGAACTCGCGCTTCTCGACGTTATGAAGGCCGTTCGCGTGGAAATTCTGGATATGGGGCCCGTGCTCGTGGTGCCTATTCCGAGCCTCGACCGAAGCCCATTCCTCGATGAACACGAAGAGCCCCGGCTGATCCTGATCCTCGAACAGATCGTACCGGACGTTGCCGTCTTCTGACCGGGACGGCTCGACGAGCGCCAAAAGGTCACGGCGCAGTTCATCTTCCTTGCTGGCAACGGCCTTCAGTCCGACGACGATGTGCATCTCGCTCATGCGATATCTCCTTCGAGCAAGTGGCGGCGACGGAAGCCGCCGCCACTTGCGCGCTTGACGTCAGGCGGCGTTCGCCGCCTTTTCAGGGTTGAAGCCGTCGAAGCTCTCGAACACGTCCATGAAGCCCGGGACGGTGGCTTCGCGCGCCCAGTCACGCTGAAGCTCGCAATACATCTGCACGCGGCTGATCAGCTTGGCGCCCGCCTGCTCTACCCGACGCAGCGCAGCCTCGTGCGCGGCGACAGACGTGCCGCCGACGGCATCGACGGGCACGTAGACTTCATATCCCTCCTGGATCGCATCGAGGGCGGGGAAGGTGAGGCAGGCCTCGGTCCAGAGCGCGGTCATGATGAGCTTGCGGCGACCGAGCGCCTTGACGGCATCCTTGAAGCCGGTGTCCTCCCAGCTGTTGATCGAGGTGCGATCATAGGTCGGCAGATGACCGAGAACGGCTTGCAGCTCCTGGATCGGCGGCTTGTTACGGCCGGTCGCGACGTTGACCGTCGAATGGACGATCGGGAGATCGTAGTTCACCGCGCACTTGGCAGTGCTCACGATATTGAACACCAGCTCGTCGCGCGGCATCGAGCGGATAGAGGAAACCTGTACCGGCTGGTAATCGATGATGATGAAGGCTGCATTGTCAGGGGTAAGAAGGTGATCGGTCTGCGGATTGCGGATGGTCTCACTGGCCATGATTGGTCCCTTTCCTGTTCAACTCGCGCGTCGGGGCGGGCTTGCGCCCTTGTTCAAGCGGAGGGCCGAACGCCTACCTATCCGCAGGAAAAAGGGGCCGGATGCGCTGTGCACCCGGCCCCTTGATCATCTTGCAGCGGTGACGAAGCGCCCGCTGTTGAAGTCTTCGGCGGCCTGCCGGATTTCCGCTTCGCTGTTCATCACGAAGGGACCGTAGCCCACGATCGGCTCGTCGATGGGTTCACCCGTCAACACCAGCAGCTTGGCGTCGCCATCGGCGTGTATCCCAATGCCGCCACCTTCACGATCGAGCAGCACCATTTCGGCCTCGCCCGCCTCCTGCCTTCCTCCGACTGTGACGTGGCCCGTAAGCACGATGATCATCGCGGTGTGGCCGGCAGGCAGATCAAGGGTCGCGTCTGCCCCGGCGTTCACGCTAAGGTCCCAGACGTTGACCGGTGTGAAGGTGCGCGCGGCGCCCTTCGTCCCCCGGTAGTTGCCGGCGATGACCCGGACGGCGCCGGCACGATTGGGAAGCTTCACGACCGGGATGTCGACATTCAGAATGCCCTGGTATCCAGCCGGTGCCATTTTGTCCTTTGCAGGCAGGTTTACCCACAGCTGCACCATGCGGAACGGCCCACCGGATCGGGCGAATCCCGGCGAGTGATACTCCTCATGGATAATGCCGCCTGCGGCCGTCATCCACTGGACGTCGCCCGGTCCGATCACGCCGCCATTGCCGGCAGAATCGCGGTGCTCGACCTCTCCTTCGTAAACGATCGTGACCGTCTCAAAGCCTCTGTGGGGGTGCTTGCCGACTCCGCGGCGCTGACTTGTCGGCTCGAACAGATGCGGCCCCGCATAGTCGAGCAGCAGGAACGGGCTGACGTGAGCGCCCAGGTCGTTGTACGAAAACAGCGAGCGAACGGGAAAGCCGTCGCCCACCCAATGTTGCCGGTCGTTACCGTACCGGCCGATTACCTCTGCCATGTGCGTTCTCCGATTCCGAAACGCCGCCATGCGGCTGCGTGTTGGATCGTAGATTACTTTAGGACGCTGAAATGAAAAGATTGCTATAAAAGACACAGCGTCCTACAGGGAGGACGATGAAGGATTTGAACGACCTCCATTATTTCGCCGCGGTCGTTGATCATGGGGGTTTTTCTGCGGCGGGGCGCGCGCTTGGCGTTCAGAAATCGCTGCTCAGCCGCCGTGTCCTCGCGCTTGAGGAGCGTTTGGGCGTGAGGCTTCTCAACCGTTCCTCCCGACGGTTCTCGGTTACGGAGGTCGGCCGAGAATTCTACGATCGGTGTGTTGCGATGCTGGTGGAGGCGGAAGCGGCCGAACAAGTGGCAGCGCAGGTCCAGGGCGAACCACGCGGCATGGTGCGGATGAGCTGCCCCACCGGGCTGCTGTCGTTTCAGTTCGGCGAGCTGATCGCGCGTTTCATGATGATCAATCCGCAAGTCCAGATTTCCCTGGAGAGCACCAATCGCCGCGTGGACGTGATCTCCGAAGGGCTTGACCTGGCAGTACGGGTGCGCTTTCCCCCGCTGGATTCGACCGGTCTGGTGATGCGTCGTCTTGATGAAAGCGTCCAATGTCTGGTTGCTGCGCCAGAGCTGGTCCGTGGCTATCTCCAATCACCGGTGGACCTGCATGGTCTCCCAAGTCTTGACCAGGTTCGTCCGGCTCGGGAGCATAGCTGGAGGCTCGGTCATGCCGACGGCAAGGTGGCGACGGTTCCTCATACGCCGCGCCTTGTGACGGACGATATGTCGGTGCTCCGGGATGCCGCGATTGCCGGCGCTGGAGTCGTCCAGTTGCCGGCGATCTTTGTATCCGATGATGTGAAGAAAGGGCGACTTGTCGATGTTCTTCCTGGTTGGCGGCCGGAATCGGGGATCGTTCATGCCGTCTTCCCATCGCGCCGCGGGCTGCTTCCGTCCGTGCGCGCGCTGTTAGACTTTCTAGCGCGCGAGTGCGCCATACAGCGCGCGCGGTCGGAAAAGATCGTGCCGCCCGGCCTGCATCAGCGCGGCTGGAACGACGAGTCGATGATTAGCGAAGGGGGCATTTCGAAAAAGAAGTGGCCGTATGACCAGCTCCCTCAATGGCTGAGCCAGGTCAGATGAGGCCTGCATCGCGCACGATGCCCACTGGCGTTGGCTCGAATTACCGCAGGCGCTGCCATGGCGGGAACACACCGGGTGGGATTAAAAATTTGCATAAATGGTTACAGGATTTTCCATGTACGGGCAGTCTGTTGCGGCGCGGGGAACGCTAAATGGACATTGAGAGCTTGCGGACGTTTGTGGAGGTTGCCGATGCGGGCGGGGTGACTGCTGCTGCATTGCGCCTCGGCGTCTCCAAATCAATCGTAAGCCGTAGGCTTGCCAGGATGGAGGCGGAGTTAGGCGTTCAACTGCTGGCGCGCACCACGCGAGGTGCCGCGCTCACTGAGGGCGGCATCACATTCCGAGATCATGCCGCCAAAATCTGTGCAGAATATGATATCGCCATGGAAACCATTCTTCCCGCCGGGGATCTGCGCGGAGGTTTCAGAATTGCTGCCCCGCTGACGTTCGGACCAACTCATTTTGCATCCGTCATCGCCGATATGGCGCGTATGAACCCGCTTTTGCAGGTGCGATCCTCCTACTCTGATCGCTTTGTCGATCTCATTACGGAAGGCTTCGACTGCGCGATCCGCATCGGGCATTTGACAGATTCAAACTTGGTTGCGCGCAAGGTCGGCTATACCCCTGCGATCTATGTAGCGACGCCTGAGTATATCGCACGACGAGGATCACCGGAAAAGCCGGAGGAGTTTGGCGACCACGACATCGTGATGCAGGGGACCGAATCCTGGTTTGCCTTGGACGGAGACAGGTTGATCAACCTGAAGCCGAACGGTCGGTTCAAAGCCGACAATGCCGTTGCCCTTGTTGCGGCGGCTCTCGCCGGGGTTGGAGTCGCTGGCATTCCCAAGGAGCTGATAATTGACCACCTGGATTCCGGAGCATTGGTTCCGGTGATGAAGCGCTATCCACCACCCACCCTTGGCATCTACGTCGTGCGTCCTCCGGGCCAGCATCCCGAGCGTAAGGTCCGGGTTTTGACCGAGATGATGATCGCCTGTTGCCAGAACCTGTGCAAAGCGATCATGCTGCGAGACGCCCACCGCGTGGGCGCGCCAGATCTGGAAATGACGAACTTGCGTTCCTGAACGCGCAACACAGCACCACATGGAGCGACCCTACCGCTGCCCTGATGCGACTGGCACGATCAGCAACGATCGCGATTCGGTCCGCAAGCACACGCTAGGAGGCGGCATGGGTGTCCAAAATCGGCGGGTTACCTTCAAAAGCGATGGTCGGGAGGTCGTCGGCCACCTTCGCCTGCCTGACCGGTTCTCGGACAAAGAGCGCCACCCATCAGTGGTAATCGTCGGCCCCGGCAGCAGCGTGAAGGAACAAGCTGGCGCCACTTATGCGGAGAAGCTGGCCGACAAGGGGTATGCGACGCTAGTTTTCGACCCCTCCTTCCAAGGGGAAAGCGAGGGCTTGCCGCGCGACACCGAGAACCCGGCGGCTCGCGTTGAAGACATCCGCAGCGCAGTGGACTATCTGGTAACTCTGCCCTTCATCGACGAGGAGGCGATCGGTCTCCTCGGCATCTGCGCGGGCGGTGGCTATGCGATCAACGCGGCCCTTATTGAACGCCGATTCAAGGCAGTCGGCACCGTTGTTGCCAACGATCTCGGGTCGGCTTGGCGACGCATTCAGCCCAAGGCGTCTGCGGTCGAAGAGATGCTGGCGGCAGTAGCCCAGCAGCGAACGGCCCAGGCCCGCGGCGCAGCCGAACGGCGGGAGCAATGGCTTCCCAGTCCCGCGGAGGCAAAGAAGGCGCGGATCAAGGATCCCACCCTGCTTAACGCCATCGACTATTATGCGACTTCGCGTGGGCACCATGATCGCCGCACCAATATGCGCTTGTTGGTCAGCGACGCGCTCCTGATCGGATATGACGGTTTTCATCTCGTCGAAGAGTTGTTGGTCCAACCCCTTCAGGTGATTGTCGGCGGAAAACTCGGCACGACCTTCTCGCACGAGGCGGGAAGGGGGCTGTGGGAGCGAGCGCGCAACCGCCGCGACTTTGTCGTGATCGACGGCGCCGACCACTACGACATGTATGACGTGCCGCAATATGTCGATCAAGCGATCGCCCATCTCGTGTCGCTCTACGACGATCACCTGACGTCAAGCAGCGCGGCAGGCTGAGGATCAGCCACGGTCGTCCAACACCCAAAAAGGAGGAGTTTATGGGCATCACCGCACGCCCCGTTGCCGGAAAGACGCTCCTGTCACGGGACGACCACATGCTGGTGCTGATCGACTTCCAGTCGCAGATGGCTTTCGCAACCAAGTCGATCGACACCACGCTGCTCCGCAATAACGCCGCGCTGGTGAGCTGAGCGGCTGCGTCCTTCAACGTGCCGGCAGTGCTCACCACGGTTGCTGAGAAGAGCTTCGCCGGACCGATGTTCACCGAAATCGGCGACGCGTTCAGAGGGCCGTCGCTCCTTGCCGTAGTGCCGGAGGTATAGGACATGAAACCACATCGGATCTCACTCGCCGTTGGGGTGGGGATTCTTTTCAGTCTGATGGATGTCCGTTCTCCGGAACCCCCGGCCGTCGCGCTGATCGGTCTTTTAGGCATGCTGATCGGCGAGCAGGCAGGCACTGGCGCCCGAGGGTGGCTCAGAAGCGCCGGAGCGTCCGGGACGATGCAGTCGTCGTTGGTTGGAAAGGATCACCTATGAACCGGCTTTCCCGGCGCGACACGATCGCGGGCGTCGCGGCCACCGCCCTGCTGGCGCCGGCAGCGCTGGCCCAGACCAATGGAAATCGCCGGAGTGACGTGATGTCCGACCTGATCCTCGTCAATGCCAAGATCACCACGCTGGATCGTGAAAACCCGCAGGCCCAAGCCGTGGCAATCCGGGACGGACGCTTCCTGGCGGTCGGCAGCGAACAGGACGTGCGGGCCGCTGCACCGGGCGCGACCGTGATCGACGCCAAAGGCCGCCGGATCATCCCGGGGCTAATCGACAGCCACACCCACATGATCCGAGGTGGGTTGAGCTATAACATGGAATTGCGCTGGGACGGGGTTCCCAGCCTGGCGGATGCGATGGCTATGCTGAAGCGCCAGGTGGATCGCACGCCAGCGCCGCAATGGGTGCGGGTGGTAGGAGGGTTCACCGAGCATCAGTTTGCCGAAAAGCGGCTCCCGACGATCGCCGAACTGAACGCGGCGGCGCCCGACACGCCGGTCTTCATCCTGCACCTTTACGACCGGGCGCTCCTCAACGCTGCTGCGCTGCGAGTCGTAGGCTACACCAAGGATACGCCCGACCCACCGGGCGGCGAGATCGTGCGCGACGCCGTCGGCAATCCCACAGGCCTCCTGCTCGCTCAACCGAACGCGACAATTCTCTACTCGACGCTCGCCAAGGGACCGAAGCTTCCGTTCGACTATCAGATAAACTCCACGCAGCACTTCATGCGCGAAGTGAACAGCCTTGGCATCACCAGCGTTGTTGACGCAGGCGGAGGCTCGCAGACCTACCCCGACGACTACAAGGTGATCGAGACCCTGCATGACCAGGGACTGCTTACCGTCCGGATCAGCTACAACCTGTTCACGCAGAAGCCGAAGGAGGAACTCGCCGACTTTCAGGGCTGGGTGCAGCAGTTGAAGCCCGGGCAAGGCGACGACAAATATCGGGTCAACGGCGCCGGGGAGATGCTGGTTTATTCGGCAGCCGACTTCGAGGACCTCCGGGTTGCCCGCCCCGACATGCCGCCGTCGATGGAGGGCGATCTCGAACCGGTGATCCGCCTTCTGGCAGAAAACCGGTGGCCGTGGCGCCTCCACGCCACCTATGACGAGACTATCGACCGGGCATTGAACGTCTTTGAACACGTCGCGAAGGACGTGCCGTTCCAGGGCATCAACTGGTTCTTCGACCATGCCGAGACGATCAGCGATCGCAACATCGACCGCATTGCTGCCCTTGGCGGTGGAATAGCGATCCAGCATCGCATGGCTTACCAAGGCGAATATTTCGTCGAGCGTCATGGCGCCAAAGCGGCGGAGCGGACGCCGCCGATCGCGAAAATGCTGGCAGCCGGGGTGCCTGTAGGCGCCGGCACCGATGCAACCCGTGTCGCCAGCCATAATCCTTGGGCATCACTCCACTGGCTCGTCACCGGCCGCACCGTTGGCGGACTGCGCCTTTATCCTGGCGCCAATCGGGTCAGTCGCGAAAAAGCGCTCGCCATGTGGACGCACGAGAACACTTGGTTCTCCAGCGAAGTTGGTAAGAAGGGGCAGATCAAGGCCGGGCAGCTTGCCGATCTTGCTGTGCTTTCGGGCGACTATCTCTCGGTTCCCGAAAGCGACATCCCGCATCTGCGTTCCGTGCTGACGGTGCTCGGCGGCAAGGTGGTGTTCGGGGAAGGAGACTATGAGCGCCTGGCCCCCGCGATCCCTCGCCCGATGCCGGACTGGTCGCCAGTCGCCACCGTTGGCGGCTATCATCGCAGCCCGGAGGCATCCGCCATGCTTGCAAGCGCATGCGGTTGCGCGCACGGCTGCGCGGTACACGGCCACGATCACGCTGCTGCGCTCGGCGCTGACGTCCCCGCCAGCGACGTGCAGAGCTTCTGGGGAGCGCTCGGCTGCGGCTGCTGGGCGGTTTGAGCGGTTCCATGACGGTGACGGTGAAGCGCCTGACCTTGTTGCTTGCCGCCGTTCTGATGAGCGCGGCGTCCGCACTCGGTGTCGCCCGCGAGCCGGCTACCGCCGGTTTTGCGATGGGACCGCAGCACGACACGACGCATGTCTATGTGCCCGTCGCAGAGTTCGACGAGTTCATCCGGGGCTTCGTTGCGACATTTGGGGGCAAGGCGTCGGTGTTTGGCAGAACGACGCTGATCGTCACCGACGGCGCGCCTCCATGGTCCTACGGCCATGAGCTGACGGGCTATGAGGTCGCCGTTCTAAAGGGCACGCCCGCCAGGGCACAGGGGGGCGGGGTGAAGCTGCTCGTCCCGACTGATACGGTCGGAGGTCGGAGCGCCGCCATAGCGCCGTTCCCCGGCGGCTATATCGCTGAGCTGCACGCGACCACCGCGCGATGAGCGCGCACCCCCCTCCCATTTTTGTGAAGGCGATCCTCGACTGGCGGCCAACCTGGTTCTTTGCGCGATTGCTGCTGGTCGGTGCCTACCTGCTCGGCGGTGTGGTCAAGGCGAACGACTGGCAAGCAGCGGTCGCCGAACAGGCGCACTTCGGAATGCACCCGCCGGCCCTTTGGGCGGCATTGACGATTCCCGTCGAGGTCGTGGGCCCGCTGCTGATCCTGAGCGGCCGGCTCGTCTGGCTCGGGGCGGGAATGCTCGGCGTGTTCACGGTGTTCGCGGCGATTACAGCCAATGCCTTTTGGGTGCTGCCGCCGGGGCCAGAGCGCTTCATCGCCACCAATGCCTTCTTCGAACATATCGGGCTCGTCGGAGGCTTCATCCTCGCTGCACGGCTGGCTGAGGCTGAGCGGGACCGTGCTTAGGCAGACGCTGTGTCTCGTTCTGGCGCTCTGGGCCGGCTCTGCGAAGGCGCAAGGGATCGAAGCCTGGCAACCGCCGACGCTGACGACGGTGCGCTATGACGAGGACTGGGATCGCCTCGGCAATCCTGGTGAGCGGACCGGGCGCTGGACGGAACGCTTCAAATATCTGCCGCTTGGTGAAGACGGCGCGTATCTGGTCAGTGGCCTGGAGCTGCGCGCGCGAAACGAGAATTACCGATCGAACCTCTGGGGCGGCGCTGACGCTCCCGATGATGGGTATCTTTGGGTGCGAGCGCTTCCTTATGGCGATCTTCATGTCGGCCGCTTCCGGGCCTTTGTTCAGCCAATCGCTGCCTACGCCATCAGCGTTGCCCCATCCGCATCCCCGGTAGATCGCACCAGCCTCGATCTGCTCCAAGGCTTTGCCGATGTTCGCCTAGGCCCCGGCCGGACGGGCGACACAAAAGGTTTTGGCGTCACCGTTCGCGCCGGGCGCGAACTCATGTCCTTCGGCAACGAACGGCTGATCGGAACGCGCTATGGCCCGAATGTGCCGCTGGCGTTCGACGGCGTTCGCGCGATCGTCTCCCTTCCGGGCGCGGTCGTCAGCATCATGGACAAGCGACCCATACGCCAGGGTTTGCGTGAATTTGATGATCGATCCGATCGTCGCCGTCGCTTGTCAGGTCTTTACGCGACCATTCCTCATGAGGGAGGAGAGCTCGATATCTACTGGCTACGATATGGCAACGCCGCAGCGTCCTTTGCGGATGGGGAGGGACGCGAGACGCGATATAGCGTTGGCGCGCGGCTGGGTGGTTCCGCAGGACACTGGCACTGGGATGTCGAAGGGGTTTTCCAATATGGCAAGCTTGCCGCGTCGCGGATACGCGCATGGACGGGGTCGCTTGAGCTCGGCCATCGCTTTCCAGAGTCGGATCTCTCGCCCGACGCTTTGTTGCGGGTAAGCGTGATCAGCGGCGACCGGCGCTCCGATGACGACCGGATTGGCACCTTCAACGCTCTCTTTCCGCGCGGGAAGTATTTTGGAGAGCTCTCGCCCGTCGGCCCGACCAATCTTGTCGCCGTGACTCCCCGGCTCACTCTATCCATAGCCGAACCGTTGACGGTGGCTTTTGCCGCGACGGCCTACTGGCGATACGCCACGGCAGATGGCGTTTACGACATCCCGGGGAACCTGATCCGGCCGGCTGGCGGCAGCTGTGCGCGTTCGATTGGCCAAGAGATCGAGACATCGTTCAGCTGGCAGGCAATGCCGGAACTTGAGGTTTCCGGCTCCGTCTCGGTCTTCAACGCTGGCACCTTCCTTCGCGAGACCGGTCCTCACAGGACCATCGGCATGGTCGCCCTTGAAACGAACTTTCGCTTTTAAACGAGGAGGCCCATCATCATGCCCGACGTCGTACGCCCGTCCCCTTTGCCACTGCTCCTGCTGCTGCTGTCGCTAACGACGGGCCTGGTCGATGCGGCGAGCGTGCTTGGGCTCGGCAAGGTTTTCACAGCCAACATGACGGGCAACATCGTATTCCTGGGATTCGCGCTCGCAGGCGCGCCCGGCTTCGTGGTGGCGCCGGGCCTCATGGCGCTCGTCACCTTTATGGCTGGCGCGCTGGTGGCGGGCCGTCTCGGAAGGTCGATGGGAGGGCGCCCGCTCCGGCGCTGGCTGCTAACAGCGGCGTTCTTTGAGGTCGCTCTGCTATGGGGTGCCGCGGCGATTGCGCTCTGCTTCGACGTCGCGGATCAGGCTCCGCAATGGGCGCTGTATGCCATCATCGCCGCGACTGCGATCGCGATGGGATTCCGAAACGCCACTATCCGTCAACTCAAGGTGCCTGACCTGACCACGACGGTGCTTACCCTCACCATCACGGGCATCGCGGCCGACTCAAGTTTGGCGGGGGGCGGCAATCCGAACTGGGGACGCCGGATTGGCAGCGTCGCGGCGATCCTCGGCGGTGCAGCGCTGGGCGCGCTTCTGGTTGTTCGAACCGGATCGCTGGTCATGCCGCTCATACTCGCCGGCGCTCTCGTGCTCGTCGGCACAGCATTTTGCGCGGTTCATCCGGGCGCGCTCGAGCCGGCGAAATCCTAAGGGCGCCCGCCCTGCAAAAGCGAAAGGTCAAGGTCGCGATGGATAGCAAGCGTCTGGAAGCGTTCACCGACGGCGTCATTGCAATTATCATTACCATCATGGTTCTGGATCTCGAGCCGCCCCACTCGAGCGAGCTCTCCGCTCTCCGGGAGAGCGTTCCGATGTTCAGCGCCTACCTCATCAGCTTCGTCAACGTGGGGCTTTACTGGAACAACCATCACCATCTGATGCACGCGACGGAGCGCATTGATGGCCGCGTGCTTTGGCTTAACCTCGCTTTGCTATTCTGGCTTAGCTTGGTGCCATTCGTCGTCCGATGGAATAACGACACCAACTTTGCAGTAGCTCCGACCGCGGCATATGGCGTCGTACTCGGGATGGCCGCACTCTGCTACGAACTGATCGAGCGAGCGATCATCGCGTACAACGGACCGGCATCCCGCGTTGCCAAGGGTATCGGAAGCGATCGCAAAGGGCTTGTAAGCATCGCCCTGTACGTCGCGGCTGTTCCGCTTGCATTCGTGAGCCGGGGAGTGGCGCTGACGATCTACATCGGCGTGATAGCGCTGTGGATCGTGCCGGATCGCCGTATGGTTGCCAAAAAATGAAATGCTGGTCACTTTCGCCGCAGCCCTTCGCGTCGTGCATTGGTCGTGGCTGGCGGGCGCCGCATCGCCACGCGCTACGATCGATGCCCATCGCCTTCTCGACCATCGCCTCCGCAGTCGCCGTCATCTGCTGGCTATGATCAATGAATCCCGACCTTAAGCCGCGTATCGGCGTTCCACTTCGCGCAACACAGCTTGGCAGAGGCTGACGCTAAGAATCGCTGATAGCGACCGCTAAGTTCGCGGGTGACGAAGTCGTGTGCCTTTCCCATCCCCCGGCGAAACGCGGGCGATTTGAACCGAACATGACAGAAAAGGACGAGAATATGATTGATCTCAAGGGCAAGCGTGCTTTGGTGACGGGCGGGTCCCGCGGTATTGGCGCGGCGATCGCCCTGGTGCTTGCAGAAAACGGGGCGGACGTCGCGTTTACTTATCAGACCGCAGCCGACAAAGCGCAGGGTGTCGTAAAGTCTATCGAGGCGGCGGGGCGGCGCGCGGTCGCTATTCAGGCGGATAGCGCCGATCCGGAAGCTATTGCCCGCTCCGTGGATGAGGCTGTGGCCGCGCTGGGCGGCATCGATATTCTGGTGAACAGCGCCGCGATCGGTCACTCCGGGATGATCGCCGACATCGATATTGGCGAGTATCAGCGCGTGATGGACGTCAATGTTCGGGCACCTGTGCTCTTCGCGAAGGCTGTGATCCCGCACTTGGGCGAAGGCGCCCGCATCATCACGATCGGCTCGGCGCTGGGCGAGCGCGTTCCGTTCCCAGGGATCACGACCTATGCGATGTCGAAGGCGGCACTGACCTCATTCACCCGTGGCCTCTCGCGCGAGCTTGGGCCCAACGGCATCACGGTCAATCTCATCCAGCCCGGGGCGACGAACACGGACTCGAACCCAGCGGATGGCGACGCCGCCGACTTCCAGCGCAGTCTGACGTCGCTGGGCCGGTACGCCGAACCGCGCGAGATCGGTAACGCTGTGGCCTACCTCGCCAGCCCGGCAGCAAGCATCATCACTGGTGCGACGCTGACTGTCGACGGTGGTGCAATCGCCTAAATCGTGAAGGCAGCGGCGGCTTATCCGTCCGACATCCAGTCGGGCAAGCCCTGGGCGGTCATGGTCTGGGCCAACGGCATCGCCGATGCCCCCCGTCGAGCCGAACATCTAAGGCTATCTTCTGTCCCACCTCGCGTGCTGGTGAAGCTGGGCAATCATAACGACCTTCTCGGCAAGCCAGGTTGCGGGTCGGCCGTGGTCGGCAGTCCGCTCACTCGCACACTCGGCGTGTACGGTTACGTTGGATTGCCGACGGCATGGCTCGCATGGCAACTTCAGGGCTCCAGCGACGCCGGCGCTGCGTTTCGCAGGGACAAGGGTGAATTCTTTTCAGCTCGCGCATGGAGCGGGCAGGCGAGCAACGTCCGGTGACACCGGACGCAGTTCTATTAAGGAGATCTGTATGACCGCAGTGCATTACCGAACGCAGAAGGTCGGCGAGGTTGAAGTGTTTTACCGGGAGGCAGGCCCTGCCGACGCTCCGGTGCTGCTGCTGCTTCACGGTTTCCCGACCGCCAGCCACATGTTCCGCGACCTGATCCCAGAGCTAGCGGACCGCTACCGGGTGATCGCGCCCGATCTCCCCGGCTTCGGGCAGACCAAGGCGCCGGATCGCGGCGTATTCACCTACAGCTTCGACAATTTGGCAGAAATCATCGAGGGCTTCGTCGAGGCCATCGGGCTCGAACGCTTCGCGCTCTACATCTTCGACTATGGCGCGCCGACGGGCCTAAGGCTGGCGATCAAGCACCCCGAGCGGATTGCGGCGATCATCTCACAGAATGGCAACGCCTATGAGGAGGGCTTCAGCGACGAATGGGGCCCGTGGCAGGCCTACTGGCGCGATCCGAGCGAGGCAAATCGCGAAGCGTGCCGCGCCTCTCTGTCACCCGAAACGATACGCAATTGGCAATATGGGACCGGCGCCGATCCCGAGCTGCTGAGCCCTGACGGTCGGGAACTCGACATCGCTTACATGGCGCGAGCGGGCGCGGAGGAGGTGCAGCTCGACCTCATTCTGGACTATCGCTCGAATGTCGCGCTGTACCCCCAATTCCAGACTTACTTCCGGGAGCACCAACCCCCGTTCCTCGCCGTCTGGGGCCGTCATGACCCTGCCTTCGTTCCAGCAGGAGCGCTCGCCTACAAGCAGGATCTGCCCGATGCCGAGATCCACTTGCTCGACGCAGGGCATTTCGCCCTCGAGACCCATCATGATGAGATCGCGCAGCACATCCGCGATTTTCTCGGGCGGGTCCTTCCTTCCCGGTAGCGCGACATCACCTGAGGAGCGTTCCCCGTTCCGCGACACAGCTCATCGGGGGGTGAGGCTATAGGGCCGATTGGCGCCCTGATACTCCTTCTCCAAGCACAGGAGGGTAGATGCGCCAAGTTCTCGTTATCAACAGCAGCGTGACGGGCCCAGCGTCCGTCTCTCGCATTCTCGTTGAGCATACCGTTCAGAGCCTGTTAGATGCGGATCCGAAGGCGGTCATTGTCTATCGTGATCTCGACGCCGATCCGGTCCCTCACCTCACCTCCGCGACGGTTGCCGGGGTGCGCGGTGTGCCCTCCTCCGACGACGAACTGGCATCCCAAGCGCGATCGGATGAGCTGATCGAAGAGCTCCGCGCTGCCGACATACTCGTCATCGGCGCGCCGATGTACAATTTCAGCATACCAACGTCACTGCGGGCCTGGTTCGATCACGTTCTGCGCCCGCGAGTGACTTTCTCCTATAGCGAGCGCGGTCCGCAAGGATTGCTGACGGGTAAGCGCGCAATCGTCATCGAGCCGCGCGGCGGGCTCTACTCATCGGGACCAGCCAAGGTGACCGACTTCCAAGAGCCCTACCTTCGGCAGCTATTGGGGTTCGTCGGAATCACCGACGTGACGTTCATTCACGCGGAAAAGATTGGTTTCGGGCCCGAGGCGCGGGAAGCGGCGGTTTCCACGGCGAAAGCACGCATCGCGCAGCTGTCTGCCCGGATCATGTCCAGCGACGCTGAGCCCGCCGAAGGCGCCCCGAGCGCAACAGGCGACATTGATTTCGCCGCCATCCTGGGCGGTAACCTCAAGCGTGTATTTGGCGAGCACGACTCTGCCCGCCGCCTTGCCGCCATCCAAGAACTCTACGCTCCTGACGCCATCCTGCACGAACCCGACCGATCGGTTCAGGGCCACGAGGCAATCTCTCAGGCCGTCACCGAGCTTTTAAACCATCTGCCCCCAGATTTTGGCTTCACGGCCGTTCGGCCCGCGCTTGGCCACAATGGCGTCGGGCGTTTGCAGTGGACCGCCGGACCACCGGGTGGCCCCGAAGCGGTCACCGGCCTGGACGTAGCGCATATCGAATTAGGCGTCATCAAGACGCTGCATGTGTTTCTCGATCCGCAGAGCGCTTAGGCGCGGGGCGAAACCCGCGCCGAATCCGCTGCCCCCCTCAGTCTATGATCGCCGTTACCCTGATCTCGATCCGCATCGTTGGCAGGCCCAAGGCCTCAACGCCGGTCTGCGTCCAGATCGGCGCCCGATCGGGCATGTAGCGCCGAAACAGCTGAGATATCGTCGCGTTCACCTCGGGCGGAAATCCGCCGACGTGATAGGAATTGACGTGCACCACATCCCTCCAGCTGGCGCCGGCGGGAGCGAGCACCTTCTCGACATTGCGAAACGCCTGCGTAATCTCGTCCTCGAGGGAAGCGGGTATGTTCAGGTCGTCGTCCCATCCGCCCTGCCCCGACGTTTCCACCCGATTCCCGATTTTGAGCGTCTGTGACATATGCAGCGCGTCGAACAGTTTCTGCCCAGCGCCATCAGTGACGAACATTTCCGGCTTAGCCATTACGAAAACCTCCTAGCGTAAATTGGTGCCGACCCGTCGGCCGTGTCTTCGTCTCTCGTCACGACATTGGCGGCGCCGGGGGAGCCGGTTCGTCCGGCAGCGGTATGAATTCGGCATGGTCGGCATCGGGCAACTTCATGCGACCTGCCTTCCAGTCTGCCGCCGCCTGCCCGAGCCGCTCCTGCGAGGACGAGACGAAGTTCCAATAGATGTAACGCTCGCCGACCGGTTCACCGCCCAGCAGCATGATCGTGGATCGCTCGGTTGCGGTCACGCGCGATGCAGATTCGTCCATCACCAGCATTTGTCCCGCATCGAAGCGCCGACCATCGACCTCCAACGCGCCTGAGGCGATGTAGACCGCGCGCTCGCTGTGACCGCCTGGCACTTCCGCGCGCGCGCCGGGTGCTAGGTCAAGATGCGCGTAAAAAAGTGGCGAATGGGTCTGCGCTGCTGCGGTGAGCCCATATGCGCTGCCCGCGATCAGGTGACCCGTGACACCGCCTTCAGTCCATTGCGGAAGGTCGCTTCCAGAATGATGCGAGAAGGACGGGGCGGTCTCCTCGGCTTCGTAGGGGAGGGCCACCCACGCCTGGATGCCATGGATGCTGTCCCCGTGGGCCCGTGCACGCTCGAGCCGTTCGCTATGGGTTATGCCGCACCCTGCCGTCATCCAGTTGACCTCCTGGGGACGGATTGCCTGCTCGTAGGCCAGGCTGTCGCGATGCATGATCTCGCCTGCGAACAGATAGGTGACCGTGGAGAGCCCAATATGCGGATGCGGTCGAACATCGGCGCTGCGATCAACGCCACGGGGGATGTCGATCGGCCCGATATGGTCGAAGAAAATGAAGGGGCCCACCATCTTGCGTTTTGCGAACGGCAAGACCCGGCCTACCTCGAAACTGCCGCCAAGCTTCCGTCGCCTTTGTTCGATCACCAACTCGATCATTGTCTCTCCTACTCGGCCGAAGTGTCTACGACATCTTCATAGTCAGGATGGCGCGCGTAATAGGCTGCCATGAACGGGCAGCGGAGGACCGCCTTGCGGCCGCTTGCTCGGAGCAGCTCGAAGACGCCTCGCGCCAGCTTCGAACCAACCCCTTGCCCCGAATACCGTTCCGGCACGATGGTGTGCGTAAGGGTAAGTCGCTCACCCTCCAGCCGGTAATAGGCGGCAGCGATGTCTTGGCTGCCTTCGATGGCAAGTTCAAAGCGCCGCTCGGCTGGATTGTCGTCTACAGTGCTCAAGGGGATTTGCTCCTAATGCTTGGGTGATGCTGCCTGACTCAGGCCAACCAGGTTGAGCCGGAATGCCTCGAGCTGGGCATCTTTCTTCGTTTGCGTCGCCTCCAAAATTTCGAGCGCACGGTCGCCGACAGCGTCATGGCCAGTCGCCACATCGGCTTGACCAATCTGCACCACCCGAGCCGCAACCTCGACGAGATCTGCGCCGCCAATCGCCAGTTCCTCCAGCCGCGTCGCCGCCGCAGTCATGCGTTTTCCGTAGAGATCGCGCTGCGCCGGCGTCAGATTGGCAGCAGCGCGAACGGTCCTTGCGGCTCGATCTGTGTCAGCGGCTGGCCGGATGAGGTCGGTGGTGACTGTCACTACATCCACAGCTGAAGGTCGTACTTCAGCCCGATATGCCGCCGAGAGCGCCTTGAGCGCAGCCATCGAGGCTGCCGACGGGCCACTGAATGGAACCGCCAGCTCAGCGATCCAGGAGCTGACCTGGATGACCCGGCCATGCGCTACGCGCAGCGACGGAAGGAATGCGTTGATGACCGATACAGTGCCGAGTACATTTGCCTCGAACGCTCGCCCGATGCTGTCGATCGGCAAAGCCTCTAACGGACCACCCTCAATATGCTCCGGGAGGTTCACCAGGACGTCAAGCCCGGCACCATCGAGCGCCTCCGAGACACCGTCGGCCCAAGCCCGTAGCCCCGGGATGTTGGTCATGTCGCACGCGGCAAGGCTGACACGCCCGCCCGATGCCGCTTTCAGGTCGTGAACCTCTGCCACAGATTTTGCCGTGCCGAAGACCACATATCCTTCGCTGGCGAACTTAAGCGCCGCTTCTCGCCCCAGGCCGGTGCCAGCGCCCGCGATGACAACGGACCGGAAACGCTTGGATGAAGGGCGCGGCATTACTGAACTGCGACAGCGCGGTTTTCGAGAAATTCGGCTTGGTGGTGCCTGCCGATGCCGCACCCGTCTAGCCCGACGCGGTCAACTGGCCCTTCCTTCTGGAGCGGATTTGCCACGCGATTGCTCCTGGACAGACGTCGTCCGGTCTCCGGGTCAGGAAGAATCACGATAAAGTGGTCGATACCGGCCTCCATTTCTTGTCCTTTCAAGGGCAACTCCGCCCAAATGCCTAGGTACGCCGGGCCACCTGACGCGCGCGCTCATCCACCTCGAACATAGATGGCCCACCCGCTGCGACCTTCGCCTCGTTTTGGAAGACATCCCAGTGCTCAGCGAGGCGGTTGTTCTCGATGCGAAAGATGTCGACCACCACTTGCGGCGAGGGCGCCCATCCATGGATGCGACCATGAATGGCGACATAGTCACCCTCGGCTATCAACATTCCAGGTTCGTAAAAGACGTCTTCGGCCAGTTCCGAAACGAGCTTTTGAAGAGCGTCCCGCCCCTGTGGAATGACTGGATTATGCTGGACATAATTCGGCGCGTAGGGCCGGGCAACCGCCGAGGCGTCGCGCTGCTGGAAAAGCGCGGTCATTGCATCGAGCACCAGCGCTTTGTTGCGCTCTGGACGATCATCGCTGGGAAGGTCCGCAGGTCTGGTGACCTCGATCGAGCCTACCATCCTCAGAAAGCGGCCACCCGGAAAGGTGACGAACGAGTGTACGATCCCTCGATCGAAGTCCAGCACGTTCGTGACAGTGGCGCCGCTCTCTTCTACCCAACTCACCAGGAAAATGCCGTTGCTCAGCGGCTGAACCTGGATGGAGACTGTCTCCTTGTGCGCAAATGGCCCGTCGGCGATATCGAACGACATTTGCGTGACGGATTGAAGCTGCAAGCTGACCTTGAAGTCGGGATAGGTGACATTCATTTCCTGTCCGACTGGGAAACCGGCGACCGACATTTGTCATTCTCCTGGGTTGAGCGGCCTCAGCCTCGCCGATTGCGACAACTGGCTTGGAACAGGCGCGAGGTTCCATCACCAAAAGCGAACCATCGCCATCCTGGCTGCTACGCCTGGTACGGTCTCACGGATGAAGCGTCCGAGTTCGAAAGCGTCTCAACGGAACAAGCAATCGAGCGGGTAGCGGGAGCCGGCGAGTATGAACCTGGGGCAACTCGACTGCCGGCTCCGCGTTTCGCCCGTTTCAGTCCTCGGCCGAGACGGGCGTATTGAGAAGTTGCTGTTCCCACATATAGGCGATGCCGCTGCCGCCAACATGGTCGATCATGACCTGCGTTAGTGGGGTGGCTGTCTCAAGACGTGCCCAGTCACGCTGCCATTCGGCCGCAAGCGCCAGCCAGGTGATCATGTTGATGCCACCTGTGATCATACGCTGGATCGCTACCTCATGTGCCTCGACCGAAGTGCCGCCCGACGCGTCGGTAACGACCGTGACGTCCCAGCCTTCGCCCGCCGCCTGGATTGCCGGCATTGCCACGCAAATCTCTGTCCAGAGGCCCGCTATGATAAGCTGCTTGCGTCCGGTCGCTTTCACGGCGTCGACGACAGCCTTATCCTCCCACGTGTTGATGAAGGTTCGGTCGATCACCTCCTGACCGGGGAAAACGTCGGTGACGTGCTTGAAGATAAGGCCTCCGCGGCCCGCTATGACGCTGGTCAGGATGGTCGGCACGCCGAAGATCTTGGCGGTTTTAGCGAGCGCGGTGGTATTGTTCACAACAGCCTGAGGATCGTGGCTATTGAGGTTTGCGAGTTGATAAGGCTGGTGATCGATAAGCACGAGCACCGAATCTTCTGGCCGAAGAAGCGAGTCGAGGCCATTGCGAAAGGTCATAGCTATTCCTTTGCTGCCGTAATCTGTCGTCCAAGGGGGCGTTAGTACGGGGCGTCACCCCACAACTGGGTATCATCGCCTTTTCGGGCCCGATAGCTTCAGACCCTGCCATGCTGTGTTGCGCACCTAGGAACGCTCCCATTTCGATAGGTGCATGCGGCCTCCCCGAGGATCCGGTCGGGCACGACCTGAATTCTTGACGGGAATAAGCGTGGCTCATCCTGAAAAACCTCTTGGCTGGCTTTCAGACACTGATTTCCGATCGGTCTGGATTTGCCTTGATGAGATACTCTCCGCCTTCCCTGAAGCTGCGGACGGTTGCGAAGGTATCTTCCATGAACTGCACGTAGGACAGCTTGCCGTTATTGCCCCGTGCCAGAACGGCGAAGGGTGATGTTACCGTCTTTCCCAGTATCGTTGATGTGTACGTGAAGGTGCCAAAGACAGCGGCACCATTCTCATTTTCAAAACTGTCCTGAATCTGGAAGTCGTCTGTCGTCCAATAGCGGCCGACATCGATAAAGGTTTGAACCAGCCCCTCGGTGCCGTGGTTCGTTCCGGCCCACGGCATGATCCGCTTCAGGTCCGGGTGCTTATAATTAAGGGACACGTACACGAAATCATCGGTCGTAAATTGTTTGACGAACTCCAGGTCGGTCGGGTTCGTCAAGATCGATAGCAGTGTCGCCAAGGGCGACGCCGTCGAGGATGGCTCGGCAGTGGTGTGGGCATTGTTTGACATTGTGAGTTCCTCTTCCGGTCGCGCTAAGAATTCGAGGACCAACATCGCTTCATGGCTGGCTTGAGCGGGATGCGTCGCTTGTGCTCGATGAACATTTTTCAGCTTCCCGAGCTGTCGGTCCCTATCGTCATATCTCCATCCCGGCGGGCTACCGGCCACTTGGGAATCGTCGAAGAGACGATGCCATCGCGTTTTGGGGTGCGGTAGCATCATGTCCTGCTATGCTGTGTTGCGCACTTGGGAACACGGCATGAATATCGAAGAATTGCGGACGTTCGTGGAGGTCGCGGATGCGGGCGGAGTGACTGCCGCGGCGCTTCGATTGGGGGTGTCGAAGTCGATCGTTAGTCGGCGCCTTGCGCGCTTGGAGGCGGATTTGGGCATCCAGTTGCTCGTGCGCACCACGCGAGGCGCGGCGCTGACGGAGGCCGGGATCACCTTCCGCGACCATGCAGCAAAAGCCTGTGCCGAAATCGACATGGCACGGGAGGCCATTCTCCCCGCTGGCGCGCTACGAGGGCGCTTCAGGATTTCGGCTCCGCTCACTTTTGGGCCAACCCACTTTGCGCCTGTCATTGCCGAGTTGGCCCGGCACCATCCAGACTTGAAAATTCAGGCGTCCTACTCCGACCGGTTCGTCGATCTCGTCGCAGAAGGCTTTGACTGCGCCATCCGTGTCGGCCATCTTAGCGATTCGAACATGATGGCAAGACTGGTGGGCTGGACGACAGGTAAATATGTCGCTGCTCCCGAATATATAGAAAGGCATGGCTCGCCCGAGACGCCTGATGAGTTTGTGACCCATCAGGTCGTCATGCAGGGAACCGAAAGTTGGCCAGTCGCGGACGGCGGCAAGATCGTCATGATGAAGCCGCAGGGGCGGTTCAGAGCCGACAATGCGGTTGCACTGGTCGGCGCGGCGCTCGCGGGCATTGGCCTCGCGGGACTGCCCGAGGCGTTGATCAAGGAACATCTCGCTTCGGGCGCGCTGGTCGAGGTAATGCGACGTTATCCGATACCCAAGCTTGGAATCTACGTGATCCGACCGCCCGGGCAGCATCCTGCGCGCAAGATCCGCGTGCTCACGGAGATGTTGATAGAATGTTTTGGCGGATCTGCTCTCAACACCCAGGAGACACGTTGATAACTGCAAGCGTTCCGGGTCGTGCAACTCAGTAGCACCGGATTCAGCACTACCGTGAGCGCAACAGCCACGGCACTTTAGCCGTCGACTGATGCGCAGATGCGTTGGGAGGCGTCCCGGCGGATCACCGTGCGTCGCCTTGTGCTCCATGCCCCCGCAGGTCGTCATCGCGCTTCCAGCCCGAAAGCGTTCAACGACGAAGAGTGAGAATATCCGTGCAGATGAAATTTGGTCTGGTGCTTGCCGCACTTCTTGCAACTGGAGTCTGGACCGGACCAGCCAATTCACAGAATTCCTCGTCTCAGGATAAGCAGGAACAATGGCAATCCGAAGCTAACGAACGCGATCGCCCTGCACATGCGCCCGGCAAGCCCGCCAGCATTCCCTTCAAGCTCCGCGACAACCTTGTCGCGATTGATGTAACGCTGAACGGTCGCCGTCAGTCCGCGGTACTTGACAGCGGTTCCGGCGCTCTCGTCGTCGATCAGCGAACGACAACAGCGCTGGGTCTTGCGGTCAAGGAACCTATAGGTGACGCGGCCGGTGCTGGTGCTCAGGCGCAGCAACTGCGTCCGGTCGAAATTGCGGCTCTGAACATCGGACCATTGGGGTTCAAGGTGCTGCCGGGGCTCTCCGCGAACCTCGAGCAACTCTCGTCATCGGCGGGGTTCCCAATCGATCTCATCATCGGCGCGCCCGCTTTCAAGTACGGCGCGGTGCGGGTCGATTATAGGAAGCAGTTGATCTCTTTCGGCCCCAGCGGAAGCCTTGGCAAGTGCGCCGCGCCGATCCCGCTTACGATCGTGTCCGACATTCCCATGGTTGAAGCGGAAATCAGGACTATGCCGAACGCGGATCCGGTGAAGCTCAAGCTCGTGGTCGATCTGGGCACCCGGCATCAGGCCTTGATGATCGGCGGCCCCTTCGTGCGCAGCGAGGCAGGTAAAGCACTGATCGCTTCGGGCAAGGTCCAGCAGGTCGGCCATGGTACAGGCGGTCAGGTGCAGGGCAGCGTGGCAGCCGTTGCGGAATTGCGCCTTGGCGGAACCGTCTTTCCCGGCGTTAAAGCAGCGCTGTCATCCGGTGTGAAAGCGTTTGAAATCGGTCTGTTTGACGGGTCGCTCGGCGTGCCATTGTGGAAGGCTGGCACCATCACCTTCGACTATCCGGCCAAAACCCTTTGCATCGAGCGCTGACGATGTGCACGGTGACCGTGCTGGAGGCAGGAGGTGATCGGCGGCTTGGCTTCAAGAGATTTTCCTCTCGCCCGTCACCCGCCCGGAACGAAGTGACCGTCGCGGTCCGGGCGATATCGCTCGACAATGGCGAAATTTGTGAGGCGCTCGCAGCGCCGGCCGGGCAGGGCTTCTATGACACGCTCCTCCGCTTTCTCGATCACGTCGGCGATGAAGCTTTCCTCAAGCCCGTCCACCGCGGCATGTTGCTCGCCTCGCGCGATCCGGCGACACTCATTGACCTGATCGGAAGCTACCAGCTACCGAACGAAAACGAAGTGGATCAGCTTTTATGATCGCTGAAGGCGAGAAATCCGACACGGAGTTTGAAATCGATCCAAACGCCATGCGCGCTGCCCGATCGGCGAAGGAATTAGCAAGCGACATGACCGATGAAGACTATGGGGTAGCCGTACCGGCGCGCCGGATACCGTTTCCCGCCTCCATCAGCGCCGAAGCGCGAGCCAAGCTCGAACAGCTGGTCGGCGCAGACGGTGTGCCCCTGAACTCGCTCCATACGATGCCGCTGCCGGGCGATCATCCCGGGTGGAAGGCGGTAAAAGCCGCAGCAGAGGGGCAATATGCCGCGGCGGTAAGAGGACTGGCCGGCACGCTCCGCTCGCAGGTGGCGACCATCCACACGAACGGTGCGACGATCCACATCGCAACGCCGGAGACCATATCGTACCCCGAATGCGCCTATATCGACTTTCACGGCGGTGCGTTGGTGTTTGGTGGCGGAGATGCCTGCATCGCCCAGACGCGGATGCAGGCGGACCAGCATGGGGTTCTTTGCTACGGTGTCGATTACAGAACGCCGCCCGAAGACCCTTACCCCGCTGCGCTCGACGATGCGATGACAGCTTACCGCTATGTTTTGGAGCGCCACGGACCAAAGCGCATTCTCGTGAGCGGGCGATCGGCGGGCGGCAATCTCGCGGCTGCGATGCTCCTGCGAGCCAGGGAGGAGGCGCTCCCGATGCCGGCAGGCCTGGTGCTGCTTTCCCCCCAAGCCGACCTCACCGAATCTGGCGACAGCTTCCAGGTCAACCGGCTCGTCGATGTGATCCTGCCCGGCTCGCTGATGCGAAACAATCAGCTTTACGCAGCCGACGCAGAGCTGTCGCACCCCTATCTGTCGCCCCTGTTCGGCGATCTCACCGGATTCCCACCAAGCTTCCTCCAATCGGGCACGCGCGACCTGTTCCTCTCCAACACGGTTCGAATGCATCGCGCGCTGCGCCAAGCCGGCGTGCCCGCTGATCTGCATGTGTTCGAAGCCATGCCGCATGGCGGCTTCATGGGGAACACGCCTGAGGACCGCGACCTTGCAGGGGAAGTCTCGCGGTTTGCCCGCGCGTGCTGGGAGGGGGAATAGACGTTGCCGCTGTCCTCAAGGACTTCCCGCCGCAGGCTGCGCGGCGGGATTTGGCTCACGGGCCACGTCACAGTTGGAGGAAGGCAGGAGGCGGGCGAGGCCGATCACGATCTCAAGGCGACGCCCGTGCATAAGCGAGGCACCTACAGATAGCCCGCCGACATATGGGCGGTCTTCTGGCCTCATACTGTGCGGCAGCTCTCGCATGTGGATTAGCGATGACGATAAAGGTGCTGGTCTTCAACGGCGCGGACCCTCTCCCTCACGACGTTCTTGGCGCAGCCCTCACGGTGCTTCTGAGCATGTTCTGGCTTACGGTCGCAGCGGCATTCTTTGTCATCCCTGCGGTGCTCGTCGGGTACCCCATCGCGCTTGTCCTCGTTCGGGGAGGCGCTAGCTTATCTTTGATGATCGTGAGCGGTGCGCTTCTCGCGCCAACGGTCGGTTCATTTGCAACTCTCGGTTGCGTTTCTCTGATCATCGGATCGGTGCCGGCGTCATGGCTTGGGTCAATGGCATTCCTTGCGCCAGCGGCTTCAGCAGGAGGTGCAGCGATGGCTTTCGTCATCGCACGAAGAAATCGGCCTGCCACCTCGCTTGGCGACGCCGGGTCCACGCCATGCCGCTAAGATGCCAACGCGTTGATCGTCCAAATTAGCGGGCTCCGCTGAATTCTGCATCGAGTTCGAGTTGCTGTTCTAGCGGATGATTGAAATCATTCAGGAAAAGCGTCGCCAATATCGAGCGACCAACGCGGTCGAGGAGGAGAATGCGACCAAGGAGATCATCCAGGAGATGGCTCTGTATGCATTCTGGCGTAGCGACTTTTTCGACGTCGCTTTTTTCCAGGGTGGCACCAGCCTGCGCATTCTGCACCGCCTGCCCAGGTTCTTCGAAGACCTCGGTTTCATGCTCAGGTCGCCTTGCATGATGGTCACGCCCATGGTGTCCTGGCCGATGACCCAGTGCATGCCTATCATGGAATTACGCCGGGGCCAGGGCACACCGGCCAGCAACACAAACGCACCTAGCAATCTGACGCCGCACGAAAACACGTTGATCGGACCAGCAGCGGCTCTTCTGGATCAGCTGCGCTTACCCGCCAGGACCATCCCAAAGCCTTTTTACCCATAGACCGGCACGTGGGGTCCGCGGGTTCCTGCACTGGAGGCTTTCGTACGCAAGCGCCCGAAACCCTTCCCAGGAATGGTCGTTCATATCCGCCGTCCTAAATGTCGGCTTCTGCCAAAACCTGCTAAGGGCATAGCCTCGATGCGCAGCGGGACGCCTATTCTGACTGTATTATGAGCCAATGCTGCGTGGAGTAGCAGGGATTGCCTAACTTCTATGACGCCGGGGGCAATTCGGGGCGGGCGGTACATGCCTGCCAGCCCCGCGACGGATTGGGGCTTCACAAACGCGGCGCGACGCAGCCTGTCACAGGCCGGAAAGCCTAGAACGTATCGCCGGGAATACGTATCCAGCCTTCCATGAGGATACGGGCGCTCCGGCTCATAATGGCCTTGGTCACCGACCAATGGCCATCCTCCTGACGCGCTTCTGCGCCGACCCGCAAAGTCCCGGAGGGATGCCCAAACCGCACCGCCTGACGCTCCCCGCCGCCTGCCGCCAGATTGACGAGCGTACCGGGAACCGCCGCCGCCGTGGCAATGGCGACGGATGCGGTGCCCATCATCGCATGGTGCAGCTTGCCCATGGAAAGTGCGCGGACGAGCAGATCGATATCCTCGGCGGTGATCGTCTTGCCGCTCGAGGACATGTAGCTGGTGGCGGGCGCGACGAAGGCAATACACGGAGCGCGCAGGCTTTTCGCGGCATCTTCGGGCGCCTTGAACAGACCCATCTTGAGCCCGCCGGCGATGCGCAAGGCCTCGAACCGCCGCAGAGCGGCCTGATCGCC
>NZOF01000066.1 GCA_002695185.1 Erythrobacter sp.
CGTGCGGTAGCGGGCGGGCTTAAGCTTGCTCATGCACCTCGTCTAACCGCATGGATTCCCGATGTGAATCCTTCACCGGCTGAGTTCTGCAACAACGCCTTTCAACGACGGAACGAATGCAATTCGGGGTCATGAAATCGGGATCGATCTGCCCCCTGCTGACATCAAAAACGTGTTTCAGTTGTTGGAGATGCGGCGTCGCGAAGCCTTTCTGGCTGACGAAGCTGTGCTGGGATGCGCCCGGTACAAGCTGAAACAAACCATCCTTCTGGATCGCACGGTTGCTGCTGGCAACGTTATAGAAGTAGTTGTTGTGCGTCAGAACAAGCATGCGAGGGCGCGGATTTCCTGACTTGGGGTTGAACTCGATTTCACCCGCTGCGCTGATCCGTAACAGCTTCAGGGTTTGCACAATCGTGTATACATAATCGAAAGACATCGACGTCACCGGATCGTCAAACACGAAATAAAGCCTGCCGTAATCGTCGTTTGACTCGACCTTGAGATGGCTTTGCGCAATAAAATAGCAAAACGCCATGACCGATTTCTCGCCGTCACTCAGGGTTCGGTCTCCACCCCGGGCCATGCTTTTCTGCTCGCGAAGCACCTTGAACGTGTCGACGTCGAATGTGTATCTTTGCCCGAAGAACCGCCTCAGAAGAAGCGAGAAGGTTTCCGCAACCCGGGTCCGGGCATCGGCCTTGTCACCCTGCGTCCGGCGCAACTCCGTGATCTCGTTCGCCAGCCTTCTGCTTTGCTGCTCCATCTGCCTGACGCTCGATATTTCCGTGGCATTCGAATTACCGAACTCCCAGCGCATCGCCGCGCAGCCATCATTTTGAAGGGCGAGACGTTCGTTTTTTGAATTTCCAGCCAGACCCGAGATTTCTTCATATAGCGCCGCGTTTTGGCGGCAGTGCTCGACGAGTATTTCAAGCTGTCCTGCGATATCCCCTTCGGGCATCGACTGCGGGACCGCGAGTTTTTCCAGCTTGACCGCAAGAGCTGCGTGCAAACCCTTCAGGGCATTGTCGATACCATCCAGGATAGGGTCGATATCATTAACTTCCTTGTCCTGAGCCGATGGGAAATATGCCTTCAGGTCGTCAAAATGCGATTTGGCCGACAAATGCTGCGTCCGCAAGGTAGCCAAATTAGCCTTTACTGTCGTGACATCACGCTGCAGCGAAGCCAAACTGTCCTTTTCCTTCGCCTCCGCGTCGTCAAAATATTCCTGATACCTCGATATGGCCAGCAGGCCCGCCTCTGACAGGGTTTGCGTACAGAAAGGGCAATCGTTGTCCGCAGCCTCCTGTAGACGAAGTCCAGAACGAAAAAAGTCAGGATCTTCGGCGATCTTTCGTTTCACGTCTTCTGCGACGCTCGATGGCGACGTCACTCGCGCCAGCGCCGCCTCAAACGCTGCCCAATCGAGGCGCAGCCCATCCGGCACCGGTCCGACCGGTAGTTTTGGATCGCTGGGAAGGGATTTGAACTTGTTGTAGCTTGCCAGCAGCTCCAAAGCCGCTTTTTGCGGCTGGCTTCCAGAGAAAGGGCTGTCCTCGAAGTAGACGCCTGGATTCAATGACTTGAAACTGCCAAGCGCTGAGTTGATCTGGAAGTCTGCACGCAGCTTTTGCTTCTGCGCCTCGAACTCCTTTTTCAGGTTATCCCTAGCGGAAGCCAGAGCACTGTCCTTTTCCGCTTTCTCGGCTTCCTTGGCATCTATCGCAAGATTCTCTTGGCCGACGATGATTTCATGGTCGATATTGCCATCCAGCTCGAACCGCTTTTGCCGAAGGTGGAGGTCTACGTAATCTTCAGAGAACACGTGGAACAGATACTTCGGTGCGGAGAAACTGACACTGCCTGCGGTCCTGTTCAGCTCGATCTTCCCGATGCAGGTGGTACCCTCCCAGAGGCTGAAGGTACCTCTAGCTGACGAGGCTTCTTCAGAAACCAGCCGCTCTGCAATCTCTTCGCGGCGAATCCCTTCCAGCGAATTTTCATCGAGCAGCCGCAGTGATCTGGCCAAGAACGACTTTCCGGTACCGTTCCGCGCAAAAATCAAATTCTCCTTGTTGTTTGAGAGTGTCCCATCCAGCGATATGATCGGGCCGATATTCTGGATAGTGATTTTGAGGGCGGGCTTGGGCGTCGCTTGTGTATTCATGAACCAATCACTTTTTGCCGCAATTATATCCGAAGGACGGTAGCGCGATCACGCAACCGTGAATAGTCTGATTTTCTGCTCATCCGCCCGAGGTGGAGCCCATGCTCCCGGGAGATACGTCTCAGACCGGTGTATGCTCAACAGCCTCAGGATCATCGCCCCCAGCACAACCTCGCGGCAACATCCACATGTTTGCCGCTGAATGCATGTTCTTGCCTTGTTCCCGCCGACCGAACGATGCACAACCACGCGCAAGAGGAGAATCAAGCTCAACCGCAAGCATAGCAGCCTCATCGGAATATAGCTCAGGGACAGGAGATCGGGCGCAAGGAAGCGCCCTGCCCTCATTGCCGCCAATTCCACCTCCCCCGCACCATCAGGCGCGGGATGCACCGGGTTTGAGCAACGAAAATCCTCTGCAGAAACGGAGAGGATAAGACCATGGCCCTGCCGCCGCGCACGCATTACACCCTGCATGAAGTCACTGCCCGCTGGGGCTGCAATATCGCCGATATCGCCGGCTGGGCGGATGCGGGTCGGTTCCGGATCATGACCGGGATTGCTCATTACCGATCCAGTTGGTGGGGTCACGGTGGCCATCGCCGACATGCTGATCCTGGCCGAAGAGGTGCATGCCTTCGAGGACGAGAATGACATGGTGCGACGGGTGGCATCCGGGCCGGGTGCGGCGACGCCCTATGACTGGGAAGGCATGAACGTCGCCCTGATCCTGCGCATCCATGACGATGGCCTACCCGCGACGCAGGCGGAGCTGATTTCCGAGATGCAGGACTGGTTTGCAAACCGGTCGAACGGCGACAGAATCCCTGACGGCCGCACCATACGACGCCGGATCACCCCGGTCTGGAAGGCACTGCGCCGCGAGGAGGCGTGATGGTTAGCGACAGCATGACGTAGATCATGCTGACTGGCGTCCACCCTGAGCCGCCGCAGCCGCATCATGCACCAGCCGTGGCTTTGGCCGGAAGGCGCTAGCGACGGCATCGACTCCGGCGCGCAGGGGCGAATCCATCAGATGGGCGTAGCGCAGCGTGGTCTGCATCTGGCTGTGACCCAGCAGCTTGCCGATCATTTCCAGCGAGGCCCCGCCGCTGACCAGCAGCGAGGCAAAAGTGTGACGCAGATCGTGGATGCGGACGTCTTCGAGCCCGCAGTCCTTCTGCACCCGCGCCCAGAAGCGGCGAACCTCCTGCACCGGCTGGCCGGGCGTGTCGCCCGGAAAGAGCCACGGCACCCCTTTCGGCACCAGCATCAGCCGTTGCCGGACGATGGCGGCGGTCTCGTCCGAGATCGGCACCCGATGGGCGCGGCGCTGCTTGGTCATGGCGGGCGGTTTCGACCAGCTCATCTGCTCGAGGTTGAACTGTTCGAAGCGGGCCTGCCGCACCTCGCCGAGCCGGGCGCCGGTCAGCATGCAGAGCCGGATGATGTCGGCGGCGCGCCGGTCCTCGGCGGCATCCAGCGCTGCGGCAAGTTTGGCGATTTCCTCCTTGGACAGGAACCGCTCGCGCGGGGTTTCCATGCGGCGATGAAAGCGCTGGGCGGGATTGTCCTCGCACCAGCCCCATTGCACCGCCAGCGTGAACATTTTTCGAATGATCTCTCCGACCCGGTTGGCGCGGACCGGCGTCGGTTTCGGCCCCTGCAATTTGCGCGCCCGGTTGTTCGGTTTCGCCTTGTGCGGGCGGGCCCGGCCCTCGGCGATCTGTGTCAGCAGCCTGTCGACATCGCTCTGGCTGATTTCTGACACCAACTTCCGCCCCCAGACGGGGGCGACCAGTTTCGCCATCACCGAGCGCTGGTCGGCCTGACTGCGTTCCGACAGTTTCGGCAGATGCTCGGCGCAGTAGCGCTCGATCAGATCGTCCACGCGGGGCGCCTCGCGCTTCTCCTCGCGCAAGGCCAGAGGATCGGCCCCGGCATCGATCTCGCGGCGAAGTTCCCTTGCCCGCTCCCGCGCCGCCGAGACCGACCAGTCCGGCCACCTTCCAAAAGTCATCCGGCGCTGGCGCCCGGCATGGCGGTAATCCAGCGTGAAGGCCCGCCCGCCGCCGCGATAGATACAGACCGCAAAGCCGCGCATCTCGCTGTCAAAAATCTGGTAATCCCGCCCCGTCACCGGCTCGGCCTCGCGCAGGATCTTTTCGGTCAGCTTGATGCGTTCGGGCATGGTTTTTTGGTCCTTCTGGCATCCGACATGAGGCGTGGTTTCGCGGGCCTGGCAAGTTCAGCATGGGAAGGCGGGTGGCAGGGAGGCGGAGAGTGGCATAATGGACGCCACATCCGTGCCACCCCTTGTTTTGCTGGGGATTTCGCCTCCGCAGGAGCACATGGCGAATTGCCACGCCCCTGTCCGATCCCAGCCTGATCACCGGAATCGCCGCTTGGAACACGCGCTTTAGCGGCGCACGCTGAGCCAAATCTGTAAATCCCGAATGATATCAATGGGTGGCGCGGTGCCATGCCGGGTGCCACCCCCTCTTAGCCCGCCAATGCCGGTCAATGCAGGCAAATACGGCTGTTCGCAGGTGTTTGCCGCTTTGCCGTCAATCCGGCGCTGATCGGCGACTATCGCCGCCCTGCCCTGCTCAGCCCGGGGAAACGCCTCAAAGCCAGCAAAACATGGGGTGGCACGCCTGTGGTGATCTTTGTGCCACCCTCCGCCTCGCCGCCACCCCTCGGCATCTGCGCTCAATCACCTCCACAGCAATGATGGAGACCCTGATGCCGCATCTCGGATCGATGCCGGAACCGACCGCAAAACCCCGGACGCTGATGGGTGGCTGGATCAGCCGCCTGGACCTCGCCATGGAACTCGGCCTCTCGGTCGACACGCTGCGCCGCTGGGAGGCGCAGCGCATGGGACCGCCCTGCGTCCGCGCGGGTCGAAAGGTCTATTACCGCCGCGCCGCCGTCGAGGACTGGCTGGAAGAGCAGGAACAGGCTGCCCCGCGCCGTCGCCGCGCCGGAGGCCGTCGCTGATGACCGACCTGATCCATGCGCCCGACTGGCCCGCCGACCGTGTCGCCGAGGCCCGCGCCGTCATTGCCGATGCCGCCCATCACAGCGACCGCCTCGTGACCATCGCCTGCGAGGTGCTGACCCGCCACGGCGCGACCGAGGACGAGCGCGAAGAGGCAAGGCTGCTGCGCCTGATCGTCGATGCCCGACAGCCCGTTCGCGGTCGGCGGCGCGATGGTGACGAGGTACAGCGATGAAGCGCCGCGGCACCCCCGAGGCCGATCTGCAGCGCGCGGTGGTCCGCACCCTGCGCCAGATCCTGCCCCGCACCGCCATCATCCATCATTGCGCCAATGAGGTCACGGAACCCGGACCGCGCGGTGCGAAGCGCCAGGCGATCCTTGTCGGCATGGGCGTTCATGCCGGCTTCGCCGATCTGATGATCCTCTGCGACGGCCGCGTGCTGTTTCTGGAACTGAAAGCCCCGAAGGGTCGCTTGCGCCCGACGCAGGAGGCGTTCCGCGATGCCGTTCTGGCGCAGGGCTTTGGCTGGGCGCTGGTCCGGTCGCTGGACGATGCGCTGACAGCCTTGGCCGATCACGGGTTCGCTACCCGCATCGCCGCCCAGGGTCGGAGGGCCGCACCATGAGCCATGCCGCCACCAACTGGGCCATCCAGCAGCGCGGGCTGAAACCGGCAACCAAGATCGTGCTCTGGCATCTCTGCGACCGCCACAATCCGGATTTCGGCTGTTTTCCGACGCAGGTCAGGCTGGCCGAGGATGCCGAGATGTCGGTCTCAGCGCTGAACGAACATCTCATCAAGCTGGAGGAACGGCGCCTGATCCACCGGATCCGCACGCATGATCCCCGCACCCACAAGCGACAGGCCACCCGCTACATCCTGGGTTTTGAGGCTGGCTTTCCGCAAGACCCGTCTCCGGAAACCGGAGATGGCGATGATGGGCCGGAGGACGAACCGGGCGGCGATCCAACTCCGGATTCCGGACAAGGGTCCATCTCCGGATTTTCGGCAAAGCCATCTCCGGATTTTGCCCAAAGCCATCTCCGGAATCCGGAGACTAACCCTGTAAGGGAACCTTTAAGGGAACCAGTAAAGGAGGAGGAGGACGCGCGGGCGCGCGATGATCGATTTGAAGAGTTTTTCGGCGAGCTGCTCGACGCGCTGGGCCTAGACCTTGAGGCCGCCCTGCCCGCCTGGTGGCAGGGCTGGCCAGCCCGTGAACATGTCCGGCGCTGGATCACCGATCTCGGCCTGACCGAGGACCGGATCGTCGCGGTGGCCCGGGACAGCCGGAACACCCATCCCGAGCCGCCGGACGGCCCGAGGGCGCTGGACCGGCTGATGGAACGGGCCGCGAGATCTGCATCGGCGGATGTGGGCAGGAATGCCAGTGCCTGCACCGGCGATCACCGCCGCAAGCGCAAATCCAAATCCGCCGACACCTCACGGGCCAGCCTCGACGAAATCGCGGGTTTCTACGCCGGAATGGTGAATGGGGACGGCTACCTGCCCTCGAACGCCATCTCGAACACCGTGCGCAATTCCATGCTTGAGAGAGGGCTGGTCACAGCCCAGCGCCTGCGTGAACGAGGGGTGCTGTGAATGCCATGGTGTCACGTCCCCGGCACGGACTGTCGCTCTGCGCAGGCGGCGGAGGCCTGGATCTGGGCCTCATGCTCGCCGAGCCCGAATATCATACCCGCGCCTTTGTCGAATGGGACGACTGGCCGCGATCCGTCCTCATCGCATCCCAGAATGCAGGATATTTCGCCCCGGCCCCGATCTGGGACGATCTGCGCAGCTTCGATGCGAAGCCCCTCCGCGGCGCCTTCGACACAGTGCTGGCCGGATATCCCTGCCAGCCCTTCAGTGCCGCCGGCAAGCGCAGTGGCACGGCCGATCCCCGCCACCTCTGGCCCGAAGTCGCCCGTGTCATCGCGGAATGCCGACCAGAATGGGTCTTCCTCGAAAACGTCGCCGGTCACGTCACCCTCGGCCTTGAAACCGTGCTCCGAGAACTTTGGGGACTGGGTTATACGCCTGCGGCGGGTCTGTTCTCAGCGGCAGAGGTCGGCGCGCCGCATCAGAGGCTCCGGATCTTCATCCTGGCCCACACCGATGAGCCTGCATCCCGGCACGAGCCGCTACAATCCGGCGGGCAACAGCGATTTCACCCGCAAGGCGGAGGCCTTGGCGCTGGGCATCGCCAGCTGGTCGACACCGAAGGCCAGCGACGGGGCGAAGGGCGGACCGGGTCAGAGCTATGGCGCGGGCGGCACCCCGCCCCTGCCCGCGCAGGCGGCGCAATGGTGGACGACGCCGCAGGCGCACGATGTCAGCCCTCGGGGCGCGGGTCAGATCCCGGGACCGAAGGCAGGCAACCGTTGTCTGGCGCGAGATGCGCAAAACTGGGCGGCTCCGGAGACGCAATGGCCGACCCCGGCGGCGCAGAACTGGAAGGGGTCCAGCGAGGCCAGCATCACCCGGGCGGACGGCAAGAGCCGGATGGATATCCTGCATTACCGGGCCGAACAGGGCTTCACCCGCCCGGCCCCGGCGATCACGCCGCATGGGCAGCCATCCTCGCCGCACGCCCCGATCTCGCGCCCGCTCTGGGCTTCGATGATTGCCTCACATGGGCGAAGCGTCTCGCGGAGGATCCTGAAGGCCCGGGCACGGCGGCGGCTGAACCCGCTCTTCGTCGGATGGCTGATGGGCTGGCCCATCGGTCACGCGCTCTGCGCCTGCTCGGCAACGGAGTTCACCCTTTGGCAGCAGCAAATGCGTGGCGCGCTCTCTCAACTGCCCATGGCCTCGGGCCCGTGGATCTGGCGCCCAGCGGAGGGAACACCGCGACCGGCGCAGATGTCGCTGTTTGAAGGATTGCAGCCATGAGCATTCAGGGACGGATCGGCCGGACGGGCGGCGGACGGGTGAAACGCGCGCTGGGCGTGCAGGCGGCGCTGGAATGGGCGTTCCGGGTCGAAAAGGCGCAGCTGGACCTGCCCGTGCCGGAGGACCGGACCGGCGAAAGCTACGGCTACGGGCTTGAGCATGTGCTACTGCAGCGCGCGGCGCTGGGCTGCAGGATCGACGGCGGCCAGCACAAGATCGGCAGCTACACCCATGAGGATGCCGAGGTGATCGCCGCCTGCGTGGCTGGCATGCCGGACAGTCTCGGCGGCAAGCGCATGGCGATCCGCGTCGCGGAACTGGCTCGCGCAGGGCTGACCCCGGACTGGATGCCCGGTGCCGTGCCGCGCTGCGTCCCGGTAGAGGTCAAGCGCAACCAGCATGGGGAACGGGCAGCAACGACGGTCGTCGGCACCGCGCGGGTGTTGTCTCGTGGCAAGTGGCGCAGCGTCGATATTCTGGCCTGCCCGGTCACCTTCTCGCCCCATCCTCGCCAGATCGAGTCCGCCCGCTGCGCCTATGACGACTGGCGGCAGGCGCTGGGCTGGATCAAGGGCGGGCTGATCTCGGGTGGGATGCTGCGGGAGTTCGAGGTGACGGAGGCAATGCCGATGACAAAGCCGTGGGTGAACGCCAAGCCTACACATTGACGAAGACGCACATGTTCTTAAGCGGCGCGGGCCGCCCGCACTACCCGACGGAACATCAACCCCATCAGCATGTCGCGCGCTTCCTTGTCCTGCATAAAGGCGTTTCGCATTTGATTGTCCCTCTGGAAAACATGTATCGCGCGGCGCATGAATTCAGCGTTGAAGCGCTCCTTCACTACTTCCGGAGCGTTATTGCGCAAAATCTCGACCCAAGCTTCGTCATCCAGAATGGCTTCATTGACCGCCTCAAAGCGGATGTAATCCTCCTCGGTGAAGTTCGTGCCATGGCGCGCGTTGAATGCATCGATAATTTCAGAAAGTGCCCTCTGCTCGGCGTTGTTGCAGAACTCAGCCGGTGAAGGATTCACATCGGGAATCCATGCGGTTAGACGAGGTGCATGAGCAAGCTTAAGCCCGCCCGCTACCGCA
>NZOF01000067.1 GCA_002695185.1 Erythrobacter sp.
GCCGCCCCGCCCCAGCCATAGGCGCCATCCTGGACCCGTCCGCCGGCGCCAAAGCCCTGTCCTTCGATCCACGTTCCCTTGGTGGTCGCGGTTTCGGGAAGCAGGTTGGACGTGCCAAGCTTGACCGCAGCTTCGCTCATCACGCGGCGGCCGTCGATCATGCCGTAACCCAGCAGCATTGTCAGGAAGCGGTCGTAATCGCGCGCGCTGGAGACAAGGCCCGCCCCGCCGAAGGGGAAAGCCGGCTTGTCGAGATAGACCGAGGCCCCGGCCGGATCGAGCGGGATGAGGTTGCCGCCAAGCACGCCGTAATTGGTGGTGAGACGGCCAACCTCACTCTTCGGCACTTGGAACCACGTGCTGTCCATGCCGGTCGGTTCGAAAATCGCGGTGCGCAGATATTCGTCGAACGGCATTCCGCTGACGACTTCGATCACGCGGCCCATCAGGTCGAGCCCGACCGAATAGCTCCATTTCGTGCCCGGTTGCAGCACCAGCGGCATGCGCGCGAGGTTGTTGGCGAACTTGTCGAGCCCGGCGATTGCCTCATCGCGGCCTAGGCCGGGGATCGGCAGGCGGCTGACCTGGCCGGGGGAGATACCGTATTTGGCATACATCTCGCGGATAGGCCCCTGCTGGACGATGCCATAGCCAAGGCCCGCGGTATGGGTCAGCAGCTGGCGAACGGTAATCGGCCGCTCGGCAGGCTCCAGATCGGTGACCGAGCCATCATAGGTCTTCTGCACCATCATGTTGGAGAAGGCGGGGAGTATCTCGGCAATTGGCTGGTCCAGGCCGAGCTTGCCCTCATCGATCAGGATCATGGCCGCCATGCCCGTGATCGGCTTGGTCATTGAATAGATGCGATAGAGGCTGTCCGCACCCGCCCGCTTGCCGCTGCCGAGCGCAAGGTCGCCGCGCGCGAGATAGGTCGGCGCCGCTTCGCCCCAGCCAAGCGCCGCGACCATGTTTGCCAGCTTGCGCCCGCCGACATATTTATCGATCATCGCCTGCACATGAGGCCATGCTTGCAATCCTTCAGGCAGTGCCTGCGCAAAGGCGCTGCGGCCCAGCGGTGCCGCCGCCAGCGCGGCGCCTGCAGTGAGCCACGCCCCGCCGCGCAGTAAGGATCGGCGCGAAATTTCCGGTGCGTCGAATTCACGATAGGCCATGAAGCGTCCTCTTTCCCTCAAATTTGTTCAGGCGATTGATGCGGATTTGAAGCTGAACGGTCAATTGCGAAACGAAACCTCTTGCAGCCGCGCGGTGCCCTATCCATATAGGACACATGCTTAATCTGATTTCTTTCCTCTTCGGAATCGTCTCGCTGATCATCGTCATTCCCTCGACCATTCCACTGCTTGGCTGGGGTAACTGGTTCGCGCTGCCGCTAATCGTGATCGGCGTGGTGATCGGCCAGCTTTCGTCGAGCAATAGCGGGCGCAATTTCAACCTGATCGTGCTGCTGATCGCGGTGATCCGCCTCTCGCTTGGCGGCGGGCTTATCTAAGCGAGCGCCAGCCGCGCAGCCTTGGCGAAGAGGGTCGGCAGGCCCGCTTCGTCCAGTTGGTCGATGGGCCACCATTCGCCGTAGCCCGTGGGCGTGGCGCTGCCCGCATAGCGTTGAACCGACAACTCCAGCGCAAAATGCGTGAAGGTGTGGCACACTAGCCCGGCGGCGTTCCATTCGCCTTCCAATGGCCCTTTCGCATCGCCATCGCCGCGGGCGGACCAGCCATCGTCCGGCAGCGAACGCATACCCCCCAGCATCCCCTTGCCTTCGCGCCTGACCAGCCACACCGCGCCTTCGCGCTCAATCCAGTAGGCATTGCCTTGCCGCACGGGCTTGGCCTTCTTCGGCGCCTTGACCGGAAGCCTGGCCGGATCGCCATTCTTCAGCCCCTGGCACTCGCCAGTCAGCGGGCACAGCAGGCATTTGGGATCGCGCGCCGTGCAGATCGTTGCGCCAAGATCCATCATCGCCTGAGCGAAATCGCCTGCGCGTTTATCGGGCGTGATCGTGTCGGCGCAGCTGCGGATCTGCTTGCGAACCCCCGGCAAGGGATCTTGCAGCGCGAACAGCCGCGCCACTACCCGCTCGACATTCGCATCGACCACCACTGCGCGCCGACCGAAGGCGATCGCCGCCACAGCCGCCGCAGTATAGGCGCCCAATCCGGGCAATTCGCGCAACCGCTCCTCCGTATCGGGAAAGCTGCCCAGCTCACCTACGGCGCGCGCCGCCTTCACCAGATTGCGGGCGCGCGAATAATAACCCAGCCCCGCCCACGCCGCCATGACGTCTTCCTCCGGCGCGGCAGCGAGGTCTTGCACGGTGGGCCAGCGGGCGGTGAACGCTTCGAAATAGGGCTTGACCGCCGCCACCGTGGTCTGCTGCAGCATGACCTCCGACAGCCATACGCGATATGGATCGGGCGCGGCTTCGCCCGGCATCGCACGCCACGGCAATCGCCTTGCATGCGCATCATACCAGTCGAGCAATTTTTCGGAAACTATGGCGGCCACGGCGCGCCTATGGCATGAGCGGCGGCATAATGGGAAGTGACAAGACAGACAGCCGGAAACCGAAGAAGGGTGCAAAGCCTTTCAAGCCCTATGAACGCCCTCGCGGCGGCGGGGCCAAGGCGATTTCCGACCTGATGCCGCAGATCGGCCGCCCGGCCTTCCGCCGCTTCGGCTTCGTGCAGAGCAGCGTGGTCAGCCGCTGGCCCGAAATCGTGGGCGAAACGCATGCTCGCGTGTGCATGCCCGAAATGATCCGTTTTCCTCCGGGCGAGAAATCCGAAGGCATATTGGAACTGGTCGTCTTGCCCGCCCATGCCCCGCTGATTCAACAGGTGCTGCCGGAGATAACAGAGCGGGTGAACCGCTTCTTCGGCTATAAGGCAGTGGCGCGGATCAAGATGCGGCAAGGTGCGGTTAAGCCTCCGGAGGACAGAAACAAGGCGAAAGCGCCTCCTTCGCTCAAGCCGATTCCGATGGAGTTGGGCGACAGTCTGCGCGATATAGGGGATCCCGAACTGCGTACCGTGCTGGAATCGCTGGCGCGCAACTTCGGGACCGATGACAACAGGAAAGACTGACGTGCGTTCAATGTCCCGTTTTACCAAGCCGCTAATGATCCTGGCAGCCTCTGCGCTCGCCGTTAGCGCAGCCGCGCAGGATAAACCCCGCCCTGAAACCGAGAAGAAAGGCAATTGGGGCACGATGGTCACCGCGACCGAGGGTGGTCACCTGATCGGCAATCCCGATGCTGCCGGCAAGCTCGTAGAGTTCATGAGCTATACCTGTTCGCACTGCGCCGATTTCGCGCGAACGGGCGATGGGGCGATAAAGCTGCTCTATGTGCCGACTGGCAAGGTTTCCTTCGAGGTACGCCACCTCATCCGTGACCCCATCGACCTGACGGCAGCGCTGGCCGCCCAATGCGGAGAACCGTCCAAGTTCTTCGGCAATCACGAAGCACTTATCATCAAGCACGGTGAATGGATGGCCAAGGCCAGGAAAGCCACGCAAGCGCAGACCAGCCGCTGGCGCTTCGGCAGTTTCGCCAGCCGTGCACAAGCCATCGCCAGCGATCTCGATTTTTACGACATCATGGAAGGTCGGGGCTTCACCCGCGCCCAGTTGGACCAGTGCCTGACCGACGAGGCGAAGGCCAATGCTATCGCCAACCAGAGCCAAGCGGATATCGAGAAATTCGATCTCAGCGGCACCCCGACCTTCATCATGGCGGGCAAGACGCTGGATGCGCATGACTGGAAATCACTCCAACCCCATCTCGACGAGTACTTCAAGAGCCCCAAAAGCTAGCATTGCTGCGCTTTTCCGGGGACAGCCCTGTGGACACAGTCTCGGCCCTGCTTCATCTGCGCAAGGGCTTGGAATAGCCTTTTCGGCCAAATTAAGAGGATTTCGATGACACGCAGCCTTCGTTTCGCTTTTGCCGCTCCGATCGTTCTGGCACTCGCCGCCTGTGGCTCCAGTGCAGAAGAAAGCGCCAATCTCGAAGGGGAAGCCATTGCGGCAGTGCCCGCCCCTGCCGATACGCAATGGCGCGACGTGGCTACCGAAACATCTGAGGGCGGCACTCTCGTTGGCAATCCCGATGCGCCGCTGAAGCTGGTCGAATACGGGTCGCTGACCTGCCCGACGTGCGCGCGCTTCTCTGTCGAGGGGGGCGAGCCGCTGATGGAATATGTCGACAGCGGCCGGGTGAGCTTCGAACTGCGCCAGTTCGCGATCCACGGCCCGATCGACATCACTCTTGGCCGCCTGACCAAATGCGGTGCGGCTGAATCGGTTATCCCGCTGTCGGACCAGGTCTGGGCAAATCTCGAAACCATCATGGGCACATATCAGGCCAATGCGGAAGCCTTTTCGCAGGCCATGGAACAGCCGATCGAGACGCGCTTCGTGACCGGAGCAGAGCGGATCGGCCTACTGGATTTCTTCGCAGCCCGCGGAATCAGCGAAGATCAGGCGCGCACCTGTCTGGCGGACACGGCAGCAATAGAAAAGGCTGCAGGTTTCACCCAACGCTACGGCTCTGAATTCGACATCGCCGGTACGCCGACCTTCCAGTTGAACGGGCAGACGGTGGACGCCAATACCTGGTCCGCTCTCGAACCCATCCTTCAGCGCGCCGGCGCGAGGTAAAGCCGGGCGGGGGGCTGACAGCGATGCTCATCAAACAGCTCAGGCTGAGCGGTTTCAAGAGCTTCGTCGAACCCTCCACCTTGCGTATCGAACCCGGGCTGACCGGCGTGGTCGGCCCGAACGGGTGCGGCAAATCCAACCTGCTCGAGGCGATCCGCTGGGTGATGGGCGAAAACTCGCCCAAATCCATGCGCTCGGGCGGTATGGAAGATGTCATCTTCGCAGGGACGGCGACCCGCCCTCCCCGCGATTTCGCCGAGGTCGTGCTCTCCGCCGAAACGGGCGACGCCGAAGAACTAGAGGTCATCCGCCGGATCGAACGCGGCGCAGGCAGCGCCTACCGCGTCAATGGCAAGGACGTGCGCGCCAAGGATGTGGCGCTGACCTTCGCCGATGCCGCCACCGGCGCGCATAGCCCCGCTCTCGTCAGCCAGGGCAAGATCGCGCAGGTCATCGCCGCCAAGCCGGTCGAACGCCGCATGATGCTGGAAGAGGCCGCGGGGATCGCCGGTCTGCACGTCCGCCGTCGCGACGCGGAAAGCAAGCTGCGCTCGACCGAAAAGAACCTCGAACGGCTCGAAGATCTGATGGCGGGGATGGACAACCAGATCGCCTCGCTCAGGCGGCAGGCCAAGCAGGCCGAACGCTATCGCGCCCTGTCGGACGAGATCAAGACTGCCGAGGCGCGGCTCGTCTACGCCCGCTGGCGCGATGCGGCTGCCGCTGCCGAAGAGGCCAAGAAAGCTGCCGCCGAGGGCGAAGCGCAGGTAGCCGCGGCGCAGAAAGCGGCGGACGAAGCACAGAAGGCGCAGCGTAAGGCGGCGGAAAAGCTGGCCGCTGCTCGCGAGGAGCAGGCGGACCGGCGCGACGATGCCAGCGCGCATGGTCACCGGATGGCGGCACTGACCAGCCAGCTTGAAGCAGCCGAGCAGCGTTTAGCCGATCTCAACCGCCAGAAGACCCGGCTCGAAGAAGATCGCGGCGATGCCGACCGGCTGACCAAGGATGCAGCGGAAGCCTTGGCGCGGCTCGAAAAAGAGCTTGCCGCCAGCGAAAAATCGCTCGCCGAGGACGAGGCGCAGCGCCCCAAACTCGTCGCTCAGGCTGAAGATGCCGAACGGGCCAGCCGCACTGCAGAACTCGCGCTGGCCAAGGCGACGGCAGATAATGCCGGGGTGGAGGCCGAATGGCGCGTGGTCGAGGCCGAGGTGCAGCAGGCCAAGACACGCGTGGAACGGCTGCAGGCCGATAGCCGCCGAATTTCCCAGCAACGCGAGGCACTTGCCGGGCAGGACTTCGACGGCGCGGTCGATGCCGCGCGCAGTGCTGCGGAAGAAGCGGCAGCCGAGGTCGCGAGCAGCCGCGAGACCATCGAGGATATGCAGTCTCGCAAGGCTGAATTGCAGGCCCAGCGCGACGAGGCGGCCAGCGCTTACTCCGCTGCCAAGGCCGAATTATCGGGGGTCCAGCGCGAATACGATGCGCTGAAACGCGACCGGGAAGCGCGCGAAAGGGCGGCTGCCAAGCGGTCCGGGCGGGAGCAGGCGATCGACGGCATACGGGCCGCCAAGGGCTATGAACGGGCAGTCGCTGCAGCTCTCGGACGCGACGGCAAGGCGCTGCTGGGCCTGCCCGATGGCGAGAGCGACGGGCGCTACTGGACCGGGGCAAGTGTTCCGAAAAACGTCCCGAACACCCTACTTGATCGGCTCGAACGCTGCCCGGAACAACTCCGCGCACGGCTTGCGCTGGTGCAGGTGGCCGAGGAGGACGATGGCCGCGAACTGAAGCCGGGCGAACATCTGGTCACCATGGACGGCAAGCTGCGCCGCTGGGACGGGCTGGTGGTGCGCGGCGAAGGGGCGGCGGAGGCGGCACGACTGGAGGCAGAGAACCGCTTCGCCGAACTCGATGCGCTGGTGCCCGAGCTGCAGACCGCGGTGGAGCAGGCCGAAGCCCAGCAATCGCAGGCTGCAGACACTCTCTCTGACCTCCAGCGCGATCTCGTCGCGGCGGAGCGTGCGCTGACCGCTTCCAGCGAGGCAGAGCGAAGCGCGCTGCGTACTCTCGACCAGGCAGAGGCAGCCCGCGAACGCAATGCCGCCCGGCTCGAGGAACTGGCCGAAGCCGAACGCCAGCAGGCCGATATTGTGGCCGGCGCCCAATCGGACCTCGCCGCTGCCGAAGCCAAGCGTGCGGCCCTGCCCGATCCGGCAGCCGGCCGCGCGGCGCTCGAAACCGCGCGGGCGAAGAACGAAGCGTCCCGCACCACCATGCAGGCCCGCGCCGCCGAGCTTGCGGCGCATGACCAGTCGCTCGCCGTGGCGCGCGAACGCACCGCAGCGCAGCGCAGCGACATGGCCAACTGGCAGGCCCGGTCTGGCGAGGCCGCCCGCCGCCTGTCCGATATGGCCCGCCGGTTCGAGGAGATCGAGGAAGAACGCGCCATCTTCGCCGCCAAGCCCGAAGGCCTGATGAAGGAAATCGAACAGGGCGACACGGTTCGCGAACGGCTCGGGACGCAGCTGGCCGAGGCGGAAAAGGCCCTCGCCGCAGCGAATGCGCAGGCCCAAGCCGCCGATCAGGCGTTGAGCGCCACGAATGAAACACTCGCCAGCGCCCGTGAAAACCGCGCCGGCCTATCCGCCCGCGCCGAAAACCACGATGCGCGCCGGATCGAGATGGCACGCACCTCTGGCGAGCGGTTCCAGTCCCCTCCCCCGCTCCTGCCAGGCAAGTTCGGTTTCGCCGAGGACACCGTCAAATCCGCCGATGACGAGAGCGAGGCGATGGACCGCCTGACTGCGAGCCGCGAACGCATCGGGCCAGTCAACCTCGTCGCCGCCGAGGAACTGGAGCGGATCGAAAGCGAGCACGGTACGAACGCCGCCGAGCAGCAGGAATTGCGCGAGGCGGTTGCCCGGCTGCGCGGATCGATCGGCAATCTCAACCGCGAAGGGCGCGAACGGCTGCGCGAGGCTTTCGAGCAGGTCAACGGCCATTTCATGCGCCTATTCACCCGTCTGTTCGAAGGCGGCGAGGCGCATCTGGCGCTGGTCGACAGCGACGATCCACTGGAAGCGGGGCTGGAGATTTTCGCCCAGCCGCCGGGCAAGCGCCTGCAATCGCTCACGCTTTTATCGGGCGGCGAACAGGCGCTGACCGCCACCGCCCTGATCTTCGCGCTATTCCTCACCAACCCCGCCCCGATCTGCGTGCTGGACGAAGTCGACGCGCCGCTGGACGATGCCAATATCGACCGCTTCTGCGACCTGCTGGAAGCGATGGTGAAGGAAACCGACACCCGCTACCTCATCGTCACTCACAACGCCGTGACGATGAGCCGCATGCACCGCTTGTTCGGCGTGACGATGATCGAAAAAGGCATCAGCCGCCTCGTCAGCGTGGACCTCGGCGGCGCGGAAGAGCTGCTGGCGGCGGCCGAGTAGCGACGCTGCCGGAATGGGTGCGATGATAGCGGCAGGCGAGCAAGTCGCGACACCAGAGATATACCCGAAAGTTCGGCCTCGGCTGATTACGTGCCCAGCAAAGATAACTGGTCACCCATCCTAATGTAAAACGATCGTTTTACATGTTGTCTGCTCTCGTCTATCCTCCTCAAATGGATAGAACCGATGCGCTAACCCTCGTCGCCGAGCGGCTGTTCGACCAGAACGGATATACGGCAACCGGCATGGACAGGCTGACGCAGGCCGCGGGCATGTCGAGCCGGACCCTTTACAAGCATGCTGGCAGCAAGGCGACGCTGATGGGCCGGGTGCTTGCTGCGCGCGACCGGCGTTTCATGGAAAGCATGGATGTGGCCAGCGTGGATGCGCTGTTCTCCGCACTGGAGGACTGGATTCGTAATGAAGGTGCACGCGGGTGTTTCTTCCTGCGTTCCCTGGCCGAGACTGGCGGCGACACACCTGAAATCGCCGCTGCGGTCAGCGCGCACAAGGCGGCGTTCGTGGAGCGGGTCCACCAGATAGTGGCCGCAGACCTCGGCCATGACGATCCCGCTCTCGCCGAACAGATCCTCGTTCTGATCGAGGGTGCAACGCATGCCGCAGTCTATCGCGGTGTCACGGCCGTATCGGCGGCGCGCTCCGCCGTGGCGATGCTGATGAAGGCGCGCGGGTGAGCCCTGCGCTTCGCATCGGTGCAACCGGCTTTGGCCTGATCGCTCTGTGTTACGGGTTTGCGCGCTTCGCCTTTGGGCTGTTCCTGCCACAGATCGACGCGGAGTTGCATCTCGGTCCATCGCTGAGCGGCGTGATTTCCGGCGGGTCGTTTGCGGGCTATTGCCTTGCCATCATCGCGGCGGCCGCGCTGACCGAGAGGCTGGGCGCGCGCACTGTCGCGATGGCGGCGGCGATCATGGCGGCACTCGGCATGGCGGGCATCGCGCTGGCGCCTTCGCCCACTCTCCTCGCGCTCGCCGTGATTGTAGCGGGATGCAGCGCGGGCCTCGCCTCTCCTCCGATGGCGGCAGCGGTGGCCTCCGCCGTACAAAGCGACCGACAGGATGCGACGAACACGGTCATCAATGCGGGGACCAGTGCGGGCGTCGCCCTGTCCGGGCTGATCGCGCTTGCCGTGCACGGGCAATGGCGAATGACCTTCGCGGTTTTTGCAGGGTTGGCAGCCGTGCTTGCGATTGGCGCCGCTATCGCTCTTCCTCCGTCGCGCGAGAGCCAGCCCTCAGGCGGTTTGCCGCCGATCACGAGGCCGTTGGCGCGCCTTATCGCCGCGACCTTTCTCGCCGGGATGGCAAGCACTGCGATATGGTCGTTCGGCGGTCAGCTCGTCTCGGAAAATCTGGGTTGGGGACCGGCAGGAACCGCAGCGCTGTGGATCGCCATCGGCGCAGGCGGAATAGCTGGAGCATCGGCGGGCAATCTCATTTCTCGCTTCGGATTGGGGCGTGCCCATTTGACGTTCTGCGCGGCGCTTGCGATCACCATCGGCGCGGTTGGGGCTGGAGTGGCAAGCACGGAACTGGTCCTGGCAAGCGGAGCGCTTTTCGGAGCGGCCTATGTAATGCTGACCGGCGTTTATCTGGTCTGGGGCATCCGCGCCTTGCCTGACCGGCCCGCCACCGGATTGACGATCGGCTTCCTGTCGCTGGCTATCGGGCAGACCGTCGGCGCGCCAATCTTCGGCCTGTTGGTGAGCGGTCCCGGCATGACGATTGCGATTATCGCTTTCGGCGCCCTCGCACTGTTGGCTGGTGCAGTCCGCCCCGGCCTTTCCACCAATCGGCTCTGATGAGCTGCAATCCGCGTTAGACTGTTCCCGTGCGCAGTGCCTTGGCCCATTCAGCGCGCTGTACCGCCTCGGCGTCGCGGGCGGCCTGTTCCCAGTCATAGGCAACCAGATGGAAGCTTACCTGCCAGCTGCCGCCATCGTCGCTGACAGTGGCATAGCGCGCAAAGGGCGAGCCGTTTTCTATGGCGTGGGGAAAGGGGTGATCGTCCTCATAGGCAGGAAGGCCGACGCTGCCCGGATTTACGATAAGCCGCCCATCGCGCAGCATGACGGCGCGCGGGACGTGGGTGTGGCCACACAGGATCAGGCGCGTTGTGGTCTGGCCCGCCCGCTCTTCCACTTCGGAGAGCGTGGCGGGGCGCACGCCGGTCTCGGTGACCGTTTCGAGGAAATAGACCAGATCGCTTGACGGGGTGCCGTGGACCATGAGCACGTCTTCGGCCAGTTGCAGGGTGGGTGGCAGCGATGCCATCCAGGCTAGCTGATCGTCGCGGAGCGTTTCGCGCGCTCGCCTGTCCGACAGCCCCATACGCTCAGGATCGCCTTCCAGAACCTGCCGTTCGTGATTGCCGCGGATCGTCGGCAGGTCGAGCGCCATGAAGCGGTCTGCCGTCTCGCGCGGCCAGAGCGCGCCCGAGCAAATGTCCCCAAGATTCACGATCTGGTCGACGCCAAGCGCGTGTGCATGGGCGAAGACCGCATCGAGCGCGGCGATGTTACCGTGGATATCGGAAAGTACGGCGATTTTCATGGCCGATGCATCCTGCCGGCCCGAAACCCGGCTGTCGACCCGGAAGCCTGGCACCGCAGAGGCCCGCAAACGCCTACTTAGGCCATCATTGCGGCCTTGAGTTCGTTGCGGATGGCCTTGAGGCGGATCAGCAGGTCAGATTTGTTCAGCGTGTGAGACGGCGGCGTTTGGAAGGCAGGCGCCGCCTCCTCTGTAGGCTGGTTCAGCGCCGCTTTCGCGCCCTTGAGGGTATAGCCCCGCGAATTGACCAGATCATCGATCCGTTCGACCAGCGCCACGTCTTCCGGGCGATAATACCGGCGGCCACCGCTGCGTTTGAGCGGTTTCAGCTGCGGGAATTGCTGTTCCCAATAGCGCAGCACATGGGTTTTGATGCCGGTAGCGGTGGCGACTTCGCCAATGGTGCGCAGGGCGCCCGCTTCCTTGTGATCGTCAAATTCGGCCATGCGCCACCCTTAGGCCACGAGGTCAGCCGTGTGCAATCCGCTCTTTCAAGAGCTGGCTGGCGCGGAAGGTCATCACGCGGCGGGGCGTGATCGGCACTTCGACACCGGTCTTGGGATTGCGGCCGACGCGTTCTTTCTTGTCGCGCAGCACGAAGCTGCCGAAGCCCGAAATCTTCACGTTTTCGCCATTCGCGAGGGCATCGCACATCTTCGCGAGAATTTCTTCCACGAGGTCCAGCGATTCCGCCCTGCTCAAACCCATCTTGCGATTGATGGTTTCAGCCAGATCGGCGCGAGTGAGCGTTCCAACGGAGCGCATCATATCCATCGTTCTTCCTTCCCCAGAAGCGACCCTGGGTTCGATCAATGGTTACAACATACTGTATTTGGCCAATTCCGGCAATGGAGCTGGCAGTTTTATTTTGCCGAATACTAGAGGCGTGCCAAAGCGGCACCCCAGGTAAATCCGCCGCCCATCGCCTCGAACATCACCAGATCGCCTTCCTTGATTCGCCCGTCCTTGCGGGCAACGTCGAAGGCCAGCGGAACCGATGCGGCCGAGGTGTTGGCGTGCTGATCGACGGTAACCACGACCTTGTCGGGCGACAGGCCGAGCTTGCGTGCCGTAGCGTCAAGTATGCGGGCATTGGCCTGATGCGGCACGACCCAGTCGATATCGTCGGCTACGATAGAGGCATCTTCGAGCACTTCGTTCAGCACTTCGGCAAGGTTCACCACTGCATGGCGAAACACCTCGCGCCCCTTCATGCGCAGCTTGCCGACCTCGCCCGTGGTGGACGGCCCGCCGTCGACATAGAGCAGGTCCTTATGCACGCCGTCGGCATGAAGCTTGGTGGCGATGATGCCGGGCCCATCCGCCTCCACTTCACGCGACTCGATGACGACCGCGCCTGCACCGTCGCCGAAGAGCACACAGGTCGTACGGTCTTCCCAGTCGAGAATACGGCTGAATGTTTCCGCGCCGATGACCAGCGCTTTCTTCGCCATACCGGTGCGCAGTAGCGATTCCGCCGTGCCCAGCGCGTAAAGAAAGCCCGAGCAAACGGCCTGGACGTCGAATGCCACGCCGCCGCGGCAGCCAAGCGCGCTCTGCACCTGAGTCGCGGTGGCGGGAAAGGTATGGTCGGGCGTCGCGGTGGCGAGCACGATCAGGCCGATTTCGCTCGCATCGACTCCGGCATCATCCAGCGCCTTGCGCGCAGCTTCGGTCGCCAGCGTGGAGGTGGTTTCGCCCTCACCCGCGATATAGCGCTGGCGGATGCCGGTACGCTCGACGATCCAGTCGTCGCTCGTATCGACACGTTCTTCGAGATCGGCATTGGTCACGCAATTCTTCGGCAGCGCACTGCCGCTGCCGGTAATCACCGCACGAATCATTTGGCCCCCAGGCTTCCGGTGTCGATGGCACCGAGATCCTTCGCGATGCGGTTGGTAATATCGTCTTCCAGCAGCCGCGCGGCGACTTCCACCGCATTGGCCACGCCCTTGGCGTTGGCGCTGCCATGGCTCTTAACGACCACGCCGTTGAGGCCGAGAAAGACTGCACCATTGTGGTTGTTGGGATCGAGATGATGTTTCAGCAGCTCGGTAGCGGGCCGCGAAACGAGGAAACCGACCTTGGAACGGAAGGACGAGGAAAAGGCGCTGCGCAGCAGATCGGTCACGAAGCGCGCCGCTCCCTCGATCGCCTTGAGCGCGATGTTGCCCGAAAAGCCGTCGCAAACGACCACATCGCATTCACCGCGATTAATCTTGTCGGCTTCGACATAGCCTTCAAAGTCCATTGCCAGCCCGCCCGCCGTGCGCAAGCGATCGGCGGCAGCCTGGATGTCTTCGGTGCCCTTGGTTTCTTCGGTGCCGATGTTGAGCAGGCGCACACGTGGCCGCTCACGGCCAGTGACGATCCGCGAATAGGCGGCGCCCATGATGGCGAACTGCACCAGATTGCGCGCATCGCATTCGCGATTGGCGCCGAGGTCGAGCATGATGACGTCATTGTCGCCCAGCGTGGGCAGCAGGGCCGCGAGCGCAGGCCGGTCAAGCCCGGGCATGGTGCGCAGGGCAAGCTTGCTCATCGCCATCAGCGCGCCGGTATTGCCGGCAGACACGGCAGCCCCCGCCTCGCCGCGTTTCACGGCGTCGACAGCGAGACCCATGCTGGTGGTCTTGGCGCGGCGCAGAGCTCTCGACGGCTTTTCATCGCCCGCGACGACATCCTCGCAATGAAGGATCTCGCTAGCTTCGGACATGCCGGGATGATTGGCCAGCGCAGCCCTGATCTTCGTCTCGTCACCGACCAGCAGGAACTTGAATCGGTCGTGACGCCTGCGCGCAAGCGCGGCGCCCTCGACCATTACGCGAACCCCTTCGTCCCCGCCCATCGCGTCAACGGCGATACGCGGTAAACTCATGACGTTCTCCGGTTCAAGCTAAGGTCTTAAAGGCCCTCGGGAGCGAGAACTTCGCGCCCGTTATAGTAGCCGCAGTGCGGACAAAGATTGTGCGGGCGCTTCAGTTCGCCGCAGTTCGAGCATTCGTGATGCGCCTCTACAGAGAGCGAATCATGCGAACGACGGTTGCCACGACGGTGGGGCGATACTTTTCTCTTGGGGACGGCCATCTCGGCACCTGTTCCTCAAACAATTTCAGTCAATTTCGGTGGCCGCCCTAGGGGACAGGCAACCATCGCACAAGAGGCGCGATGAATGCATTGTCCCGACCGTGACGGTGAAGGCGCGCGCTATAGCGAATTTTCCGAAGGATGCAAGCGAAGCGGAGGATTATCGCTAGATATCGATTCCGGCAATCGGTCCGCTACGGCTTGTCTCGCCGTGGTCGGACAGCGCTATCAGCTTCCCGTCCCGTTCAGGCATATCGGCAGGCAGGCACACGTCCCAGGCGAGTCCCACCTTCTCAAGCTGCCTTATGAAAATATACCCCCAGTCGCTTTGCCCCGGCAACAGCCCGATACGTGCTGAGCCCGGATAGGCGTGATGATTGTTGTGCCACGCCTCCCCCATCGTCGGCAGAGCGGCCCAAGGAACGTCGTAGGCTTGCACCCCCGCTTGCCTGACCAGATAGCTTTGCGGCCCCCGATTATGCGCGAGATAGCCCACGAACCAATGGCCGTGGACAGTAATCGCGACGCGGGCACAAACTCCCCAGATCACGAAACTCCATCCCCCTGACAGGTAGAGGATCGCAGCAACCGGCAATTGCTGAGCCATCCAGTACCGTTCGAAAAAGCGATAGAGAGGTTTTGCTTCGATCTCCGACAGGTCGAAATCCGGAGGATTCTGAAGGTCCAATCGGCAATGCATCTGCCACCAAGCATCTCTCAGCATCGATTCTCCGTGAGAGAGATAGGGATGGCAACGTGGCTGGCGTTGCGCCCAATCCCGCAAATCGTGCGTGCGCACTATCCATAAGGGGCCGCTCATTCCGGCAACCGTGCCGCACCAGATCAGAAACCGTTCGACAGGCCGCGTTGTCCGGAAGCTGCCGTGAATGAGAAGGCGGTGAAAGCCGACCGAATGGCCCAGCAGCACGAAAAGACCGGTAAGTGCGATGAACACCAGAAACGCTGGTAGCGTGAAGAATAGCGGCCCCAGTATCAGCGCCGCGAGGAGCATGGAGCCGTTCCAGAAACTATGGACGGGGTCCCACACCACTTTTCCGGCGAAGGCGTTGGCGCCCCGGTCATCGCAAATCCAGTTGACGTCGCACTTATCCCGCATGGCACACTCCAGTAAGGCGATTAAGTAATTACTTAACCCCTATGGACTGGAAAGTGTTTAAGCAAGCCCTTACATGGATATCATGCAACGCATCTTCGAAGCCCTGAGTTCTGCTATTCGCCGCAAGATCCTAGCCTATCTGGGCGATGGCGAGTTGACTGCCGGTGAAATTGCTGAGCGGTTCGACGTGTCGAAACCCGCGGTTTCCCAACACTTGACCGTGCTCGAGAATGCCGGCCTCGTGACCCGCGAGAAGCGCGGGCAATATGTGTATTATCAGGTTGTGCAGGACAATCTGGTCAACACTCTCAACGGCTACGTTCAAGAGGTCTGCCCGGTCGCAAAGCCGCTCAAATCCGAGGCGGCCCTGCGCAACAAGCCGAAGAATTAACCCAGAACCGAATCGCTCACGAAGGCATTCGTCTTGCGTTCCTGGCCGAAGGTGCTGGTGGGGCCGTGGCCGGGGATGAAGGTGACATCGTCGCCCAGCGGCCACAGCTTCTGGGTGATGGCGTCGATCAGGTCCTGGTGATTGCCCATCGGGAAATCGGTCCGCCCGATGCTGCCCTGGAAGAGAACATCGCCCACCACGGCGAACTTGCTGGGCCGGTGGAAGAACACCACGTGGCCGGGCGTGTGGCCGGGGCAATGGATGACTTCCAGCGTCAGATCGCCAACCGTCACCGTATCACCATCTTCCAGCCAGCGATCGGGTTCGAAAACCTGACTGTTCATACCGTAGCGCGCGCCGTCTTCATCAAGGCGGCTGATCCAGAACCGGTCCGCTTCCTGCGGTCCCTCGATCGGCAGGCCGAGTTCCTTGGCCAGCACGCCTGCCTCACCGCAATGGTCCATATGGCCGTGCGTGATGAGGATCTTTTCCAGCTCCACGCCCGATCTCTCGACCGCCGCCTTCAGCTTGTCGAGATCGCCGCCCGGATCGATCAGCGCGCCCTTGTTGGTCGCGGTGCACCAGATGAGCGAGCAGTTCTGCTGGAGCGGCGTAACCGGCACGATACCGGCTTTCATCGGAGGCATGGGAGCTGTATCTGTCATGCCTGCTAGATGGCGGGAGGCTGCTGCGAATGCAATGCCGGGGCGTCTCGGCTGACTCGATCCGCGTGCGTATGTTGCCGGGGGTGGGCGATGGATTGCCGCGGAGCCTTCGGCTCCTCGCAATGACTCAGGATTACGTCATTGCGAGCCGCGGGCGAAGCAATCCATGGTGCGACGTCTAGCCACCAGCCTTTGACGCCATGAAGGCGGCGACATTGCATCGCCGCCCTCCTTTTCGCGCAGAAATCAGCGGGTCTGGAAGTCCACCACCCGGCCATCCGAGCGGAAGACGCAGGTGAATTCATCGCGGTTGTAATCGCGGGTCTCGATACGGCCCTGAACGTAGACATAGTCGCGTTCCTGCTGGTTCACGCTCTCGATGCGGACCCGGCCATAGCGCGAGGCTTCGCGGCCGCAGGCGTCCACTGCCGCGCGTTCGAAATCGTCGCGGGCGTTATAGCCGTAATCGCTGCCGCCGCCGCCGAGGATGGCGCCCAGAATGCCGCCTCCACCAAGGCCGCCGCCGTCCTGTCCATAACCGCCCTGTCCGTATGAGGCGCAGCCGCCGAGCAGGATGGTGCCGGCAAGGGCTGCGGAAATACATGTCTTCTTCATCGCTTCTCTCCAACTGATGCCCGGCGATCCACCAACCCGCGGGGTTGGGAAAGGTACGGGCGAGCCAAGCGATTGTTCCGCCGCGCTAATTCGGGCCCGTCAGATCCGCCCGCCTTTCCATACCACGCGCCCGATCACCTCCACTTCCTCGCGGGCGAGGTCGATCGGGGCATAGGCTTCGTTGGCGCTGATCAGGGTGATTCTGCCCGGCGCGCTGGCCTGCACCTGCTTGACGTGGAGGGTGTCTCCGATGCGGATTACGTGGATTCCTTCGCCGCTGCGCTTGTTGCGGTCGACGAAGATTTCATCGCCGCTGCGCAGGGTCGGCTCCATGCTGTCGCCCTCCACCCGAATGGCGGAGAGATCGGCCCCTTCCAGCCCCATTTCGCGCAGCCAGCGGCGGGAAAAGCGGAAGGCGTCGAAGGCGATTTCCTCTGCCGAGAAAGCCCCCGGCCCGGCCGAGGCATCGAGCGCCAGCCGGGGCACCGCCACGAAGTCCGAGGCCTGAAAACCGCCAGCATTTTCAACCCGTTGCACCGCCGCATCCGCGCCCAGCTCCACCTCCCCAACCCCGAAGAATTCGGCCAGTTTCCGCCGGTCCGCCTCCTCCAGTTTGCGCGGGCTTCCCTTGCGCACGAACTGCTGGAGATAGCTGGGATTGCGGCCCAGCATGGCCGACAGCGAGGCCAGGCTGGTGCGGCTTTTCTCGGTCAGCTCGACCAGCCGCGCCCGGTCCGAAGTCATCTCTGCCATCGCCATTCCTGCCTTTCCGCACTGTTCCGGATTTGCGCCCGAACACCCTCTTGATCGGGCCACCATCGGACCGATCACCCCGTTTAACGAGAAAATTCCTATACCATAGGATTTTTCCTAGACAAGTAGGATTTCGGCTGGAACGAATAGGGAACGGAGCGAGCGATTCGCGCCATATTCTTTCAGAGGAGCCCCGCCATGTTGATTCGCAGAATCGAGAAATTCCTCCGCCAGCACAACATGCCGGCGACCAAATTCGGCCGCCTCGCCGCGCATGATCCGCGCTTCGTGCTGGACCTGCGCAATGGCCGCGAACCGCGCGGCGTGACCGAGGCGCATATCCGCAGCTTCATTTCCGGCTTCGACGCGGCGGTGGTCGAGGCCGCGCTGGCAGACGCCCAACTCATCGCAAACGCAAAGGAAACCGCCCGTGTCCAGTGAAGCCAGCCCCCCTCGCCCGGCCCAGATCCCTCCCCAGACTCGCCGCTCCGCCACCGACCATTTGCGCACCGCACTGATGAATCTGTGCGAGCACCGCGCGCAGGTGCTTACCCATAGCGAGAGAGCCTGGGCCAGCATCACCTTCGCCGGCACGCGCCACCGGCTCGCCCTGCTGTTCGCCGGGGCCGAGGCGGTGGCCGCGGGCGAGCAGTTCATCGCCTGCCTGCCCGAACACGAATTCGCCATTCCGGGCCAGCTGGTCGCCGATGCTGGGATCGTGGAGGTCGAACACCGGCTGATGCCCAGCGAACGCATGGTGGTGCAATGCGACCTGCTGTTGCTGGAGGAGAGCTGATGCGCCGGACCTTGCGGCCTTAATACCCCGCCGCGAGGTCCATTTGCGGTTCGACCTTTTCGCCCTTGTGCCAGCGATCGAGGTTTTCGATGAATCGGTCCGCGCTGCGCTGGAACATCTTGCTCTGCGCACGGCCGGACAGGTGCATGGTGACCTGCGCATTGTCGAGGCCCCACAAAGGATGGTCTTCGGGCAGCGGTTCGGGGTCGGTCACGTCGAGCAGCGCGGCCTCGATCGACTTTGCCTCCAGTGCGGCGACCAGATCGTCCTGCTTCACCACATCGCCGCGCGCGATATTCACCAGCACGGCGTTGGGGCGCATGGCGGCCAGCTCCGCCTCGCCGATCATGTGGCGGGTTTCATCGGTGGAAGGCACGGCCAGGATCACCCAGTCGAACTCGCCCAGCTTCTCGCGCCATTCGCCGGGCCGCAGCGCGCCTTCCCCGCCCGACCGGCGCACGGGCACCACCTTCATGTCGAAGGCTTCGAGCCGGGTCTTGATCAGGCTGCCGATCGCGCCGAGGCCCAGCAAGAGCACCCGCTCCCCCGCCAGCTCGCGCTTGCCGGGGCTGTCGGTCAGCCACTCGCGCCGGTCCTGCGCCCGCACCACCTCGCGATAGCCCTTGGCATGGGCCAGCATCAGCATGACGACATATTCGGCAATGGTCAGCGCATTGATGCCCACGCCATTGGTCACGGTGACGCCGCGCTCCTCAAGCAGGTCCAGCGGCATGAAATCGAGCCCCGCATAGATCGAGTTGAGCCATTTGAGATTGGTCGCCGCCTGCGCGATTTCGACCATGGGCGCGGTCTCGTTGAGGTCGAACCAGCCGATCTCCGCCTTGGGCGCAAGCTTCAGCGCCTCGTCCTTGCTGGAGAACCACAGCGGCTCCACCCACTGGGGCAGACGCGGCTCCACCAGCGGGCGGATCATGGCGGACATCACGGCTTTGGTCATGCGGGGGCAACCTCTCTTCCCTTGTGCCGTGCCGGTAGACGGGAAGCGGGGGCGCGGATCAAGTGGGGGATGGGGATTTGGGGGGTGTTTAGGAGGGTTGATGGTGGCGTGGGGAGAGGGTTACGCACCGCTGCATGGTCCTAACGGCTGCTTTCGGCGCTGTGCGAAAATTAGTTATCCCCTGTAAGGAACTGCAGAACAACTGACGGTGGTATCGATATAGCCTTTATGCTCCAAAAAGGTCTCAACACTCTGGGCTATAATTTCCTGATGCGGGGACGGTCCGACCATGACTTCGCGCAACGGCAAACGCCCACCATTTTTCCTCGTGCCTCGATTGCCTCCTGTTCGCAGGTAAGGAACGATCCCCAAGGGGCCGGCGCGGAAATTCAACCCTCCGTGGTATTTATCGATCTCATCATATTCAAGGACAAGGCGGATTTCACTCTCTTTCTGGAATGCCCGGTCCTTAAATCCGAGTATGTGAAAAGAGATCTTGGCATGAATAGCATTCGTGTAATTTTCATCGTGATCATCTGGCCATTCTGTCATTTCTTTGCGATCGACAGCATATTGACGTTCGAAGGCGCGTATAATCGAGAATAACATAACATACTTCTGTCGATCCCTGTAAATAACGCCAAATGCTAAATGATCTGGCCCGAAAAGCAGAGGGGCTTCGTGCTTGATCGGGTTCCCAAAACGTAGGGCGACGCCACCTGTACCATAGCCCCTCCACTGTCCCAGATCGTCTTTTGCCATGGAGAAGCACGCCACCAAATAGCCCTGGTTTTTTGGCTTCGCGATCAGCTCCTCCACATCCAAAAGTATTTTTGCGAAGGCCGCGTCGTCAGATCGTTCTGCTCTATGTTTCAAGGCCTCCCGTGCCAACCGGACGCCATGACGATTTTCTTCAGTGTCGTTCATAAAGCGATTGTCCGAGGCCCAAACTCCGTTTTCTTCCACAATTCCCTTCAGACCAGCGATCGAAGTGTAATGATAGAATTCGGTGGGAAGCACAAAAATGTTCTCACGCTTCATGCGCAAGTGAGGATAGATTTCGGGGTCAAGGAGGGCATGCTCCGCATGCAGAAATCCCGTGCGATAAGCCTTGCCAGCTATAGTGGTGGTGTACTTGTCTTGAAGTGTGGTGCCTTCGCTTTCAGCAGCATATTTCATCGATTTCCCCCTCAATTCAGATGTATTTGGAATTTTTACGCCGCGGACCGCACCCTTCGAGCAGAAGGACTTCCTAAGTGCCGCACGCAATGACCGCAGTAACATTGGACCCATACCTTTTTTTCACAACTGAAGTCTTGAGTTGGGGGCGGAAGCGGACGGTCTGCTATTGCGCGATTGTTTCCAAAGGCAGACGGCAGGCAACAAAGGCGCGTCCCAAATCAGCAGTTCGTCGATTGACCGAACGTGGATCAGTCAAAATCGAACCGCCGGAAAGGTTAAGGCCCAACTTGGCGGAATCGTCATCCGAAAAATAAACGAAATTTCGTGGTAAATTGCTCACCCCTCCGCCCAGTTCTGCGGAAAGGGTGGAAGCGTCGTTGGCATCGACGGAATGAATGATGGCAGTGTCAAGCTCACCAATCCTTCTCCTTCCGAGTAACTTTAGCTACTCAAGTTATGTCCGCAATGGGGTCGTTAGTAGCCGGACCGCTTTCGTCGCGCTTGCTCGATTATCAGCCTGTCGGCTTTTGGGCGCTGTGCGAACGGCCGGGGTGTGTGCAATTGGTTGGGAAGCTGACTTTTAACCTTTGCGCGCTATCCGACAGCACCCTCAGTAAGGACCAGTCATGCAATCGCTTGTTCGAGCTACAGCCGCAATGCTATTGACTGGCGCTCTCACCCTCTTCCTCGTTTCTGTCGCGTTTGCCGCGTGGAGTTACACTAAGACGGGAACTCCATTCAATTGGACTTCGGCGCTCTACATTGCATTATCGATGGGGGTTGTGGCCCTTCCCAGCGCACTTATTTTAGGAATTGCATTTGAGTGGCCAAAAGTTTTTTGGATGACGCGAAGGAGCGGTGCCACTTTTACTATTTCCATTATCTTCAGTACTGCCGCAGGATTGATCTTGTTCTTTCTCTATCTTTTTTTCGTTGCCGAGCCGGAAAGCTTATCGCGCCCTCTCGACGACGGTTGGTGGATATTCCCAGTCGGTTGTTTTCTCACCGGCGGAGCCACTTCTGGTATGGTCTGGTGGATACTGTTCAACGGCTACGAGTAGCTGCACTTGACCGCTGGAAGTGCGGACAAGCGGAGCGGCATGATTGTCCGCAATGGGTCGTGAGCTGACAGGCAGCATTTTTCGCAACAGCGCGAATAGCAGACATTCGGTCAGTCACCTCATGTTCCGTAACCCAATGGATTCAACGGAACGCGACCGTGCAGACTTCGCGAGGCGAGGACGCACCATGGATTGCCGCGTCGCTTCGCTCCTCGCCATGACGGGAGGAAGCTTACCGCGTCATTGCGAGCGCAGCGCGGCAATCCATGGGGGACTGGCAACCCGCCGCCCCCAAAAAAATCAATCCAGCTTCCACTCCCAGCCCAGCGGGTCGCCGTCCATGACTTCCACGCCCTTGGCGGCCAGGGTCGCGCGGATGGCGTCGCTGGTGGCGTAGTCTTTTTCCACCTTGGCATCCTTGCGTCGCAGGATTTCGGCTTCGATTTCCTCCTCCTCGATCTCGGCCGATATCGGGCGGATGCGCAGGTCCTTGCGAGTGAGGTCGAACAGGCCCATACCCAGCACGCGGTCCATTTCCTCGACCACGGCGCGCTTGACGCCGCCGTCGACCTTCTTGACCGCCAGCGCCTCTTCCAGCGCCACCAGCGCGATCGACGTGTTGAGATCGTCGGTCATGGCGGCGGCGAATTTCTCTCGCATGGGGGCGAATTTCTGGTGTGCGGGATCGCCGGCGAGTTCGTCCTTCAGCCGCTCCACCTGCATCACGATCCGCTTCAACCGCGTGAGCGCCGCGCCCAGCCCTTCCCAGCTGAATTCCAGCTCACTGCGGTAATGCGCCTGCAGGCACATCATGCGATAGGCGAGCGGGTGGAAGCCCTTGTCGATCAGCAGTTGCAGGCGCAGGAATTCGCCCGAACTTTTCGACATCTTGCCGCTGCGTTCGACCAGGAAATTGTTGTGCATCCAGATGCGCGCGCCGCTGTTCTCCGCCTCGCCCAGCCCGCCGGTGCAGCAATGCGCCTGGTTCTGCGCGATCTCGTTCGGGTGGTGGATTTCGCGGTGGTCGATGCCGCCGGTGTGGATATCGAAGGGGAAGCCCAGCAGCTTGCCGCCCATGACCGAGCATTCCAGATGCCAGCCGGGCGCGCCCTTGCCCCAGGGGCTGTCCCATTCCATCTGCCGCGTCTCGCCCGCGGGCGTCTTGCGCCAGATGGCGAAATCGGCGGAGTTGCGCTTGCCCTCGACCGTCTCGATCCGGCCTTCACCCTCCTCGGTCACAGCGCGCGCGAGGCGGCCGTAATCGTCCACAGTGGAGACATCGAAATAGAGGCCGCTGGCGAGTTCATAGCAATGCTTGTCCGCAATGCCTTTCGCGAAGTCGATCATGTCGTCGATGTAATCGGTGGCGACCGACCATTTTGACGGCTGGCGGATGTTCAGCGCCTTCACATCGTCCCAGAAGGCTTTGGTGTAATGTTTGGCGATGTCCCAGATCGACTGCGATTTCTGCGCGGCCATCTTCTCCATCTTGTCCTCCCCCGCATCGCCATCGTCGGTCAGATGGCCGACATCGGTGATGTTGATGATGTGGGTGAGATCGTAGCCCTTCCAGCTGAGCGTGCGGCCCAGCACATCGGCGAAGACATAGGCGCGCATATTGCCGATGTGGGGATAGTTATAGACCGTGGGCCCGCAGCTGTAGACGCGCGCCTCGCCCGGATGGACGGGAGTAAAGGTCTCGATCTCGCGGGTGAGCGAGTTGAACAGCTTGAGCGGGGTTTGGGTCATGGGTGGCGTTTGGCGGCAGCGGGCGCGCGGGTCAATTGCCTCGCGTCGTTGCGGGGGTTTGGGGGGCGGTTCGTCTGCGGCGGTGTGTGGGTAGGGGATAGGGCGGGAGATGGATTGCGTCGCTTCGCTCGCAATGACGTAAATCCCCCTCCTCCCGTCATTGCGAGGAGC
>NZOF01000068.1 GCA_002695185.1 Erythrobacter sp.
CGGAGACGGAGGGATTCGAACCCTCGATACCCGTTACCAGGTATGGCTCCTTAGCAGGGAGCTGGTTTCAGCCACTCACCCACGTCTCCGCATGACGCATATCGGCTGCGAGGGGCGCGCTATAGCCACCACCTTCGCACCCTTCAAGGAAGAAATCGGGCCATTCGCAATTCCTTCCAAATAACGCGTGCAGGACTCGATTCAGCGCATTCGGGATTCGGTTCATCGCCGTTTCATTGCGCGGCTGCTCAAACGGGATTCTGTTTGAGGGGCAGCGCCATGCTTTTTGCCCGCGATGCCGGACGAGGGAACCAGAATGAACATCGCCACCAAATTTACTGCGAGCCTGCTGGCCGCCTTTACGCTGGCGGCAAGCCCGCTTGCCGCACAGGTCCAGAGTGTGGATCCGGATGCGGCCTGGGATGCGCCGATCGATGGAGATCTCGATGCGCCGCAGAATGAATTGCCGCCAATAGGTGACGTCGCCCCGGCGCAAACCGAGCAGCCTGCATGGAACGAGCAGGCGGCCGAGACCCAGGCACCCGCGACCACCATCCAGCCGCAATGGTCCGAAAGCGAGGCGGAAGTGGCTGCCGACGCTGCCGTTAACAGCGCGGGGGTCGACGATCCGGCCACAACCTATCGCGAAGACGATCTGATCGGCGCCGCAGAAGGCGTGTTCGGCAAGGGTGCCAAGGGCGTGGCCGACATGATCCGCAAACTGCTGGCCGATCAGGGTGAACCCAATGGCTATATCGTCGGCCGCGAGGCTGGCGGCGCATTCATCGTCGGCGCTCGTTATGGTTCGGGCACGCTGTTCCACAAGATCGAGGGCGAAATGCCGGTTTATTGGACAGGCCCGTCGATCGGCTTCGATGCCGGGGCCAATGCGGGCAGCACTTTCGTGCTGGTCTATAATCTCTACGATACCGAAGAGCTTTACGAACGCTTCCCCGCTGCGGAAGGCACGGCCTATGCGGTGGGCGGGCTGAACGCCAGCTATGTGCGCAAGGGCGATGTCGTCCTCATCCCGATCCGCGTAGGTGCCGGCCTGCGATTGGGCGTCAATGCGGGCTACATGAAGTTCTCCAAAAAGCAGAAATGGCTGCCGTTCTAATCCGGCAGAGGAAAACAAGCGCCATTTGAGGGGCCGCAATCTCGATTGAGGTTGCGGCCCTTCGCGTGATTGCGCAAAGAGCGGGCCATGCTCGACAAACTTGCCCCGCAGGCGCCCGACGCCCTTCTCGCCCTTATCAAGATGCACGCCGCCGATCCCCGGTCTGACAAGATCGACCTCGGCGTGGGCGTATACCGCACGAATGAAGGCGCGACGCCCGTTTTTCGCGCGATCAAGCAGGCCGAAAAGCGGCTGCTGGAAGTGCAGGATTCCAAGAGTTATCTGGGGCCCGAAGGCGATGGCGGCTTCGTGAAGGCGCTGATGCCCTATATTTTCGGCGACGATAGCCCGCTGGCCGGAAGCATCGAAGGGATGCAGACCCCGGGCGGCACCGGCGCGGTAAGGCTGGCGGTTTCGCTGGCGGCCAAGGCAGGGGTTACCCGCATCCATCTGGGCATGCCGAGCTGGCCCAACCATGCGCAGATCCTGCAGGATGTGGGCGTAGAAGTCGGGCCTTTCGATCACGCCAATGCCGATGGCACTGCGAATCTCGACGCCGTGCTCGGTGCGATCCGCGGTGCTGGCGCCAGCGACGCGGTGTTGCTGCATGGCTGCTGCCACAACCCGACCGGTATCGACTACACGCCCGATCAGTGGGATGCGATCGCCGATGCCTTTGCGGAAACCGGTGTTCTGCCGATCCTCGATATCGCCTATCAGGGTCTGGGGCAGGGCATGGAGGAAGACGTCGCCGGTGTGCGCGCCGTGCTCGCCAAGGTGCCCGAAGCGCTGGTTGCCTATAGCTGCGACAAGAATTTCGGCCTCTATCGCGACCGGGTCGGGGCCTTCTACATGATCGCGCGCGAAGGCGGCGACATGGACGCCATCTCCTCCAACGCCAATGCGCTGGCCCGCGCCAACTGGTCCATGCCGCCCGATCACGGCGGTGCGGCGGTGCGCCTGCTGCTGGAAGATGACGGCATGACGGCCGTCTGGCAGAAAGAGCTCGACGAGATGCGCGCCCGAATGCGGCGTGTGCGCGACCGGCTGGCAGCGGCGGATAACGAGGTGCCGGGCCTCAATCTCGCCGCGCTGGGCGAACAGAACGGCCTGTTTGCCATGCTGCCGCTGAGCAAGGACCAGATCGCCAGCCTTCGTGAAGATCACGGCATCTACATGGCCGGATCGGGCCGCATCAATGTGGCTGGCCTGCATCAGGGCAATATCGAGAAATTCATCGCCGCGCTGGGCGAGGTGACGAAGGGCTGACAGGACATGGCGCTCGACCGACAACCGCTACTGGAGACCGAGCGCCTCACCCTGCGCCCATTGGCCGAGGACGATCGCGCGGCTTTGTACGCCGTCACGTCCGATCCTGCGGTTTGGGAACAGCAGCCAGTCCACGACCGCTGGCGGCGCGAGGTCTTCGAGGCCTTCTTCGACGAAGGGCTGGCCAGCGGCGGATCACTTGCCGTGCTGCGCAAGAGTGATGGCGTGATCATCGGCCACACGCGCTATGACCATTTCGACGCGGATGACGGCGGCGTGGTCGAGATCGGCTGGACCTTCCTCGCACCCGCATGCTGGGGCAGGGGGCTGAACCCCGAAATGAAGCGCGCCATGCTCGCCCACGCGTTCGGGCATGTGGCCACAGTCCAGTTCCGCGTCGGCGATACCAATTACCGCTCGCGCAACGCGCTGGAGGCGATCGGCGCCGAGCGGACCGAACGCTATGAGCTTGGCCGCTATCAGGGGCGGCGCGTCGTCCACCTCATCTATCGGATCACGCGCGAGGCGTTCGGGAATGGCCCGCTGGCCTGACGTATAAAGCGCTCTTGCGGAACCAGCCGCCACGCGCTCCGTTCTGGTTCAACGGACTGGCAAATCAATTGCTTGTATCCGCCAAGGGGAGAATACCGATGAAGAAGTTTCTGACTATGCTGCTGTTCGGCGGAACCGCGCTGACGCTTTCTGCTTGCAACACCGTCGACGGTGTCGGCGAAGATGTCGAATCCGTTGGCGATTGTGTCGATGGCGTTGAAGGCAACTGCTGAGCGATTCGCTTACTTTAACAGTTCAACAGAAGGCGTTGCCCCAAGTGGGTGGCGCCTTCTTTCTTTGGCAGTTCTGAAACCGCAAATGACGCGAACCAATAGTTCCGTTCTGATAAGGAACTTGGTCGTGGCTGAGATAACTGTATTACTTCGCTAACTCAGGAGGGGGGTGGCGTGAAATTTCTGGCTCGAGCTGCCGCACTTCTTGCCCTTTCCGGCGGCACCGTTCCGGCGATGACAGCCATGTCCTCACCGCAGCGGCAGGCGCTAACCGCCGCAGCGCCTGGGTTGCTCGCCGCAAATGATGTGCCAAGCATGCCCGTTGGCTATATCGAGAGTGGCAAAGTCGCCTGGACAGCCGTTTATGGAGAGCGTGCTCCTAGCGAAGCGGCAGGCGAGGACACGCTTTACAATATTGCCTCGCTCGCCAAGCCAGTGGTTGCCGAGACGATCTTGCGCTTTGTCGGGTCGGGAACGCTCGATCTCGACACACCGCTGGCCACCCAGTTCGTCGATCGCGACCTTACCGATGACCCGTGCGCACAGAAGATCAATCTACGCCACGCGCTCTCGCATCGGACGGGTGTGCCGGACAACTGGCGCGACCGGATGGAGGGAGGCAAGTTGCGCCTGGAGTGGGAGCCGGGCACCCGCGCACACTACTCGGGTGAAAACTACGCCATGGCTGCCCGCTATGCGATGATGGCGACGCAGACCCGGCTCGATGATCTGGCGAAGCAACAGCTTTTCGAACCCACGGGGATGAGCGACACATATTTCCTTCTCGACGAAGCATGGGAAGGTCGTGTGGCCATGGTCCGGCGCAAGGACGGCACGCTGCGCCTGCCCGACAACAGCCCGCAAGGCAGCGCAGCCGACGATGTCCACACCACGATCGGCGATTACACCCGCTTCGTGGCGGCGGCGATGCGGGGCGATGGCCTGACACCCGCCCTGATCGAACAGCGCGCCACCATCTATGACGATCAGACCGCGCAGGCCTGTCCCGAAGGCCTGATCCCGCAGGACAAGTGCCCCAAGCGACTGGTTATGGGCTTGGCTGGAACGTCTATGATAGCGGCGAGAACCGTTTCCTTGTCCACAATGGCAAGGACTGGGGTGAGCGCACCATCGCCCTGTTCGAGCCCGAAAAGGGCTTTGGCGTTGTGATTTTTACGAGCGGCGCCAACGGTCGACAGGTCATCGCGGATGTGTTGCGTTTGCTGGTCGAAGATGACCCGCTGAATACCCTCGTTCAGGCAGAGGCGGACTTTGAGAAAGGCAACCACTGATCGTCCACTCCATTGTTTGGTGGGTGGCTGCAGTAATCGCTTGGCGATCTGGATTTAGCCGCCGCTCACCAGGGATGGCGGGGTGGGCGGGGTTGCCAGAAGTCTCGTGGAAGAAGCCGCCGGTCGGGCCGAAATTGTCGAGCGTGGCCAGGTGAACCGCGATCCGTGCGCCTTCTTCGGGGGTTCGCTGGCCCATATGGCCGTTAAGGTCCGTTGCAGTAAGGCCTGGATCGGCGGCGTTAACCTTGATCTTCTCTGCCATCAATTCACGCGCGAACTTGGCGACGAACATGTTGAGCGCGGCCTTCGATGCGCCGTAGCCGGCAAAGTCGACATCCCAGTTCTCGCTGGTTGGATCGAGCGTCGAGGAGATCGAACCGAGCCCGCTGCTCATCATGACGACACGTGCCGCATCGGCTTTGCGCAGCAGGGGCAGAAAAGCCTGTGTGACGCGCACCGCGCCAAACGCGTTAACGTCGAAAATCGTCCGCATGTCCTCGACCGACTCATTGCTAACGGTGCCAGCGTAACCCTTATGCATCCCGGCATTATTGACCAGTGCGTTGAGGCCTTCGATTTGCGAGCCGAGCGCTTCGGCTGCCATGTTGACGCTGGTCTGATCGGTAACGTCGAGAACGAGCGTCTCCGCCTCGATGCCTTCTTTTTCAAGCTCCGCCGCGGCTTCATCGCCGCGATCGCGGTCACGGCAGCCGAGCCAGACGCGATAGTCCTGCTGCCCCAGCTGTCTGGCGATTTCCAGGCCGATGCCCTTATTGGCTCCGGTCACGAGTGCGGTACGTTTGGTCATAGGAGATTCCTTTCGAATAAGGGGAGGGCGCTCACGCAAGGGCACCGCGCAGGTATTCGCGCATCGATGTCGGTTTACGGTTCAGCAGCTCGCCAAGCAGTGGGTCGGTCGCTGCGAAGTCGCCATCACGCGCTGCCTGGAATGCGCCGAGCAGCATTTCCGCGTAAGGTTCGGGCAATCCTGCCGCGATGCAAGCGTCCTTCCATTCCTCATCGCTGACGATTTCGTGGCGGATGCTGCGTCCGGTAATTTCGGACGCAATCTGCGCTATTTCGGCCATCGTTATGGCGCTCGTCGCTGTAAGAGGCGGGGTCGGCCCATTGATAGTCTCTGCGCTGCACAGCAGGGCCGCATCGGCCTTGGCCAGGTCCGCCCGCACCGTCCAGGCGATCGGACCGTCCTCGGGCACGCGCAAGGTCCCGGCTTTCAGATCGTCGCCGATCATGGCCATGCAGCTTTCGGCGTAGAAGCCCTGGCGCAAAGCGGTGAAACTCGGACCTGCGGCGGCGAGATCGGCTTCTGTGGCGTAATGCTGGCTCGCCGGGGCGAAGGAGGATACCGGTTTCGCGCCCGCATGACTCGTATAGAAAATGCGTCCGACACCGGCTCGCGCGCAGGCCGCTATAGCATTGCGATGCAATGTGCGTGCCTCATCTCCGAGCTTGTCTACCGAGACGATTAAGACCTTGTCCGCATCTGCGAATGCTGTGCCGAGGCTCTCCGGATCGGCGAAATCACAAGCATGAACGTCCATTCCGCGATTTGTCAGATCATCTAGATGTTCTGGTTTGCGGCTCGCGGCGGCCAGCCATGCGCTCGGCACCCGGCGCAGCGCGTGATCCGCAATTGCATGGCCAAGCTTCCCGCTTGCTCCCGTAATGACGATCATACCGCACCCTTTCCGCTGTTATCATAAATGCATTATCAGTGATAACAATGGAAAGCCATAGGCGCTATCATCGTTCACGTAGCGGTGATATTCCGACGCCATGAATATATCCGACCGGCCGTCACCCCCAGAACAAAACGGCCCCGAAAAAGTACGCGACCGTATCGTCAATGCAGCCCTGCAATTGGTGGATGAGGGAGGCGCTGCTGCTTTGACCACCAGGGCCGTGGCGCAGGCCGCCGGGGTGCAGGCGCCCACGCTCTATCGCCTGTTCGGTGACAAGGAGGGCCTGCTCGACGCAGTAGCCGAGCAGGGCATGGCCCGGTTCGTAGCCGAAAAGGCCGCGATGATGCCGAACCCGGATCCCGTGCAGGACCTGAGCGATGCATGGGACCACTATATCGAATTTGGACTTGGCAACCCGGCCGTGTTTGCGATCATGAACGCGATCGGGTCGCCCATGGCACAATCGTCGGCCTCCCTTGCAGGAAAGGCGGTGCTTCAACAGCGCGTCCGCCGGATTGCGGAGGCTGGTCGCCTCAGAGTGGCCGAGGACAGAGCTGTGGCTTTGATCCATGCGGCCGGCGTCGGCACGGTATCGACCTTGCTTGCGCTTCCGCCCGAGGATCGCGGTAATCTGCCCGGCGATGCGCGTGAGGCGGTGTTCGGCGAAATTCTCACCGATCCGCCCGCAGGAAAGGCAGACACAATCGCCCCGCTGGCGGTAGGCCTGCGCGCCCGTCTCGACGACGAAGAACGGCTAAGCGCCGGCGAGAAACTGCTGTTTGGCGAATTGCTCGACAGATTGGCAGCCGAACCAGAATAGTTCGGCACCTGTGACATGAAGGGCTAGACCGCGATCGCCACGTCGATATCCCCTTCCGTGCGGCGTACGAACACGCTGGTCGCCGGCCCCAATTGCTGGACGTCGAGATCCGCGTTGGCCTCTCCGCAGCCCAAACCGTTCATCGCCAGCCTGGCAAGAAAAGGCGGCAACTGCGGCTTTGCGAAGTGAACGGCGCTCGGCGCACAGACACTCATCCCCAAGACAGCCTGCACCATATACATCGGGGCAGCACTGGCCCAGGCCTGCGGTGCGCAGGCAACCGGGTAGAGCGTCGGCCCCCGCCCGTGGCGGCGCCCAAATCCGCAGAAGAGCTCGGGAAACCGCTGCTGATCGAAATAGAACGTCGCTTCGAAAAGCGCGCCGAACACCTTGTTCGCGGCAGTTTGAAGTCCGTAGCGGGAAAGGCCAGCCACGATCAGGGCATTGTCGTGCGGCCAGATTGATCCGTTATGATAACTCATCGGATTGTAACGTACTTCGCGCCGCGACAGCGTCCTTATTCCCCAGCCTGAAAAACAGTCCGGCTCCAGCAGTCGGTCCGCGACGGCTTGAGCATGCTCCGGAGTGGCGATGCCCGTCAGCAACGCGTGGCCAGCGTTCGAGGAGACCACCCGGCACGGCTTCTTTTCCCCATCCAGCGCAAGGATATAGCAACCGAGTTCCGCATCGAAGAACGTCGACGCGAAACGTTCCTTGAAATCCGCTGCCTTTGCTCTCCATTCCTTCGCCGCCGCTTCATCACCCCGCGCTTGCGACAACTCGGCGAGGGAGTTCCAAGCACCATAAACATAGGCTTGCATCTCAACGAGCGCGATCGGTCCCTCGGCAAGCCTGCCGTCTGCATGGGAGATCGCATCATGGCTATCTTTCCAGCCCTGATTGCGCAGGCCATCCTGATTGCGCCGGCCATATTCAAAGAACCCGTCCCCATCGCGATCGCCCGACCGTTCGATCCAGTCCGCAGCTGCCTCGATATGAGGCCAGAGTCTCTCGACCGTCTGCATGTCGCCGGTTCGCCGGAAATATTCTCCGGCAAGAAAAACGAACAGGGGCGTGGAATCGACACTGCCGTAATAGTGCCGGAAAGGCACCTCGCCGGTGTTGGCCATTTCGTTCAGACGGGTTTCGTGAAGGATCTTTCCCGGTTCGGCATCGGCTACTGAATCATCGGACTGGGCCTGCAATTCCGCGAGCCGAAGCAGTGTCCCCTGGGCCAGCGAAGGGTCGTACCAGAGCATTTCGAGAGCGGTGATCAGGGAATCCCGCCCGAAGAGCGTGCAATACCACGGAATTCCGGCGTAAGCTGCGGGACCCTTCGGCGTCTGGGTGGTCAGAGTGGTCACATCGGCTATGCTGCGCGCGATCATGGCATCGAACGATGTGTTCGAGGAAAAGATCGACGGGCGCCCCTCCAGAGCTTCGCGTCGTCCACGGCGCAAGGCACGATAGGCTTCGAGGTAGGCCCGCATCGGCTCCACACCGTCGTCTTCGTCAAAGCGCGCCCGCGTGTAGAACACCTTACGCTCGCCCGGTGCCAGCGTGACGTCGAAACGAACCTTGTGCGCCCCTACGAAATCGGGCTCCGGCGCGAAGGTGACCGCGGTCTGTCGCTCGATATCGTCGAGGCCGGCGTAAGTATATTCGACGCCATTTTCGCTGCAGTTAGGGGCCGCATGCGCGCCGCGACGCGGGCGGTTATCACCGCGAACCTCGAACATGTCGCGGAAATCCGCACCGAGGGTCAGCTCAATGCTGAAAGCGTGCGTGCGTTTGTCGAAATTGCGCACTGCAAGCCGTTCGAAAGCGCTACCATCATAGAGAAATTTGACCCGGCTGAAATGCAGCACGTCGGGGGGAATTTGCTGTCCTTGCCGGTTGGTGAGGCGCGGGTTGGTAAGATCGACGATCAGGGCATCGACGCGGTCGTCTAAGGCCGAACCGAGCAGCAATGGGTAAGACCCGCACAGGGTAAGCCGCCAGAAGGAAATCTGGCGCATGTCGCGGTAGTAGACGCCTTCCGGGGCCTTTTCGGTTCCGACCACATCCCCATGCGTGTCGAAAAGCGCGAAGGAATCGCCATGCTTCACCGCGCGCAATTCCTGCTCCTGAATGGAACTGGGTGACTGGATCTGATGTTCGTAGCCGGCTTCGATGGTTTCCTGCTCTGTCAAAATTCGAATTTCCCGTTTGAGAGTTACGCAGTCGTAGCGATGCCGAGACCTTTGGGCTTCCGCGCAAAGGGAGGGGCGGGAGTATGGCGCGGTATCCGTGCATCCGGCATAGCCTCACCCCCGCGAGGCTTGTCGATCAGTTCTTCGAAAAGCCGCACATAGTCACTTGCCATGCGTTGAACGGTGAACCTCTCTTCGAAATAGGACCGCACCTTGGTCCGATCCATGCCAAGCACATCGTCGACGGCGGCAACGGCTTCGCCCATGCTGTCGACAACCCTGCCGCTAACTCCGTCTTCCATGACTTCCAGGACCGATCCATTTCGCCAGGCGACTACCGGAGTGCCACACGACATGGCTTCGATCATGACCAGCCCGAACGGTTCGGGCCAGTCGATCGGAAACAGCAAGGCGCCGGCATTTCCAAGCAATTCGGCTTTTTGCTGTTCGTTTACTTCGCCGATGAAGCTGATCTGTTCGTGTTGCTCGACCAGCGGCCGGATCTCGCTTTCCCAGTAAGCCCGATCCACGTCATCGATTTTGGCCGCCATAATCAGCCGGCGCCCGCTGCGTACCGCGATTTCGATGGCCCGATCCGGCCTTTTTTCGGGTGAAATGCGGCCCAGAAAGACGAGATGATCGCCCCCGGTCTCGTTGTAAGGGAGCAGGTCGGCAGGCAGACCGTGATAGATATTCCCGACCCAGTTTACCGGCGGCAACGGTAGCCGCTGATTGTTCGAAATCGATACCAGCGGCACATCGCGGAACACACCGTAACAATCGTATAGCTCGGGAATATCCAGCCGCCCGTGAAGCGTCGTTACGGTCGGCGTATCCCATGAATGGACTACGGGATAGTGAAACAGGTCGATATGAAAATGGACGACGTCGAAATCGGCCAGCCGCTGGCCCACGCGTTCGATCATGCTGATATGATGCGGTACGAGATTGACCGCTCCGTCGACCAGTCGCAGGGCGCGCGGCGTACAGGGAACCAGTTCTGCCGAGGTCTGTGAATCGCCCGATGCGAACAGGGTGACGTCATGCCCGATGCGAACCAGTTCTTCGGTCAGGAAGTGAGCGATCCGCTCCGTTCCGCCGTAGAGTTTAGGGGGGCAACTTTCGGCCAGCGGAGCAATCTGTGCGATGCGCATCGGAACCCTTTCATCAGCGGATAACCCATCAACGCTCGCAGAGTGAAAAGGCTCTTGGGTATCGAACAATTATCGCGACGAGCGGGTGCGCCTTTGAGGCCAACTGCGTGGAGGGCTCTTTCTTTGAAGGGAGCAGCCTTTGCGATGGCAGCGCGATCGGCCTCTATGGGTAAATGAGCCCTCTGCCAGCGCGCGTTGCGAGGCGCGGCTTGCTGCGTGTCATTTCCGGAACAGATCGGGATATGTCCACGCCCAGGGATAGCGATTGTCGCCCAGCACCATGGTGACGATGGCAGGATAGATCAGTTCGGCGCGCACATCATTGCCCAGAAGCACGAAGCAACGCTTGTTCGCCTCGTCGCACTGGGCGATGTTGCCGGTCCATTCGTTGTGGCCGCCCTTGGCGAAGAAGCGCCCCGAAGGACCTTCCCACGTATCGACACCCAGCCCGCCGGCGAGGTGTACTTCCGGACCGATAGGGTCGTAGGTATCGAGCACCTCGATCGTGGGGAATTTCGATTTCGTGCTGATCGGCACTTCGGGGCGCGTCCATTCAGCGCGCATTTTCGGCGAGAGTCCCTCGCCCATCAGCATTCCGCGCCACATGCTGGCCTGATCGGCGATGGTCGTGTCCATCGAACCCGAAGCGCTCACATTGCTGCGCGCGTCGTGCTCGACGAAGCTGCCGTCGAATTTGTAGCCATCCGCCAGGTGGCTGGCGAAGTCCTCGCGCCATTGCATGCTGGTATTGGGCATTCCGAAGCGGTCGAAGATGCGGCGTTGCATCTCGTCCTTCACGTTGAGGCCCAGCCCTTCCTCCAGCACGAATTGCAGCAGGTAGAAGCCTTCGCCCGAATAGGCATAAGCGGCGCCCGGCGTGAAGTGGAACGACATGTCGTGGTCGGGCTCGAACCAGCGCAGGTTTGCAAGGCCCGAGCTATGGGTCAGCAACATACGCGGTGTGAGCAGGCGCCAGTCCTCATCCCCTTCGAGCGACGACCAATCCCAATCATCATTGCTATATTCGGGTAGCGGCTTGGCCAAATATTCGCTGATCGGCGTGTCGAGACCGATCCTGCCTTCATCGACCAGTTGCAGCACCATATAGGTGAACGCTGCCTTGGTGATCGATGCGGCATACATGATCGTATCGGTTTCGAGCGGCGCCTGCTTTTCGACATTGGCATGGCCGAAGGCGCGGACATGGCGGATCTCGTCGCCATCGATGATCGCGATTGCCATCCCCTTGACGTCATTGGCCGCCATCAATTCCTCGATCCGCGTGTCGAGGGCATCGTAATCGTCAGTGACGGCACTCGTCTGAGCACTCGCGACAGGAGCGGTGAGGGCGTTGGGCGCGCAGGCCGCGAGCAGGGTAGCGGCGAGAAGGGGCAGCGTTTTCATGGTATTCTCCTATTAACGGGGACGAGCGAAAGGATTGCGCTAGAGGCGCGGAAGTAGGTGTGTGAGTTTCCGGATAATCAGTGCGTCAGCAGGTCATCGCCATCGCCAGGCGACGAAGAAGCAGCCTAGCCCGCCGATGATCAGCGCGATCCCTGGGATGAGCGCCCAGCGGTAAGGCGGCGGCTTCACGATCACGTCGCTGGCGACCAGATTCCACACGCGTTTGCCGCCTGCCACCTGTTCGGTGAACACCGGCCCGCGCATCTGGGTGAGGAACAGGGTCTGCTCATCCTCACCCGGCGCGCCCGGCGGGATTTCGGTATCCGACGGGGCATTGGCGGCGATCACGCCGGTAGACTGATAGGTATACTGAGTGAGCATGCGCGCAGGTTCGAGCTGAGAGAAGCCGAGGAAGCCGCCGCCGATCATCAGCGCGGCGAGGCCTGCGATCAATATCCGGCGCGGCGTTTCGATATCGGCCTGCGAGCGCTGGAGGAGCAGATCGCGCAGCGCATCGATCTCGCGCAGCCGGTCGAGCTCGGCAGGGAACAGCACGCCGGCCATCTCCTCCGCATCGATACGGTAAGCCTCGACCAGCCGCGCATAGATATCGCCCGACGGGATCGACTTGTTGTTCTCCAGCTTGGACAGATAGCTCTGCTCGATCTTCGCACGGGATGCAGCTTGCGGCTGTGTCCAGCCGCGCTCCGCCCGTTTCTGCCTCAGATAGTCGCCGAATTTCATATCCGCCCTTTCCGCTTTCGATAGCTGTATTCACGGGGAGGAATGGCACGAATACAAGCGGAATATTCGGGAATAATGGGGAATAGTCGGCGCGGGCCCTGTAAAACCTGCGCCATTTACAGGGTTTGGACAGCCAGTAACTGATTGGTGCCTGCTTCTATACTCTTGTCTTTGGACACTCTCCCCTTGCGCGTCGTACGCCGCCACGCCAGTTCGCGGGCATAGCTTCGCTGGCCGCTTCGCCCATGCCAGCGACGACTTCGAAGCCGAGGATAGTCCGTACCCCAGCATCCGTGCATTCGCGACTTGCCTGCAACGCCTCCGTCGCTAAGACACCGCCGCATGACGGGGCGTTCGATTGCGATTGCGGGATGTGGTCCATGCGGATTGGCCACTGCATTACTGCTCGCGCGGGCAGGCGATCGCGTGGTGGTGTTCGAGCGTTTTACGGAGCCTCAGCCGATCGGCTCGGGCTTGATGATCCAGCCCACGGGGCTTGCCGTGCTGCACCGGCTTGGCCTCGCCGACCGGATCATGGAGGAAGGCGCGCGGATAAACCGGCTGCATGGCATGGCCGCAAACCGCGTGGTTCTCTCGGTCGGCTATGATGCGCTGAAGGCGCGGCCCGCCATGTTCGGCATCGGCATCCACCGTGCCAGCCTGTTCGCCGCACTTTACGATGCGCTGCAGGCCGAAGGCATTGCACTGCGCACCGCTCTTCACCCCGGTCTATCAGTCCGACAGCCGGGTGCTGCCTTTCATCCGCGATCGGCTGGTCGGCCCCCTGTCGCGCCTGTGGCCAGCCAACAAGATCCAGGCGGCGATGGTCGCCGGGCTGGTAGCCAATCCCCTGCCGCCGCTAGAGTTAGACAGTCGATAGGGGTTGCGGTGACCCTACACTCGGCTCGCCTGTAGCATAGATATCGGGCTGCCGTCTCCGGAACCAGACTTTCCCCAAGGGTCCAAGGCTACACATCGATCGCTGCTCATAATCCCGGCGGACACCAAATTGTTTCTTTTAAAACTTTGAGTAAAAGGATGGTGTAGACTATTAATCGCAATAGGATTCTGTGAATGAATTTTCGAAAGCGAAAGGGAGCGGCAGTTCGATTTATAGCCTCCGTAGTAACGGTCTACACTCTGCTCACAGCTTTCATTACGCCATTGGCCGCACAGTCAGCGGCGAACGAAAAGGCCGAATTTCCCTCCGACGGCGAAGATATCGTTGTAAGTCCTGACCAGCTGTTCCTTAGCGGTGACAATATCATCAAGGTCAAACTCGCCCGACGCACGCTGCGTCTGGAAGTTGATCCGGGCCATAGCGGTCCCCCGATTATCAACCCGAACATTGTGCGTGAGCTTCAAATTCGCGGAAATATCGACCTATATTTGGGGTTTGGACAGAATCTCGAAGTGCCTTTGGCAACTGCTTGGAAGACGATCGATTTCGGATACAGAAAAAAGAAACTGCGAATTGCTTGGGGTGCAGATGACAGTTCTAAGGTGGCCGATGGGGTTATCGGTCTTTACGATCTCCCTCACCGCCGCGTCACTTTCGAACTGCACCCGCCCACTGGATCGGATACAGAGCAGCACTTCGATTTGACGCTGCATACGCTGAGGCAGTTTTCAAGGCTGGGTACGATAATCCCCATCGCCGAGAAGTCTCTATTTGCGCAATTCACCTTCAAGAACAGAAAAAGCTATGTTTCTGCGCCGACCGGCACCTTTCTCGCAACACATCGAGAGGGCGGATTTCTTCCGGATACTGACGGCTTCGTCGAAGTTATGCTCGGCGTTCGCCGCCCAACGCGGGATATACAGCTGGCGATGCCTCTCAGTTTTGCAGGGCTGCATATCGACCGGTTCGCGGTTAGACTCAATGACCACGGTAGCTCTCGGAAAGTGGGCGAGATCAAACCCGGCGACCGCTATTTCGACGAGGAGTTGATAGTTGTGAGCCGGCGAAAACGACAAGGAAGGGCCGACCGGCTAACGCGTATAGGAAGGGACGAGTTCGATCACTGTTCGACGCTCATTTATGATTTGAAAGCCATGAAAGGAACACTTGCGTGCACCGCTGCGGACGGTGAAACAGGCTTCCAAATTTCTGGACCTCACGAAGAACCGGCTTTCGATACCCTACCGCCACGCTAGACCCATTTTGCGAAAATGGGCGATGCGCTTGGCATGCCTTACCCCGCCAGTCCCTGCATCCGTTTCAAATAACGCGCCAGCACGTCGATCTCCAGATTGACCTTGGCGTCTTCTTCCAGCGTGCCCAGCGTCGTCACTTCGGCGGTGTGGGGGATGATGTTGAGGGCGAAGTCGCAGGTGCCGTCTTCGCGGTCGTGCACTTCGTTGACGGTCAGCGATACGCCGTCGACCGTGATCGATCCTTTTTCGGCCACGAAGGGCGCGAATTCGCGGGGGATGCGGATGGCGAGGTGCCAGCTGCCGCCCTTTTCCTGTTTCGTCACCACTTCGCCGACTGTGTCGACATGGCCGGTGACGAGGTGGCCGCCCAGTTCGTCGCCCAGCCGCAGCGCGGGTTCGAGGTTCAGCTTGCGGCCCGTCTCCCACATGCCGGGCACGGTGCGGGCCACGGTTTCGCCCGACACGTCGAAGCCGATGCGCGCATCGCCCTTGGTCCCGGCCAGCGTCACCACGGTCAGGCACACGCCCGAACAGGCGATGGACGCGCCGATATCGATGCCTTCGGGATCGAAGGGGCAGGCGACGGTGACATGCGTGTCGCCGCGCTGTTCGACGCTGTCGATGGTGCCGATGGCGGTGACGATACCGGTGAACATGTTAGGGCTGATCCTCCTGTCTGGTGCGGCGATAGGCGGTGAATGTGTCCCTGCCAAGCTGGCGGGTTTCGGCAAGCTGCCAGCGGCCATGCGCATTGGCCAGATTGGCCAGACCGATGTCGCCCAGTGCCGCCATGCCGCCACCGATTACAATGGGGGCGCGGTAGATTTCCAGCCGGTCGACCAGATCGGCCTTGAGGAAGCTGGCCGCAGCGCCTGCGCCGCCTTCGACATAGAGATAGTGCACGCCGTCCAGCGCGCCGATCTGATCGGGCGCGTTGATGACCTTCACCCCGTCGGGCGGGACGCCGCGGCTGAGCAGGACGCGCTGCGGGCTGTATGCTTCCAGCCCGGTGAGCCGCACGTCGAGGCGGGGACGATCCTGCCGCCAGGTGCCGCCGCCCACAAGGATGGCATCGCTCAGCGCGCGGCGCGAATGGACATGGGCGCGGGCCTCTGCACCGGTGATCCACTGGCTCGTGCCGTCGGCTATGGCGATGCACCCGTCGAGCGAGAGCGCGAGCTTGAGCGTGACATGCGGGCGGCCATGGCGGGCGCGGGTGAGATAGCCTTCGAGGCTGTGTTGCACGGAGAGGAGCGGGAGCAGGGAAACTTCGATACCGGCGGCGCGCAGCCGCTCTATCCCGGCGCCGGCGGTGCGCGGATCGGGATCCTGCGCGCCGATCACCACGCGGGCGACTTTCGCCTCTGCCAGCTGGGTGGAACAGGCCGGGCCGCGGGGTGACTGGTGGGCACAGGGTTCCAGCGTGACATAGGCCGTGGCGCCGCGCGCGTGCTCGCCCGCCTGTGCCAGCGCCGCGGCTTCGGCATGGGGGCGGCCTCCGGCCTGCGTCCAGCCGCGCCCGATGACGCGGCCATCCTTCACGATCAGGCAGCCGACCGAGGGGTTGGGGCGCGACAGCGGGCGGCCGTGCGACGCCAGCCGCGCCGCCGCAGCCAGCCAGCGCGCATCACTCGCCGCCGGTTTCAACCGCGCTGTCCGCCTGTTCCTCGCGTGGGCTGTCGTCACGCTCTCCGAAGAGCCGGTCGAGCCGTTCCTGTTCGGCGCGTTCCTCGGCCAGCCGTTCAGCCTCCGCCTCGGCTTCCATGGCTTCGACATCCATGCCGCTGGCTGCGCCAAGCGTACGGTAGATATCGCGCTTGCGCTCCTCGATCCGGGCGCGTTCGGCGGCGCGTTCTTCCTTCAGCTTCTGGTTTTCGATGTTGGACTGGCGGATTTCCTCGTCGGTCCGGCCTTCGGCGAAGGTGGTGATATAGGTCACCTTGGGCTGTTCGGGCGGGTAGAAGTAGTTTTCCCGCGTGATCCAGAACAGCAGCGTGCCCGACATGGCGAAGGACGCGGCAAGGATCGGCCAGCGATAGGGGGTGGGCCGTTTCCATTCGGTCCAGAAGTCGGCAAAACCGCCGACCGGGTTGATCCTGTTTCTCAAACGCATGATGCCTAGATAATAGCAGACGCGCCTTAGCGCTAGCTGAAGCTGGCGTAGAGTGTGCGGCCATGCTGTTTGAGCCAGCGGTTGGCGCTGTCGATCTCGCCTTCGTAGATCGTGTCGAGCAGGGCGTGGAAGGCGGGCGAATGGTCGAAGTGGACGAGGTGCGTCACCTCATGCGCCACGACCGAGCGGCGGACGAAATCGGGTGCCTGCACCAGCCGCCAGTTGAGGCGCAGGACGCCCTTGCTCGAACAGCTGCCCCAGCGGCGTTTGGCGCGGCTCAGCCGGACTTGTGCGGGTGGGAGGCCGGCACGGTCGCAATAATAGCGGACATCCTCGGTGATCAGGCCGATCGCCTCCCGATCAAGCCAGTGTTCGAGGCGTTTTCCGGAACACTCCAAGGGGCCGCCGAGCTGCAGGCGGCCATCGCGCAGCAGGGGTTTTCTGGGCGCATCTTCGCGCCAGTCCACGGGCACTTCGCCGCCGCGGTAGAAGACCTTGCCGGCGGTGATAGGGTCCTGTTTTTCGGGGATTTTCTCCAGCTGCCGGGCCAGCCATTCGCGGCGATCCTCGGCAAAGGCGACAGCCTCTTTCGTGGCACACCAACGCGGCAAGGTTATGCGAACCGCGCTGCCATCGGGCGCCAGCCGCAAAGTCAGCCTTTTCGCCGTTTTGTGCCGCCGGATTTCAATCGGCAGCACCCGCGAACCCACGGAAATCTGCGGATCGGCGCTCGCCTGCCGCAGCCATTCGATCATGCCGGCCAGTCCCCGTCCCGGTCCTCGCCATCGCCCCATTCGACGATGTGATGCTCCAGAGGACCCGCCTCGTCCTCGGAAATAACCCGCCCCGCAACCGATACTCCAGCCGCGATAACCGCCTCGCGGTCACCCGATAAAAGGTAGTGCCAGCGGGGCAGGGCGCGCCCTTCGGCACGGCGGCGATAGGCGCAGGTTTCCGGCAACCACGGCACGCGGTCCACCAGTTTGAGCGTCAGGCGCAAACAGTCCGGCACGAAGGCCTTGCGGTGCTTGTAATCGCGGCATTGCGCCGTCTGGCAATCGAGCAGGGTGCAGGCAACATTCGTCTCCTCGATCTCGCCCGTGTCCTCATATTCGACCTTGTGCAGGCAGCAGCGCCCGCAGCCATCGCACAGCGCTTCCCACTCTTCGCGGTTGAGATCGGCGAGCGGCCGCTCCCAGAATTTCTCCCTCAACGCACCCATTTCGCCAGTTCCACTGCCACGGCATCCGGCCCGTCCGACGTGGGCAGCAGTGCGAGGGGCTGGCCGTCCGGACCGAACAGATAGGTCTGGCTCGAATGGTCCATCAGATAGCCGCCATTGGAGGTTTCTTCGCCCTTGCTGTAGAAAACGGCGAAGTCGGATGCCGCCTTGTCGAGTTGTTCCTTGCTGCCCGTCATCCCGATCAGGCGCGGATGGAAGGCGTCGGTGAATTCGGTCAGGACCTCTGGCGTGTCACGCTGCGGATCGATGCTGACGAACAGCGGCTGTACCTTGGCGCCCAGCTCCGGATTTTCCTTCTCGAAACGTTTGAGCCCCGCCATCGCGCGCTGGTTGTCGGTCGGGCAGACGTCAGGGCAGAAGGCGTAACCGAAGTAGATCGTGCGATATTGCCCATCGAAATCGGAGAAGCTGATCGGCTCCCCGGTCTCGCTGGTAAGCGTAAAATCGCCGCCGATCGCCGCGCCGGCAAGCGGCGGCTCGCCCGCGTCGGATGCAGAATCGGCTTGCGAACAGGCAGCCATGAGAAGGCTTGCGGCAATCAGGAATGAAAAGCGGGGCATGACAGTGGGGTTCATGGTCTGCTAACGGCTCGGGTTCAAGGGTTTGCCGCGAGGATATTCGCGATTTCGATACGGAGAATGCAACGGTGCGTACTGTTGGACTGAAACGGATTCTGGCGGTTGCCGGAACGGCGCTTGCTCTTTCGGCAAGCCCGGTGGCGGCGCAGCGCCAATCCGATGGCTATACCTTCATCAAGGCGGTGCGCGACCGCGAAGGCGATGTCGCGACCAGGCTGCTGGATGAGCCGGGCAATACGATCATCAACGCCCGCGATATCGGCACGGGCGAGACTGCGCTGCATGCCGTGGTCCAGCGGCGCGACATCACCTGGGTGAAATTCCTGCTGCAGCGCGGCGCCAATCCGAATATTGCCGACAAGAACGGCGTCTATCCGCTCCAGATCGCCGCGCAGCTCGGCTTTGTCGAAGGGGTAGAGAGGTTGATTGCGGGCGGCGCGCATATCGACGTTTCCGACAGCACGGGCGAGACGCCTCTCATCAGCGCGGTCCATCGCCGCGATCTGGGGCTTGTCGAACTGCTTGTGTCCGAGGGCGGCAATCCCGACCGGACGGACAATTCGGGCCGCAGCGCGCGCGACTACGCAACGCTGCTGGGCGCACGGTCGGGAGCGCTTGAAGCCATCGAAAAAGCGGAAAAGTCGGACGAGGACGAGGCCGAAACCTATGGACCAAGCTGAGATGAACCCCGCCGACCTGACGCTGGACGAGCTACGTCTGGCGCTCGCCCCGGCTATCGCCGATGCGGCCGTTTTCGACGGCTGGACCGACGAGGCGCTGGTAATGGCGGCAGACCAGATGGGCGCGGATGTCGATGTCGCCCGGCTCGCCTTCAAGGGCAAGGGCGGCGGCGTCTCAGCGATGGACATGGTCAGCGCCTGGATCGAAACCGTTGATGTAGCGATGGCAGCCGCGCTTCCGCCGGAAAAGCTGGCCCAGATGAAGATACGCGAGCGGATTCGCAGCCTCGTTCAATTCAGGCTCGACGCGGTGGCGGGGCAGGAAGAAGCGCTGCGGCGCGGCCTGGCCATCATGTCCATGCCCCAGAATGCCGCGCGTGCAGTGAAGCTGGGCTGGAACAGCGCCGATGTGATGTGGCGCCTCGCCGGCGATACCGCGACCGACTACAATCACTATACCAAGCGCGCCATTCTGGCCTCTATCTATGGGGCGACACTGGCGGTGTTCGTGGACGACCAGAGCGAAGGCAAGGAAGATACCCGCGCCTTTCTCGACCGGCGTATCGAAGGGGTGATGACCTTCGAGAAGGTCAAGGCGAAGTGGCTGGGATCGGAGCGTGAGAGCTTCAGTGTCACGCGTTTCCTTGGCCGGTTGCGCTATCCCGCCCGCTAATCGCCGCGCTATTGATAACCAGTTGCAACAAGCCTTCCGATATGAGAGGGGGCGCGCATGACATTGGACGGTTTCGACAGTAAGAGAAGCGCTCGCATTACCAGCGTCGACTGGGCAGCGCTTGCCGAGGATGAAAGCAAGCGGCTGCAGGCACTGGGCGTGGACGAAGGGGCCGAGGTTGCCATCATGCACCGCGGGATCTTCGGTACCCGCGATCCGATAGCCTTGCGGCTCGGCAACATGACCATTGCGATCCGCCGCGCCCATGCCGCCGCCATCACGGTAGAAGCGATATGAGCCGCAAATATACTGCCGCCTTGGTCGGCAACCCCAATTCGGGCAAGTCGGCGCTGTTCAACGCCCTGACCGGTGCTCGGCAGAAAATTGCCAATTACGCCGGCGTCACCGTGGAGCGTAAGGCTGGTCGCCTGATGCTGCCGAGCGGGGAGCCGGTCGAACTGCTCGACCTTCCCGGATCGTACAGTTTCGATGCCGCGAGCCCTGACGAGGCGGTTACGCGCGATGTGGTGAAGGGCACGTTCGACGGCGAGGCGGTACCCGATGTGCTGGTCATCGTTATCGATGCAGCCAATCTCGAACAGCATCTCGTCTTCGCGCAGGAAGTGCTCGAACTGGGACGCCCCACCGTGGTGGCGCTCAACATGGTCGACCTCGCAGAGCGCGATGGACTGACGCTGGACCCGGCGGCCTTGTCCGAAGCGCTCGGCGTTCCCGTGGTGCCGACGGTCGCCGTCCGCAGGCGCGGGATCAGTGAATTGCTGGCGGCGATTGCCGAGGCCGAAACCCATGCGGACGAAGAAGCGCACACGCGCTGGCACCTGACGCTGCCCGAGCGGCGGCTTTCTGCCAAGCACATCGCGCGCGGCACAATCTTGTCCAAGTCAACGCGGCACACAATCGAAAACGGCGTCGATAAGGTCCTCCTCAATCCGTGGATCGGTCCGGTAATCCTGTTCGGGCTGCTCTTCATCATCTTCCAAGCCGTGTTTGCTTGGGCTACGCCCTTTGCCGATGCGCTAGAAGGCGGCGTCGGCGTTCTCTCCGAAGCGGTGATCGACGTACTGCCCGCAGGGACGTTGCGTGATTTCCTCACCGAAGGCGTGCTGGCCGGTGTCGGTTCGGTTGTCGTCTTCCTCCCGCAGATCGTGATCCTCTTCGCCTTTATTCTCATAATGGAAGCGAGCGGCTACATGGCGCGCGCAGCCTTCCTGATGGACCGGCTCATGGCGGGTGTCGGCCTGTCCGGCAAAAGCTTCATTCCGCTGCTCTCCAGCTTTGCCTGCGCCATTCCGGGCATCATGGCGACGCGCAGTATTTCCGATCCCAAGGACCGGCTGACAACGATCCTCATCGCGCCGCTGATGACGTGTTCGGCGCGCCTGCCGGTTTACGCGGTCATCATCGCTGCCGTCATCCCGCAGACTGCGATCGGCCCCGGCATAGGCCTGCAGGGGCTCGTATTGTTCGCGCTTTATGTGGCGGGCATCGTCGGCGCCATGGTCGTCGCTCTGGTCCTGCGCAGCACCGTGACGAAGGGCGCGGCAAGCGGCTTCATCATGGAATTGCCGCGTTACCAGTTGCCCCGCCTGAAGGATCTAGCGATCGGCCTGTGGCAGCGTGCCTGGGTCTTCTTGCGCCGCGCGGGTACGATCATCTTCGTGGCCACGATTGCGCTTTGGGTGCTGCTCAGCTTCCCCAAGGCCGAGCCGGGCGAAAGCCAGCTGGATGCCAGCTTCGCCGGGGCAGTGGCCGATACGATCCACCCGGTCCTGGAACCGGTCGGCTTCAACCGCGAAATGAGCCTCGCGCTCGTCCCTGCCATCGCCGCCCGTGAAGTCGCTGTTTCTGCACTCGCCACGACCTATGCCGTCGATGCGGAAGACGAAGATGTCGCAGCCGAGGGCGTGACCGAGAAGATCGCCGCCCTGTGGAGCCTGCCGACCGCGCTGGCATTCCTGGCCTGGTTCGTCTTCGCGCCGCAGTGTCTCTCGACGATTGCAGTCGCACGGCGCGAGACCAATGGCTGGAAGTGGCCGACTGTCATGGTCGTCTATCTGTTCGCTTTGGCATGGCTGGCGGCAGGTGCGACATACTGGATCGCAGTGTCCTTAGGCCTCTAATCTCGTCATTGCGAGGAACCGCAGGCGACGCGGCAATCCCAGGCTAGGACGCAACCGCTCTGGATTGTGTCGCTTCGCTCGCAATGACGATGTGGGTAAGCAATCGTAGGGGTGGAGAGTCCTTCCGCGTTTCGATAGGCCACTGCCAACTTTTACGAAGGAACGAATCGATGGCCGGAAGCCTCAACAAAGTCATGCTGATCGGAAATCTGGGTGCAGACCCCGAGGTCCGCAGCTTCCCCAATGGCGGCAAGGTCGCGAACCTGCGCATCGCCACCAGCGAACAGTGGAAGGATCGCAACACTGGCGAGCGCCAGGAACGGACCGAATGGCACACCGTGTCGATCTTTTCCGAAGGCCTCATCAACGTGGTCGAACGTTTCCTGCGTAAAGGCTCCAAGGTTTTCGTCGAAGGCCAGCTGCAGACCCGCAAATGGCAGGATCAGCAGGGCAATGACCGCTACTCGACCGAAGTCGTGCTGCGCGGGTTCAACGGGACGCTGACCATGCTAGATGGCCCCGGCGGCGGTCAGGGTGGTGGCTCGGGCTCCGGCGGTGGTTATGGCGGCGGAAGCGGCGGCGGCGGCGCTTCGCGCGGCGGAGATTACGGCGGCGGTGGCGGCCAGTCCGGCGGCGGCTGGAACCAGGGTGGCGGCTCTTCAGGCGGCAGCCAGGGCGGCGGCTCGAACTACGATGATCTGGACGACGATATTCCGTTCTAGAATCTGGCCTAGTGCGCCTGGGGACTATGGTTGAATAGTCTCGCAGGGCACAAGGTGCAGGCGATCTTCCGATAGCTTGTTAAAACAGGGCGTCAGCGCTTCGGTGCGTCGACGCCCTTTTCGCATTCGGATTGTATTGTTCTGGCCGCTCGTTGCCGATTGCGGACCTGCTTCGATCTAGCCTGAGCTATTCCTTCCGAAGTTATCCTCACGGTTCAATCTGGGACTGCGTCAATCTGGCACAAACGCGGATCTCTCCGACCGGATTAAGAAAATCTTCGTAGTCCGAGGTCGTCGCACTTCGAGATTGATTCGAACCTATCTGGTTCATTCATCGATTTCGAACATGCACATCGACGGCCAATTTCGATACTCAGTCTTAGAGAGGATACCCCCTATGAAGAAGCTTGTTTTCGCGACCATGTCGGCCGCTCTTTTCAGCACCGCTGCTTATGCCGGCGACACGGACAGCCAAAGCTTCACGATCAGCGCCAACATCCTGCCCGAATGCAGTGTCGAAGCGCCCCAGGATGTCAACTTTGGCAACCTCGCAATTAACGAAGATCCGGGCGAAAGCGCCCTTGAAGGCACCTTCGGTCGCCGTACTCAAACACAGAATATCTGGGTTAGCTGCAACTACGGTGCCGATATGGCGATCGCGGCTGAATCGATGACGACCGACGAAGCAAACGACGGGCCCGACGCTGACGACTTCACCAATGTGATCCCGGTTCGCATGGGTCTCGAAGCATCGGACGGTACGTCGTTCCGCAAGATGTTCTTCGATTCGCTGACCAAGGAAGGCGATTCCAAAACGAACACGGACGCCTTCCACGACCGCGCAAAACTGTCGGTTGTGGTTAATCAGGAAGACCTAAAGGGCAAGCGTCCTCTCGCAGGCGCCTATTCCTCCACCGCGACCGTCAATCTCGGCGCAATCTGATCACGCCGGCCGTGTTTAACCGGGAGGGGGCGTTGTGCGCCCCCTCTCTCACTTCCCGCCATTACGGTGATCGTGCCGAGGCGGATTGAGAAAATAACAAAGGGCTGCAGTCGTGGGTTCATTCATACGCCAAGGACTTAAGATACTGGCGGGGTTCGCTCTGATCTTGCATCCTGCGGTCGGCCAGGCGGCCAAGATTTCCCCAATGATCGTTGAGCTGAAGCCGGCAGGCCAGAACTCTATCGCGCGCGTTGAAATGACAAACGACAGTTTGCGCGATATTCCCTTCGAAGCGATCGTGATGCGCGGCGTCATTACCGAGGGTGGCGAGCTGCAAATGACCCCGGCAGAGGACCAGTTCCTGGTCTTCCCGGCACAAGCAATCGTCGAAGGCAATTCCCAGCAAGTTTTTCGCGTTCAGTATGTGGGCGAGCCAGAGCTGCCCCAATCCGAGATCTACTACCTCGCGCTGCGCCAGGTGCCCGTCGAATTCGAGGGCGAAACCTCGCAAGTCCAGATCGTGGTGAACTACAACGTCCTCATCAATGTTGTCCCTGACGGGACCGCTCCGCTGCCCGCTGTGGCAGAGGTGAGCCCCGCCACACAGGATGAGAAGAACGGCCTCAAACTGCTGGTTCGAAATGACGGCAACCGATATTTCATGGCAGGCCTGTCCGATTGGGTCGTCACGGGCGTGACATCCGACGGCGCTCCTTACGAGGGCAAATTCAAAGGTGGCGAGTTGACCCGCCACATCGGCGTAGGTGTGGTCGGCCCGGGCCGTGCGCGGCGTTTCTTTCTGCCGACCGATGTCAAGCTGAACCCCGGCAGCGTCCAGGTCGAGATCAACCCCTAAGATTATGCGAGAGGGGGGCAGGAGCATGAAGGGGCTGGCGAGCAGGATTGCTATTTCTGCCGCTTTGGCAGCGGTCGCGCCAACGCCTGCTTGGGCGCAGAAGATTGCCTGGCAGACCGCTCCGTCACAAGTTCCCGCCAGCCAGCGGAAGATCACCTTTGCTGTACCACTCGTTTACGGAGAGCGGGTGCTGGGCGATGTAGTGGTGGAAACCTCTCCCTATGGCGGAGAAACCCGGATCGAGCGTGAAAGCCTGCGCCTCCAGCTGGCCCAACTGCTGAATGAAGATGGCTTGGCGGCGCTCGACGAGGTGCTCGGTGATGCCCGTTTCATAACTCCTGCCCGTCTCGCAGCGGAGGGTTTTCCGCTGCGTTTCGACGATGGCCGGCTCGAACTGGTACTTGAAACGCTTCCCGGCGAATTTCGTCCGGTAGGTTCGCTTGGCGGGGAACGGTATTCCCCCATTCCATCCGAGCTCCCCACAATCGAGCCGGCTGAGTTCAGCGCCTACATGAACATCAACGCCAACCTCGATTATTCGGACAATGACGGGGCGGACACGCCGAGCTTTTTCGCGTTCGGAGCGGCGCGCTATCGCAACGTCGTACTCGAGTTCGACGGCGCGCTGACCGGCCAATTTGGCGAAGACTACCGCTTCTACCGCCGCAGTGTCCGTGCCATTTACGATGATCCCGACAGCTATCGCCGCTACCAGGCAGGCGATCTTCGGCTGAACACTATTCCCGTGCTGAGAACGCCCTTCATCGGCGGCGTCGCGGTCGAGAAGCGGCGCCGAATCTTCGATCCATTCATCGCGGTCCCGCTGCTCAGCGGGCGGGAAATTTTCCTCGACAGCCGTTCGGATGTCGAAGTGATCGTGAACGATGACGTGGTGAGGTCGCTGCAGCTCGAGCCGGGACGCTACGATTTCAGCAATCTCCCGCTGGAAACCGGTTCGAACGATGTGCGGGTGGTGATCACGGACTCTGCCGGCCGGCGTCAGGCTCTCGACCTCGACTATTTCTTCGAACCCCTCGATCTGGCCGTAGGGGAGGACGAATATGTCCTCGGCGCCGGCTTCATCGCGCGGGATATCGAATTCGAGCCCGATTATACCGGCGACCCGGTCGCGACGGGGTATTACCGCCGCGCCCTGAACGAGACGCTCATACTCGGCGGCGCGCTCGAAGTGTCCGAAGACGTGCAGGTCATAGCGGCCGAGACGACCTTCGTGCCGCAAGTGATCCCGGGCGTCTTCGATGCACAAGTGGCGACAAGTTTCGCAGATGGTACAGGCGTGTCGGTGCGGGCCGGATACCGCGTGCAGGGCGGCAACAGCCTGGCGGACCGTCGGCAACTGAGCATTACCGTCGATTACGAAAGCGCGAACTACACCACGATCGGCGACATATTCCCGAGCGATTTCGACCTGCTGACAGTCTCCTCAAGCTACACCCAGTCGCTCACCGAAAGAACCTACGCCAGCGCCGGCGTCCTCTATTCCAAGCGCGGCGGGAACAGAGACGATCGCAAGCTGGCGTTCGTCGATGTCTTCCACCGGCTGACGGATCGGATGAGGCTGACCGGCGGCCTCGTCTTCGGCGAAGATGAATTTACCGACAAGAGCTTCGGCGTTCACCTCGGTCTCGCCTGGCAATTCGGCGACCGCAGCCGCTTGAATGCGGATTACCGCAGCCGGAGGGAAACAACCCGTGTCACGGCCTCACGCGGGTCGGACAATTCGGTGGGCTCCTTCGGCTATGACGTCGGCTTTTCCGATACGCGCGGGTCCACCAGCGTGGACGGTAGCGTGAATTATGTCGGTAACCGGTTCGATGCGCGGGCAAGCGTAATATCCAGCGGCACCGGTTTCGGCGATCTCACATCCGACCAGCGCGCGCGCCTGCAGGTGGGAACATCGCTGGCCTATGCCGACGGTTCGTTTGGCATCGGTCGCCCCATTTTCGATTCCTTCGCCGTGCTCAAACCCAATCAGGTCCTGCGCGAACAGGAAGTGATTTCGGGCCGTTCGCTGAGCGACAACGAATATACGGCGCGCAGCGGGCCACTCGGGGCCGCCGTTCAATCGGACCTGTCATCCTACAATGTCCAGTCGATCCAGTACGATCTGGCAGGGGCCGACCAGGTCGTGGCCGTCGGGGATGGTACGGCGCGAGTGGAGCCACGCTTCCGCTCTGGTTACAAGATCGTGGTCGGCAATTCCCGTTTCGTCAGCGCGGTGGGTACGCTCACAGTTGGCGGGGCGCAGGCCGAACTGTGGTCGGGCACGATCACTTCGGTGGATGACGAGGGCTTCGAACCCATGCCGTTCTTTACCAATTCCAGAGGCAGGTTCGGAATCATCGGCCTGGCGCCGGGCAAAACCTACCGGGTTACGATTAGCCGCGAAGGGCGGGAATTCGAAATAAGCGTTCCCGAAGACAACGCCGGCCTGCTTCGCCTCGACGAAGTCGACCTGCCCGCAATGGAGGATTAGGAGAAACGCATGAAAAACTTCATCAAGGCGATCGCCTTTGCCTCCCTGTTCTCCACGCCGGTGATGGCAAAGGATTGCGACCCTGAATTCACCGAGGCGAGCACCACCGTGACGGTCGGGGGCGTGAATGTCGGCGCAAACGAGGTGTCCCGCGAAAACTTCAACATCCGCGTGCGCAACGAAGGCAAGGGGCGCTGCACGGCGAGCATCCGTGTCGCGCGCATCGATGGGGCGAACATTGGATCTCCGCTTGCCTACAGCTTGCGGTCAGGCTCGCACTCGATCGACATCCTGCCGACGGAAGCATCTGCCGCCACTGCGGAGAGCGATTTTCTGGTGAACGGAATTCCCGGTGGCGCGAACGGCCGCGCGGTGCCGTTCATCGTTACAGTTCCTACACGCTGGGGGATTGAGGCGGGCTTTCGCAGCGAACAGTTCCTGCTCACGCTTCTCGATGCTGCCGGTGAGGTACTCGATCGGCATGTGCTGACCATCAACATGCAGATACCGTCATCGGTCAGCATGCGCTTGGTCGGGGCGACGGGGACCGAAACAATCCGTTCGATCAATCTCGGGACCATCGGGAAGGAAAGACCAAACCATTCCGATCCCTTCGGTGTGCGGGTGTGGAGCACTTCACCCTATAGTGTAAGCTTCACTTCGGAAAATGCCGGCGTTCTGGCGCATGAGGCTGGTCTCGACCAGATCCCCTACGATCTGCGGATGGATAATATGCTCGTAAACCTCGTGACGGGAAGCGAATTCACCATACCCAGCGTCGCGCCGCCCCTTGGCATTATTCACCGCCTCAGCGTTCAGGCAGGTCCGGCAACGGCTCGCGCCGGAAGCTATTCCGACCGGGTAACGGTCACGGTGTCGCCGCTCTGATCAGTAGAGGGCAAGCGACAGGCTTATAGACATGTCGCTATTCAGGTTTTCCGATCGCACGGCGATAGGTTCCCGGCTCATGCGGGGGCCGGACCGGAATGCGATGGGGGATTGACCCGAAGCGCTGAGCAAAACGGACTGCCCGTTGAAGTCGATTTCGACTTTCTCATTGGCTGCAAGCGAACGATGGCTTGCAAGGATATGGTAGCCGCGCGACGAATTGCAGAATTCCGTCAGCGTCCCGCGCGCTTCGCCTGAAGCCGGATCGATCGAAAGTGCATCGGAAGCAATGTCGCAGTGCTCGGGGACGACAGCAGACACCGAAAATCCGCCCAGATCACTCGTTTTGGCGTGCGCCGAAGTGCCCATCAGAGCCGCAATCAGAATAAGACAAGATTTCCGCATAGTCAGTCTCCAAGATGGTTCTCGACTAACCCATAATAGTTAATATTCACTACAATGTGCATCGCACTGCCAAAGTTCCGCGGGCTGCCACTTGGCAAACCCGGAGCAATGAACTGGTTAACCGAAACACCTCGGGGACTTGGCCAGACGGCCCGCTCATACTCTTCGGTGCCCGCAACTGTTTCGTCGTTGGCGGACGGGGCTCTTTCGAAGTCCGAATGTATAGCGGCAGGGCTGGCGTGCAGGCACTGCTCAGGTGATCCGAGCTCGCATCAAGACGGAAGTAATCGGCACTTATGCATTACTCGGACTGCACTCGTGCAGCTCCGATCACCGTCGTTTCGAACGGATCACAATTCCTTCACGAGATACTCTGCACTCGCCGGGCAAAGCCTCGTGAATTCTCTTGAACCGGCAATGTCGTTTGGAGCGTCCTCCCGGCTCGCGGGCTGGTAGCCACTCCGGCGAAAGAACTCCGCGGCCGTTGTTGTCAGAAGGTGAAGCCGTTTGGTTCCGGCATCCCGGGCATGGCCCTCCAGAGCGGCGAGGGCTTCTCTGCCAACTCCTGCAGACCGATAATCTGCCGGGATGACGAAGGATCGCAGGAGGCGATCGCTTCCGGTCCCCTCGATCCCGATATAGCCAAGCTGGCGATCCGCGCGGCGGATGATGTAGAACTGGCGCCCCGGCTCCGAAAGGTCGTCATGGGGCAGTCCCTCGGCGGCGAGCGCGGCTGCAAGGTCGTTCATCTCGCTGGCCTCGCCAAAGGGATGAAGCGATATGCCCTCCACGGATTAGTCTTTCTTCAACGCCGATAGCGCTTCGGCGAGTGGCCCGGTGGGGGTGCGCTCCTCGTCGCTTTCGATGCCAGCTTCGGCGCGCCGCTCATCTGCGCCCGGGCCTTCGCGATAGGGATCGATGGAAAGGCCGAGTTCCTGCGCAATCGCTTCGCCAAGGTCAAAGGTTTCGCCCTCATATTCGATTTCGTCGAGATCCTCCTCGGTCAGCTCGAACTCCTCATCCTCTTCGTAATCGCCCATGGTCCCGGCGGGGACAAAGCGGAGCGAGAAGCTTTCCGAGATGTCGTAGGCGAAATCTTCGCGGGTGACGGCGCAGGGTTGCTCGACCTTTGCGCACAAAGTGCCGTCGGCCAGAACCGCCCCGTCCTTCTCGCCGAACTCGACGGTGGCGGTCAGCTTGTGAATCTCGCTGACGCCGAACCGGCGCGCCAATGCCGCACGCTCGGCCTTGTCCGCTTCGATAATCATCGATCCTGCGGGAAGGGCGCGCGGCTTTATCAGCCGCGCCAGTTCGTTGCTGTCCTTGCTCATGCTGCAATCTCCCCGGCGCGCAGCTGGTCGGCAGTCGTCCGCCCCAGTCTTTTGTGCAGCCGGATCATTCGTTCGGCCAGCGCATAGCTTTCGTCTTCCTGCGCCATGGTGACGTTGCGCTTGAGCGCTTCGGCCAGCGCGGCGCGATCTTCTTCGGCAAGAGCCGTGCGATAGCTACCGAGGCGCCCGCCCATGCTGCTCATCAGATTGCCGATCTTCTTGCCCACCGTGGGATCGCCAATGCCGGCTTCGCGCAGCTGGCCTTCCATATCCTCGACGAAGAGTTCGGTTACCAGTGCCGTGTGCGGGGCCAGTTCCTCGTCGCCCTCCATGCGCAGCAGGACGAGGCTAAGCACCAGCGTGATCATGTCGAAGCGTCCCTCTACTGTATCGGCCACCCCGCACATGCGATACCAGTCGGGTTCGCGCGCCTGCTCCACTATCGTGTGCCAGAGCGGGCGCCATTGGTCGCGCGGGTCTGGCTGCGTGCCGAAGAGGCGGGTGAGGAAAGACATGGATCGGTACTCGTTTCGCGAAATCGTTCAGCGGCAATTCAAACCGCCGGGGGCAGGGCCCATCCCCTGTTGCACGCAAAGCCAAGTTGCATGGACGCGCGCGGCGGTTTAGGGCCTCGCTCGCGCATATAGGGCGCGCGGGCCAGCAGGCCAAGCGCCTCGGAAACGGAGTAAAGCAGTTCCCATGAGGGTCACGAAAATCCTTGCCACGTCCGCACTGGTTGCAGCCGGCCTCTCCCTTGCGGCCTGCTCGTCGATCCGGGAGAACCGCGGCTATGTCATCGATTCGGTACTGCTGAATTCGGTCCAGCCGGGAATCGACAATCAGCGCAGCGTCGAAATGACGCTGGGCCGCCCGACCTTCACCAGTCAGTTCGGCGATCCGACCTGGTATTACGTGTCGTCGACCACGGGCCGCAAACCCTTCGTACGTCCCCGGGTCGAAGCGCATCAGGTGCTCGCCGTGAAGTTCGGCCCCGATGGTGATGTCCTTTCGGCGGACCGTACCGGTATCGACGAAGTGGTCTATCTCACGCCCGATGGCGCGGAAACGCCGACACTGGGCCGCGAGCGCGGATTCCTCGAAGATCTGTTCGGCAATATCGGCACTGTCGGTCAGCCGGGCCTCGGCGGTCAGGGACCGGGCGGTCCGGGCCGCTGACACGCGGCTTGATCGCCTCGCCTTGACCCCTCTGCCGCGCACCCCATATCGCGCGGCATGAGTGATCAGGACAATCGCCACGGCCTCGTGCAGTGGCACGGAACCACCATCATCGGCGTCCGCAAGGGTAACCGCATCGTCGTCGCTGGCGACGGTCAGGTTTCCATGGGCAACACCGTGATGAAACCCAATGCCCGCAAGGTTCGCCGGATCGGCGAAGGCGGCAAGGTCGTCGCCGGCTTTGCCGGGGCCACGGCCGATGCCTTCACCCTGTTCGAGCGGCTGGAAAAGAAGCTCGAACAGTATAGCGGACAGCTGCTGCGTGCCGCGGTCGAACTGACCAAGGACTGGCGTACCGATAAGTACCTTCGCAATCTGGAAGCGCTGATGATCGTGGCAGACAAGGAGAACCTCCTCGTCCTCACCGGCAATGGCGATGTGCTGGAACCCGAAGGGGGCATCACGGCCATCGGTTCGGGCGGCAACTATGCCCTCGCCGCCGCCAAGGCGATCGCCGAATACGAAGACGATGCCGAAGTGATCGCCCGCAAGGCCATGCAGGTCGCAGCGGACATCTGCGTCTTCACCAATGGCAATGTGACCGTCGAAGAGGTCTGATGGATTCCCTCTGGGCCAATCCTACATTGCCACCCTTCATATGCGTGAAATTGGACAAGATAGCTTGATCGAAAATCTGACCCCCAAGGCAATCGTCGCCGCTCTCGATGAACACATCATCGGCCAGAAGGAAGCCAAGCGTGCTGTCGCCGTTGCCCTGCGCAATCGCTGGCGTCGTCAGCGGCTCGACCGCAACCTGCGCGACGAGGTGACGCCGAAGAACATCCTCATGATCGGGCCCACCGGTTGCGGCAAGACCGAGATCAGTCGCCGGCTGGCCAAGCTTGCCGAAGCTCCCTTCGTGAAGGTCGAGGCGACCAAGTTCACCGAGGTCGGCTATGTCGGCCGCGATGTCGAGCAGATCGCACGCGACCTGGCCGAAGAAGCCATCCGTCTGGAAAAGGACCGGCGGCGCGAAGCGGTTCGCGAAACCGCGAGCGAGGCGGCGATGGAGCGATTGCTCAATGCCCTCGTCGGCGAGAGCGCCAGTGAGGCAACGCGAGAAGCTTTCCGCGAGCGGATCGTCCAGAACGCGATGAACGACACCGAGGTCGAGATCGAGGTCAAGGACCAGCCACAGTCGAACATGGAAATTCCCGGAATGCCCGGCAATGTCGGCATGATCGACCTCTCCGATATGCTCGGCAAGGCGATGGGCAAGTCAAACCTCAAACGCCGCAAGCTCAAGGTGCCCGATGCATGGGATCGCTTGGTAGAAGAAGAAGCCGAGAAGCGCATGGACCAGGATGACGTGAACCGCGTTGCGCTGGAAAATGCGGAAACCAACGGCATCGTATTCCTAGACGAGATCGACAAGATCGCTGTTAGCGACGTTCGCGGTGGGTCGGTCAGCCGCGAAGGCGTGCAGCGTGACTTGCTTCCGCTGATCGAGGGTACGACCGTGGCGACCAAGTATGGTCCGATGAAAACCGACCACGTCCTCTTCATCGCCAGTGGCGCGTTTCACGTTTCGAAGCCTTCGGACATGCTGCCCGAATTGCAGGGACGTTTGCCGATCCGCGTCGAATTGCGCGCCCTGACGGAAGAGGATTTCGTTCGCATCCTTACCGAGACGCGCGCCAATCTTCCGCAGCAGTACAAGGCTCTGATCGGTACAGAAGACGTAACTCTCGACATAACCGACGAAGCCATCACCGAAGTGGCGAAAATTGCTGCCCGCGTAAACGAAAGCGTCGAGAACATCGGCGCACGGCGGCTGCAGACGGTGATGGAGCGCTTGCTGGAAGACATCAGCTTCGAAGCGGAAGAGCATAAAGGTGAGACCATCACGATAGATGCGGCTTACGTTCGGGAACGCCTTGACGATCTTGCTGGCGACACGGACCTGAGCAAGTATATTCTCTGACGAAATGACCGTGTCTGGATGATTCTTCTATCCGGCCGCGCTGATCGAGGGTCGGAGGGCAATAGTGAAGGTAATCGTTGCAGCTGCATTACTGGCAGCCACAGGCTCTATTCCGGCAAGCGCACAGGATAGTGCGCGGGCAGAATATGCGGACTGGATTGAAAGTGATTGGCCAGAGGCCGCACGCACTGATGTTCTAACGGCATATCGCGAATACATAGAAAACCACCCGGGCGTTTACGACCTCGCCAAGCCCGGCTTTCTCCAGCAGCTTGGTGAAGCGAGGTCGGCCGGGCTGGCTGCCGCCGAGAAAGCCACCGACCGGTCAGGCTATGCTTTGGCCTTGGCCCATTTCAGTTCAATTCTGTCCGATGGCCATGCGCAGGCTTTCGCAGTCTCGGCGCCAGTTCCATCAGATGCTCCGCGATACTGGCCGGGGTTTGTTGCGCTGTGGCGCGGCGACCGCCTGCTGGCCAGTACGCCGGATTCAAGTGCGATCCTGAATGGCAGCCAGATTACGGCATGTGATGGTGTCCCGATCGAAAATTTCTTGAGGGATCGCCTGCAGGTCCGAAATTTCCGCCCGAATGAGCAAGGGCAGTGGTGGGTCCGGCCTTCCCAACTGTTCTATTCCATAGGCGAGACCACGAGCATCCATCCGCGAGAATGCACTTTTGCGTTGTCGGATGGAGAAGAGCTAACCCGAACTTTGGACTGGAGTGTTCCCGACGCGGAGCAACGCGACTTCTACGGGGAAAGTGTGTTCCCTGCTGCAGAACCAACTCTTATCAGCGAACCTCGCGATGGGATTTTCGTCATCGGCTTAGGGGATTTCGATCCCGACGAAGAGATGCGGGCCAAATATGCCGCGCTCTACTCGGCCGTCGAGAGCCGGAGAGATGAGCTTTTGGATGCGAGAGCCATCGTCTTGGATATGCGTGGCAACAATGGCGGATCGTCGGAATGGTCGCGCAGACTGGCTTCGATATTATGGGGTGAAAGCGCCCTCAAGTCTCGTGCTCCCACAAGCGAAGCTATCGATTGGCGCGTCAGCCCGGACTCGATCGCCTATCTGGACGAAGCTCAAATTGAGTTTCGTGAGAATGGCGAGGTCGAAATCGCCGACTGGTTGTCCAAAGCAACGGCAGAGATGAAAGCTGCGCGTGATGCAGGCGAGCCCCTTTGGAGAGAAACGGAGGATAAGGTTAGCGCAAGTCCGGGGCAGGACGTATCGGCAAAAACGATTTTACGGCACCGGTATATGTGATCAACTGGGGGCTGTGCGCCAGCGCATGCCTCGACGCGAATGACTTCTTCACCCTTTTCGATAACACCAAACTCATCGGCGCACCTACGTCTGCAGATTCAACCTATATGGAAGTACGGACCGTTCCGCTTCCCGCTGGCCCAGGGCAGCTGGTAATACCGAGCAAAGTATATGTCGGACGACCGCGCGGATGGGGAGAAATCTACGAGCCCGACATCGAGATGGACCAGTTGGACTGGTCGACTGAAGCGTTTCTGGACAGGATTGAGACAGATCTAGTCTCCGGGTGATCGGTGGACTACGCAAGTCCAATGGACACCTCGTTGAAGCCTCGTCTGGACAAGCAATACTGGCGGTTTGTCATGATCAATCCCGGCGACGCTCCCCAGTTATTGCGCTCAGCAATCGGAACCTTTCGCGAGGACGAAGGCATTACGGCGATTGTTCCCGTACGTGCGGCCGATGAACTTGGTATCGACAGCCCCGATTTTAGCAGGATATCTTTGATGATCCATTCCGGCCTGGAGGAAGTCGGCCTCACCGCAAAAATAGCGACAGCATTGGCCGAGGCAGGAATTGCCTGCAACATGGTCGCAGCTTTCCACCACGACCATGCGTTCGTGCCTGCGGCACGCGCCGACGAGGCTATGGCCATACTGGAAGGTCTAGAGATAAGTCTCTGATCAGGGGTGGGGCGCAAGCCCGGTTTCGACGCCGGTCTTGTCGGTCAGTGCGAACTTGTCGACGAGGTCGCTGCTCGCCCTGTTCAATCCGCGAACCTGAACGCTACGACCGTTGCGGCGCATGCGCTCCACGACCTTGTCCAACGCGCCTACGGCAGAGATGTCCCAGAAATGCGCCTTGCGCACGTCGATAACGACATGGTCGGCGGGATCGGGCTGGGAGCTTTCCGGGCCGAAAGCCGCTTCGAAGCGCTCTACGCTGGCGTAGAAAATCTGACCCTTGGCCCTATAGATAGCAGTGTTACCTTCGCGCTCGCGAACAACCTCGAACATGGTCATGACCTTGTGAGTGAAGAACACACCCGAGAGGATCACACCAGCTAAGACGCCGAGTGCCAGGTTATGGGTGGCGACAACCACGACGACCGTCGTCAGCATCACCACGCTGGACTGCCAGGGATGCTTGGAGAGGTTCGGTATCGAATTCCACGAGAATGTACCGATCGATACCATGATCATGATTCCGACAAGAGCAGGCATGGGCACCTGACCCACAAGATTGCCGAGAACGGCCAACAGGATCAGCAATGCCAAGCCGGCGGTAAAGGTCGACAGGCGGCCGCGACCGCCGCTCGTGACATTGATGACCGACTGGCCGATCATGGCGCATCCGCCCATCCCGCCGAAGAACGCGGCGACGATGTTGGCCACGCCCTGGCCTGCACTTTCCCGACGCTTGTTAGAGCCAGTATGGGTCATATCGTCCACGATTTGCGCAGTCAGCAATGATTCCAGCAGGCCAACGGCAGCCATGGTCGCCGAATAGGGAGCGATGATTGCCAGTGTTTCCCACGTAAGCGGTACGTCCGGAAGGATGAAATAGGGCAGCCCCTCAGGCAATTCACCCATATCCGCCACGGTGTAAACCGGAGCGTCCATCCAGATGCTGAGGGAAGTCAGGACGATGATCGCCACCAGGGGGCTGGGAACTGCCGTGGTCAATCGGGGGAATAGGTAGATAATCGCCAGAGCGGCAGCGACCATCGCGTAGGTTTCCCACCCGACATTGGTCAATTGCGGCAGCTGCGCGGTGAAGATGAGAATTGCCAGAGCGTTGACGAAACCGGTTATCACCGAACGAGAGACGAACTGCATGAGAAGGTCGAGCCGCAGCAGTGCGGCTATGCCTTGGAATACACCCATCAGGATCGTCGCAGCGAAAAGGTATTCCACCCCGTATTCACGCACCAAAGGTACGACGACGACGGCCACTGCCGCCGTTGCGGCGCTGATCATGCCTGGGCGGCCACCGGTAAACGCGATGACCATCGCGATGGCGACAGAAGCATAAAGACCAACGCGTGGATCGACCCCTGCGATGATCGAGAAGCCGATCGCTTCGGGAATCAGGGCAAGCGCAACGACTATGCCAGCAAGAATGTCTGCGCGGATGTTGGAAAACCAGTCGCGTTTGATCGCGCCGATGTCAGGCATGTTTGTTGTCCAGCTTTGAAGGAAAGGCGCGCCCCGCGCCGAAAAAACTCTGGCCCTCTTTAGCAATTGTGCATTGCAGCACAACCCTCACACCTTACCGATAGCAGAGGTGTTTAGGCGAGCGCGCTTTCCTCTTCGCTGTTTTCCGCTTGCTGACGGGCCCACATCTCCGCATAGAGTTCGCCTCTCCGAAGAAGTTCCGCATGTGTGCCGATCTCCGCGAGCCGACCGTGGTCCAGTACGAGGATACGGTCCGCGTCAGCGATGGTCGAGAGGCGGTGAGCGATAGCCAGCGTGGTTCGATGCTCACTTACGCGTTTCAGCGTCCGCAAGATGTCCTGCTCTGTCCTGCTATCCAAGGCGCTAGTGGCTTCGTCCAGCAAAAGTATCGGTGGGTCTTTCACTATCGTGCGGGCAATAGCGACGCGCTGCTTCTCTCCACCCGACAACTTGAGGCCCCGTTCGCCGACTTCCGTGTCGAAACCGTCGGGCAGTCGTTCGATAAACGGCAGGATTGCAGCCGCGTCAGCAGCCGCAACGATTGCATCAGGCTTTGCGCCTTCACGGCCATAGGCAATGTTGTAGCCAATGGTGTCATTGAACAACACGCTGTCCTGCGGAACAATGCCGATGTGCGACCGCAAGCTTTCTTGCGTCACACCGGAGATGTCCTGTCCGTCGATCAGGATGCGGCCACGCTGGGGGTCGTAGAAACGGAACAGCAGGCGCGCTATGGTGCTTTTGCCGGCTCCCGAGGGGCCCACGATTGCAATGTTGCTGCCTGCAGGGACTTCGAAGGTAAGGCCATGAAGGATGGTCCTCTCAGGTTCGTATCCGAAATGCACGTGGTCGAAAGTGATAGTAGGCCTTTTGACTACGAGTGCTGGGGCTCCCGGCTTGTCGGCCACTTCGACGGGAGTATCGATCAGGTTGAACATCGCGGCCATATCGATGATGCCTTGTCGAATCGTGCGATAGACCCAACCCAGCATGTCGAGCGGACGGAAGAGTTGAGTGAGGTACGTGTTCACGAAGACTAGATCGCCCGTCGTCAGCTGTCCTTTGCTCCAACCCCAGACGGTATAAGCCATTGCGCCGCCCATCAGCAGGTTCATGATGAGAGCCTGCACCATGTTAAGCATGCCGAGCGAATTTTCGCTCTTGATCGCGGCCTCGGCATAGGAACGGGCCGCCCGGCCGTACCGCTCGCGCTCGCGCTTCTCGGCGCCAAAATATTTGACGGTCTCATAATTCAAAAGGCTGTCGACCGCGCGCGAGAGGGCTTGCCCGTCGAGGTCATTCATTTGCCTGCGCAGCTTGGTGCGCCATTCGGTGATCCACCTCGTGACAGCGATATAGGTAACGACCGTCGCTCCCGTCGCTGCGACCAGTTCCCAACCGAAGTTGAAATAGAATATTATGGCAACGGCAGTCAGTTCGATGACCGTCGGCGCGATATTGAACAGCAGAAAATAGAGCATGGAATCGATGCTCTTCGTTCCACGTTCGATCGTCTTGGTAACTTCGCCCGTGCGCCGGGATAGGTGGAACCTTAGCGAGAGATTGTGGAGCCTGGCGAAAGTGTCCTCCGCCAGATGCCGCGTCGCTTCCTGCCCGACACGTTCGAAAACGATGTTGCGGGTGTTATCGAACACCACACTCGCGAGCCGTCCTGCAGCATAGGCGACTACAAAAGCGATCGCGACCATCGCAGCCTCGTTCGCCGGGGTGGTCATCGCGTCCACGGCTTTCTTATACGCATAGGGCAGGGCCAAGGTGGTTGCCTTCGCCAGCAGCACAAACCCCATGGCGATCGCGATCCGGCGCCTCAAGTCCGGGTGCTCTTTAGGCCAGAGGTATGGGAAGAAGCGCTTCAGCGTTTTCCAGCTGTCAGCATCCTGACGCTGGTCGGAGGTAATGGTATCGGGTGGCATTGACCGCTATTTGGTATGCCACACTGTTCTAGGCAAGGTTATGGGGGCGGTTGCCAGATTACCTTATTTTAAGCCAGGCAGCCGGAACCACGTTTCCACGAAGCCCTCTTGAAACTTCCGGTCCGGCACCCACATCACACAGGTAGAAATGCTCGGGAAGCGACGGGTTCGAAAAAAGTTCAAAAAACTTTCAAAAAACCCATTGACCGAATCCCGGCTGGGGCCTAGATGGCCCTCACCGACGCGGCGCTGACGGTTTCTACCGGACGCTGGGTTGGTCGCC
>NZOF01000069.1 GCA_002695185.1 Erythrobacter sp.
CAATGACAAGGGCGCGTTTGCTTTCCGCTATGGTGGCATGGACAATCTCGGCCAGCTCGATGCCTACTATCGGCTCAACAAGGCGAAAAGCCTGGCGGAATGGGAAGCCATCCTGGCGCGGATGGATATCCCTTCGACTAATTTCATCTATGGCGATGCTGCGGGCAATATCGCCTATGTCTACAATGCGGCGATCCCGGACCGCAAGACAGGCCCCAACTGGCGCGGCATTCTGGATGGAACGGATCCCTCGCTCGTCTGGAAGGGGCCCGTCGATTACACTGCTCTGCCACGCTACGTGAACCCCGGCTCCGGCTGGCTCTACAACGCCAACAACACTCCGTTTACGGCCGCGGGGACTGGCAGCGATTTATCGCCTCAAGCCTTCGCACCGGAACTCGGTGTGGAACTGAAGCAGACGAACCGCTCGCGCCGAGCCTGGCAGTTAATGAGCGAGGCGGAACAGCTCGATCGCAAGACGCTCGAGGAAATTAAATACGACACTGGCTATGCGCGCGAAGGCTATATTGCCGACCTATGGACCGACCTCGATACGCTGGATGTGTCCGACGATCCCGAGCTCGAGGCGGCGCGCCGATTGCTGCTCGACTGGGACTTCACCGCCGACAATGTCGGGCGTGCCGACAGTCTGGCCCTGTTGATGATCCGCGAATTCATGTCGTGTCGCTATCAGAACAAGGTTTGTCCGGAAGTGCGTGACGAGTTGGTGAAGGCAGTCGATCACCTGCAGACCCATTTCGGCCGGATCGATCCGCCCATGGGCGAACTGTTGCGCCTCAGACAGGGCGAGGTCGATTTGCCGCTGGACGGCGGTTCAGACACGCTGCGCGCATCCACGCTCTGGGATGTGGAGGAAGACGGGCGGCTCTCCGTGCGCCACGGCGATAGCTTCATCCAGTGGGTGGAATGGATGCCGGGCGAGCGCGTAACCTCGCGATCGATCCAGCCTTACGGATCGGCGACGACCCGCCCTCACTCTCCGCATTACGCCGATCAGGCTACGCTGTTCGTCCAGCATCGCTTGAAGCCGGTGCATTTCTGGCGCGAGGACGTGCTGGCCAATGCCGCGACCCGAAAGACAGTGACGCATCGCCGCTAGTTGCTTAGGATCGCACGCAATGAGTCGTCTGAACTCTGATGCAAATTCGGCAGGAAATTTGCGGCGAAAGCCGCTGGCTCGACAGGGAGACCACAATGAAGACTTTTAGTGTGATGACGAGCGTTCTCGCGCTGGCCCTTGGCGGCTGCGCGACGGTGCAAGAGACGGACATGGCGGCAGCACCCGCCGCGGCAACTGCCGCTGCCGAAAACGGCGATCTGGCGCAACTCGTCGACCAGGTTCAGATACCGTACGAAACCTTCACCCTGCCCAATGGCCTGACCACAGTCGTTCACACCGACCGCAAGGCACCGCTGGTTGCCGTATCGGTCTGGTATGACGTCGGCTCGAAACACGAACCTGCCGGCAAAACCGGCTTTGCCCATCTGTTCGAGCATTTGATGTTCAACGGCTCGGAAAACGCCGATGGCGATTTCTTCGAACCGCTCCAGCAAGTCGGCGCGACCGGCTTCAACGGCACCACCAATGCCGACCGGACAAACTACTTCGAAACTGTCCCGACTGCGGCGATCGACCGTGTGCTGATGCTCGAAAGCGACCGGATGGGATACCTTCTCGGCGCAGTGACGCAGGAAAAGCTCGATAACCAGATCGGCGTCGTCCAGAACGAAAAGCGCCGCGGCGATAACCAGCCCTTCGGTCTGCTGCGTTATGAAGTGGTCGAGAACATCTTCCCGCGCGGCCACCCCTATTATCATTCCACCATCGGTTCGATGGACGATCTCACCAACGCCTCGCTCGACGATGTGAAGGACTGGTTCAAAGACCATTATGGCCCGAACAACGCCGTCCTGGTGCTGGCGGGCGACATCGATCTCGCCACTGCAAAGGAAAAGGTGACCAAGTGGTTCGGCGCCATCCCGAGCGGGGACGAAGTCGTCGATCCGGCCATCACCGTGCCGCAGCTTCCCGCGGACAAGGAAAAGGTGATCAACGACCAGGTTTCCACCACGCGCATCTATCGCATGTGGCCCATCCCAGGTGAAACCTCATCCGACACTGTGCCGCTGGCATTGGCTCAGACGACGCTGGGCGGCCTCGCCAGTTCACGTCTCGACAATGCTCTCGTACGCGGTCAAGGCCTCGCCGTATCGGTCTCAAGCTGGGCCTGGACTAATGAGGACGCAGGCGTTTTCATCGTCCAGGCCGATCTCAAGCCGGGTGTTGAACGCGCCACTCTCGAAGCGGCGCTGGACCAGCAAATCGCCGAGTTCATCGCGCAAGGTCCGACCGCCGACGAACTCGAACGCTCCAAGACGTCCATCGTCTCCGGTCTGATCGGCGGGCTTGAATCGGTTGGCGGTTTCGGCGGCAAGGCAGTGACCCTGGCCGAGGGTGAACTCTATCATGACAACCCCGGCCACTATCGTGCCCAGCTGGAAAGCATGGTCGATGCCACCCCGGCTTCGGTTCGTGCTGTTACGCAGAAATGGCTGACCAAGCCGCGCTTCTCGCTGATCGTGGAGCCGGGTGAGCGTACCGAAGGTGGTGAAAACCGCGGTGGTGCGATCATGGCCGATACCACCGGCGAAGGGCTGAACGCAGCACCGGTCGAATATTACTGCAACCCGGATTTCTGCGATCCCGAGGAAATGCGCACTCTGAAAGCGCAAGACCGCTCGCAATTGCCACCAGTGGGCCAGCTGACCGATCTGGACTTCCCCGACATCGAACGCGCTACGCTTTCGAACGGAATGGAAGTCTATTTCGCTCGCCGTGACGCGGTGCCCAAGGTGACGGTACGCATGGTGTTCGATGCCGGTTACACGGCTGACGGCCGTGACGAACTTGGCACCCAGTCGCTCATGCTGGCAGCAATGGACGAAGGCACGGACGATCTCGACGCGACGCAACTGGCGATCGCGCAGGAACGTCTCGGCGCGAGCATCAACGGCTTTGCCAATCTGGACGAGACGAGCTTTCAGCTCTCCTCTCTCTCCACCCGGCTCGCACCTTCGCTCGACCTGTTTGCCGATTTCGTGCGCAATCCCGGCTTCCGCGCCGATGATCTGGAGCGTGTCCGCTCGCAGCAGCTCAATCGCATCAGCGCCGAAATGAAGAACCCGACCAGTGCGGGCCAGCGCGTGCTGACTCCGCTTGTTTTCGGCGCCCATCCTTATGGTGTTCCGGCTTCAGGCCTCGGCGATGCTGCGGTGGTAGAAGGGCTTAGCCCGGCCGAACTCGATGCGGCGCACCAGCGCTGGATCCGTCCGGACAATGCGCAGGTTTTCGTGGTGGGCGACACTACGCTTGCCGAAACCGTAAGCCTGCTGGAAGCTTCGTTCGGTGACTGGAAGGCTCCGGCCACGCCGATGCCGACAAAAACCTACGATGTGGACGTGCCCGCTCCCGAAGCGCGGATCGTCCTGCTCAACCGGCCGAATTCGCCGCAATCGGTGATCCTTGGTGCGCGCGTTCTCGATACCCGCGGCACCGACGACAACACCGTGCTGCTGGCTGCAAACGAGGTTCTCGGCGGAAGCTTCCTCTCGCGCATCAACATGAACCTGCGCGAGACTAAGGGTTGGTCCTATGGCTCTCGCTCCGGTGTGACCTACAATCGAGATCGTCTCGTCTATGCCGTCCAGGCCGAAGTGCAGGCGGACCGCACGGGGGATTCCATCGTCGAACTGGAGAAAGAAATCACCGGTTTCGTGGGCGACAATGGCGTCACCCCAGCCGAACTCGAACGCACGATCAATGGGAATGTCCGTGAACTGCCCGGTCAGTTCGAAACCTCGAACTCGGTCCTCGGCGGAATGGTCAACATCGTGAAATACGATCGTCCCGACGATTATTACGAGACCATCGCCGATAAGTACCGTGCACTGACCGCCGATGAACTGGCCGCGGCTGCTCGCGAGAACTTCGTCTATGGCGACATCGTCTACGTCGTCGTGGGCGATGCCGAGGTGGTCGAACCGCAGCTCGAACGTACCGGCCTGCCCTACACCGTCCAGCAACTGGACCAGTAATTGACACCAGTGTAAGTTATGGCGATTAAGCCGCATCTTTAATCAAGGAGAATACGCATGTCCGTAGCCGGAACTTATGACACCGTCGTCAAGAGCCCGATGGGCGACCAGAAGGGCACCTTCACCGTGGTCCCGGGCGACGATGGCAACACCTTCACCGGTTCGATGGCCGGCGGAATGGGTTCGATGGATGTCAAGGATGGCAAGATCAACGGCAACGAACTGACCTGGGCGATGGACATGACCGTCCCCATGCCGATGACGCTGAACTGCAAGGCAACCGTCGAAGGTGACCAGATGACCGGTACGGTCAACGCTGGCGCATTCGGCGACATGGCACTGACTGGCGAACGCCAGGGCTAACGCTAGCCGCACTTACAAAAGAGGGCTGCCAGAGAGATCCGGCGGCCCTTTTTCTTTGCCTGCCTCAAAACTGTGCTTTGATATGGTACAGCCAAGGTAGAAAAGAACAGATCGAGTCGCAATCACGAGCGGGCCATCATAGCCGGGATTGGGAGTGCGATTATGAGAGGACTCATTTCAAGAATTGGCGCATCGGGCGCGGCACTGAGCCTGCTGGCAGTTCCCGCAGTGGCAGAAAAAGCCAGCCAGCTGCAGGACATTAACGGCTCGCTTGGACGTGATGCCGAATATCAGCTTAGGCAGCGCGGCTTCGCCCACGTTTCTACCCACAAGAATAACATGGGCTATGTTTACAGCTATTGGTGGGACAAAACCGATGACGACTGTGTTCAGGTCGAAGTCTATGACGGCCGGGTCGATACCATCAATGATGCGAGCGATCAGGATTGCGGCCATCACGACGGCAATCAAGCGGCCGCCGCTGTCGGTGTCGTGGCAGGCGCAGCCATATTGGGCGCCCTATTAAGCCATAAGTCGCATCACCATGACGACAACAAGCACTACGACACGCGCGATGGAGAATTACAATATGAGCGCGGGTATCAGGATGGGCTGCACAATGCGTCCTACCACAATTACGATCGCGCCGACGCATACTCGAACGGCTATCGTGCGGGCGTTAACCAGCGCAATGCAAACCTGTCCCATCATGACGGTCGGGGCGGATATGATGAAGTCGCCGCCTTCAACGATCTGAAGGGAGCCCGCGCAGCTGGCGGAATGAGCGAATTGGAACGTCGGGGATTCCGTCAGGTCGATAATTTCACGAGCGGAAACGCGCGCTATTCGATTCAGTGGCGGCCGCAATCGCGTCAATGCGTGCAGGTGACTATCGCCGACGGCCATTTCTACGATTTGCGCGACATCGGCCAGCATCCGCAATGTCGCTGAACCTGATTGGGAAAAATCAGAAACTCCCGTTCACCGGTACTGCTGCCGTAACGCTCCTACTTGCGGCGTGCGGCAGCCCGCCGGAACCGGATGCAGACGAAAGCAGGATCACGACCGCGATACCTTCGCACCTGGCACCATTCGGAAAAGGCTACCCAAATGCCGGTGACGATTGCCGCAATCTCGGTGAGAGCGCGCATACATCAGCTTACCTCGATGACAGTGCCATTCTCGTCGGTTGCCCGGATGATGCTTCTGCCAAAGAATTGGGCGGAACCGTTGTCGATGTTGTGGATGGCATCAGGCTGGTCAGCGTTCCTGCTGGCAATGCAAACATCGGCATGGGCGAGAACCAGCCCTTCGGGGTGAACGAAGACGCCACTATTGCTGAACGCGATTACGATGCCATGGCCAGCCTGCCCTGCGGCTTTCAGCGAAACGCTCCAACTCAACGCTGCGAGGCCGGTGTAAAACGCGAGTGGGGAGAAGATGGGACCACCCTTATCGAGGTAATGAAACCCGATGGTCGTAAGCGGGCCCTCTTTTTCAATGGCCTAAAGCCATACGGTGCTGATAGCGCTGAGTCCGACGGCTCGGCAGGCTGGGATTTCTCGTCGACACGGGAAGGCGACCGGACGACCATCACATTCGGGCCCGAGACATATGTTCTGATCGACGCCTTCATCGAGGGCGGCTGACAGAAACAGGGCCGCAGGAACGAACTGTTCCTGCGGCCCAGCTTGATTGTCCAAAAAGACCGTTACCTAATCGACGATATCCATTTCCTCGATCAGGCCATCTGCCCCGTCGACCTTGTCCATCACCCACAGCATGTAGCGTGAATCGACATGGATACTGCGCGTCGTACGCGGATCGAAATCCCAGTCCGAATTGACACTTTCGAAGGTGCCATCGAACAGCAGGCCGACCAGTTGTCCCTTGGCATTCAGCGTAGCCGAACCGCTGTTACCGCCCGTCACGTCCAGATCGGACATGAAGTTGACCGGCACGGAATCGATCGAGTCCAGCTCGTATTTGCCGTAATCCTTGGCTTCGATCAGATCGAGCTCACGCTGCGGTGCGTTGAACGGTTCTTCGCCCGTATCCTTCTGCGTGATGCCTTCAAGCGTAGTGAACGGCAGATATTCCATTCCGTCGAAGGGCGATCCACCCATGACATTGCCATAGGTGATGCGCAGCGTGGAATTGGCATCGGGATAGGTCAGCTGGCCTTCCGAACGCTGCCACTGCGTGATCGCGTCCATATAGGCTGGGCGCAGTGCCAGCGAACGACCGGCACGCTCTTCCGCGGCATCTTCAAGCCCGCGATCGTAATCGTAAAGCGCCACGGCAAGCTTGATGAACGGATCGTCACTGGCTTCGAAGGTCGCCGGGTCCGCTTCCATCAGGGCAAGGCGGGTTTCCGTGTCGCCAAGCGTGGTATTCGCATAATAGCTGTCGAGCAGGCCGGGCAGGTCCGCTGCCGTAGTCTGCGGCGTCAGGCCCAGCGCCTTGTCGAAAGTGGGGACACGTTCGGCTGCCGGCTGTTGAATATAGCCGTTCAGGAACAGCAGCCATTCGGCCTTGTCCACGGTCGGATCGTAGCGGCGGTCAAGCGCCTGAAGACCCTGGCGGAAGAAGGTCAGATCGCGGTCCTGATAGCCGGATTCGCGCTGCGCATTCGGCTTCTCGCGTTCCTTCGACAAGCGGTAGAGCCGCTGGGCCGCGCCGAGCAATTGCGGGCGCGTGGCGTTGCCGTACCAGAAACTGGTCCGCGCGGCCTGCGCGCTTTCCTGCGCCAGGGCGCTCAGCTGCGCGATAGCCGTGCCGTAATTGGCGCGGCTGGGATCAGCGGCAATCCACCGGGCCAGTTCCGCTTCACGTTCACGACGGCGCTCGACGAGGCCGACCCGGCGTGCGCCATCGATCTGGCCGCGCAGGTTCTTTTCGTAATTGTTGAGGCCCGCGAGGCGGCTTTCGTATTTGACCCGTGCATCGGACCCGGCAGGTGCCGCATCCTCGATCGTGCCGATCCATTCGGTCAGCAGGGTCTGGAACGTGGGATAATTCCAGCCGAAAGTGTTCTCCACTTCGGCCAGCAGGGCATAGCGGCTGGTCGATCCGGGATAGCCCGCGACCATCACGAAATCGCCCTCGTCCAGGCCCGATGCGCTGACCTTCAGATGATGTTCCGGCTGATAGGGTACGTTCTCTTCGGCATAGTCGGCAGCCGAACCGTCCGGCGCGACATAGGCGCGGTAGAAGGAGAAATCGCCCGTGTGGCGCGGCCACATCCAGTTATCGATATCGCCGCCGTATTTGCCGACCGAGTCAGCCGGGGCGTAGACCAGCCGGACATCGCGCACTTCGAGACGCTCGATCAGCGTGTATTCCGCCCCGCCATAGAAGCTGGCAACCTGGCAGCGGTAACCTGCCTTTTCCTCGCACTCGGCAGTGATATCCTTCAGCCGCTGCTCGACCGTGTCATAGCGTTCCGTGGGCGACAGCGCATCGGTACCTGCGCGAACTCGATCGGTGACATCGGTCAGCGCAGTCGTGACATAGATGCGCGATCCCGGCGCGGCGGGCACTTCATCGCCCATGGTCTTCGCGAGGAAGCCGTTTTCCAGATAGTTGTTTTCGGCCGTCGAATTGTACTGCACCGATCCGCGGGCGCAGTGGTGATTGGTAACAACCAGGCCTGCGGGCGAAACGAAGCTGGCCGAACATCCGCCAAGCGAGACGATGGCGCCCATCGGGAAGCCGGTCAGATCGCTCAGCGCTTCGGGATCGAGTTCGAGACCGGTAGCGCGCAGATCGTCGGCGATCTCGGGCAGCTGCTGCGGCGTAAACATGCCTTCCTTGGCGGCGAGCGGCGCAGATGCGACACAGGCCAGCAGCGTGGCGACGGTGGTAATCTTTCTCATAAAATCAGGTCCCCTACCTTATGCGCGACAAGCGCATGATGGAGGGGAGGTATCTGTCTTCAATCAGTCGGGCAAGCGCGTGACCGTCAGGTTACTTCATGGCTCGACGAGCAGCGGCTTCGTTCAGTCAGCCACGGGTGGAATACCAAGCAGCACCTCGTTCGATGCGCCCGAGTTCGCTATCACGATATCCAGGATCGCGTCGCCGTTCATGTCGCCAAGCGCAATCCCGTAAGTATCCCCTGGATCGCCCGGAAGAATTTCACGCTCGAAGTGCCCATTGCCAGAATTGCGATAGACCAAGTTCGCACCTTCCGTTCCGGCGACCAGATCGACGTCGCCATCGCCATCCAGGTCTCCCGCAGCGATAGCCTGCACGCCCTCCCCGGTCTGGCCGAAATGACTGGCCAATGAGAAGCTTCCGTCATCGCCCTGACGGAAAAATGAATGAGTGCCATTGGTCGACACAAGCACGATGTCCACCAGCCCATCGCCATTGAAATCACCAGTCGCAACGTTTCGATGGTCGCCTTCGCTTTGTGGCAAGGCAGAGATCGAAAACGTGCCATTACCATCGTTCGACATTACCACGCTGGCCGCACCGTCGCGCCGCGCGAAGACCAGATCGATATCGCCATCCCGATCCATATCTTCGGCGACCACGCCGGTGGAACCGAAGCCGGCATCCGGCAAGTTGGTCGCTGGACCAAAGGTGGCATCACCCAATCCGAAATGCACCCGGTCCGGCTCCCGCCGTGTCGCGACGATCAGATCGAGGTGCCCGTCAGAGTTTACATCGGCCAGGGTGGCCGAGCGCGCTGGAACCGCACTGCCGGGAATTTCGCCCGCCAAGGAAAAGCCGGCGGAACCGCTATTTACGAAAATCAGCGCTGGAAGAAGGTCACGCACCGCAACCGCATCGATATCACCGTCCCCCTCCAGATCGGCCAGCCGGATCGTGTAGGTGGATGACCGCGCTTCTCCCAGCGGCAGTGCTTCCAGCAGGCGGCCATTTCCATGATTCAGGAAGACCCAGTCCTGTTGAGGCCAGTGTCTGCCGTTAGCGGCCACCACATCCAGATCGCCGTCCCCATCCAGATCGGCCAGCGATACATCCGCCGTGCGGCTGTCCTCTTCGTCGAACAGCAGAAAGGGATGCTCCCGGAACGAGGCTGCGGCTTCCTGCGCCAGCAAGGGCGCGGAAGCCGTCACGAGCACCAAAGCCAATGCCAGCTTTCGGACATGGAACTGATCAAGATAGCGTTTGCCCATCATTGGCCGCCAGCGAGTGTCAGCCCAGCTTGTCCTTGAGGATCTGGTTCACGACCGCCGGATTGGCCTTGCCCTGCATCGCCTTCATCGTCTGGCCGACGAAGAAGCCGAAGAGCTTGTCCTTGCCGCCGCGATATTCTTCGACCTTGTCCGAATTATTCGCGATGATCTCATCTATGGCAGCCTCAATCGCGCCGGTATCGCTGACCTGCTTGAGGCCTTCGGCATCGGCGATCTCTTCGGGATCACGCCCGGTCTTGAGGACGATCTCGTAGATCTCCTTCGCCTGGCCGCCCGAAATCTCGCCCTTGTCCTGCATCGCCAGGATGCTGGCCTGCGCCTCGGCGGTGGCATTGGCCGGATCGGCCTCCTCGCCGAGCGATTTCATCACGCCCGGCGCCACTGACAACGCCCAGTTGGCGACCTGCGTCGCGACCTTGGCTTCAGGCTTGCCGATCTTCGCCGCAGTCACGCCAAGCAGCGTTTCGAAACGGGCGAAGGTGTCGACCTCGGCTGTCAGTTCGCGCGCATTGTAGGGTGTCAGGCCCAGCTCGCCTTCATAACGCACGCGCTTGGCGTCGGGCAATTCGGGCAGGCTGGCGCGGCATTCTTCGAGGAAACTGTCCTCCAGTTCCAGCGGCAGCAGATCGGGATCGGGGAAATAGCGATAGTCATGCGCATCTTCCTTGCTGCGCATTGTCCGCGTGGTGCCCGTACCCGGATCGAACAGGCGCGTTTCCTGATCGACCGTGCCGCCGCTTTCGAGCACTTCGACCTGGCGGTTGGCTTCATATTCGATGACCTGCATCACGAAGCGCACGGAATTAACGTTCTTGGTCTCGGTCCGCGTGCCGAACTCCTCGCCCGGCTTGCGCACGCTGACGTTCACGTCGGCGCGCATGGAACCTTCTTCCATGTTCCCATCGCACGATCCGACATAACGCAGAATGCTGCGCAGCTTGCGGACATAGGCACCAGCTTCGGCAGGAGAACGCATGTCTGGCATCGACACGATTTCCATTAGCGCCACGCCGCTGCGATTGAGATCGACATAGGACATGGTCGGATGCTGATCGTGCATCAGCTTGCCCGCGTCCTGTTCGACATGGATGCGCTCGATGCCGATGACCTTGTCTTCGGCAATACCAGCCTTCTCGTCCGCATCGATCAGCAGTTGCCCTTCACCCACGATGGGGTGGTAAAGCTGACTGATCTGGTAACCCTGTGGCAGATCGGCATAGAAGTAGTTCTTGCGGTCGAACCGGCTCCATTTGTTGATCTGGGCGTCGATCGCCATGCCGGTACGCACTGCCTGGCGGATGCATTCGCGATTAGGCACGGGCAGCATGCCCGGCATCGCCGCATCGACTAGGCTGACTTGCGTGTTCGGCTCGGCACCGAAAGCGGTCGCCGCGCCGCTGAACAGCTTGGCGTTGGAGGTGACCTGCGCATGGACTTCGAGGCCGATCACGACCTCCCATTCGCCGGTTTCGCCCTGAATGCGGTACGTGCTCACCACCATTTCTCCGGTTTGCCGTCAAAGTTTGCGCGCTGCTGGATCGCCAGACCTGCGTTCAGCACACCCTGTTCATCGAAGGGCCTGCCGACGATCTGAAGACCAAGGGGCAAACCATCGGGGTTCATAGTCGCGGGCACGCTCATCGCTGGCAGCCCTGCAAGCGATGCTGGCACGGCGAAGACGTCGTTGAGATACATCGTCAGCGGGTCTTCATCCAGCGAACCGAGCGGGAAGCTGGCAGTCGGCGTAGTCGGCGCGAGGATGACATCGCACTCGCCAAATGCCTTTTCGAAGTCCTGCGCGACCAGCGTGCGGATCTTTTGCGCCTGCGTGTAATAGGCATCGTAGAACCCAGCGCTGAGCACGTAGGTGCCGATCAGCACGCGGCGCTTCACTTCGTCACCGAACCCGGCGGCGCGGGTGGCGGCGTACATGTCCTGAAGATTTGCACCTTCGGGCAAATCGCGCAGCCCATACCGCACACCGTCATAGCGAGCCAGGTTCGACGAAGCTTCTGCCGGAGCGATGATATAATAGGCGGGCAGGGCATATTTCGTGTGCGGCAGCGAGACGTCGACGATCTCGGCGCCAGCGTCGCGCAGCATGGCCTTGCCCTGCTCCCAGCTGTCGAGGATAGCCTGGTCCGTGCCGTCCATCCGGTATTCCTTCGGGATACCGATCTTCTTGCCCTTGAGATCCGCTGACAGCGCGGCTTCCCAATTGGGCACGTCCATCTGCAGGCTGGTCGCGTCCTTCGGGTCGAACCCGGCCATCGCTTCCAGCATGATCGCACAGTCTTCGACGCTTCGGGCCATCGGGCCTGCCTGATCGAGGCTGCTGGCGAAAGCCACCACGCCCCAGCGGCTGCAACGGCCATAGGTCGGCTTGATCCCGCAAATGCCCGTGAAGGCCGCGGGCTGGCGGATGGAGCCGCCCGTGTCGGTGCCGGTGGCAGCCGGAGCAATGCGTGCGGCGACGGCAGAGGAGGATCCGCCCGACGAACCGCCCGGGCTCATCGCGGCATTGGTGCCATCCTTCTTCCACGGCGAATTGACGTAGCCGAAGAAGGAGGTCTCGTTCGATGAACCCATCGCGAACTGGTCGAGATTGAGCTTGCCCAGCATGCCGGCGCCCGCGTCCCACAGCTTCTGGCTGACAGTGCTTTCGTACTGCGGCGTGAAGCCTTCGAGGATATGGCTGGCCGCAGTAGTCTGCACGCCCTTGGTGGCGAACAGATCCTTCATGCCGATGGGCACGCCGCCCATTTTACCGAGATCCTCGCCCCGCTCGCGCTTGGCATCGACCGCATCGGCCGAGGCAAGCGCATGATCGGGGGTGGTAACGATAAAGGCGTTGAGTTCGGCAGCGCCAGCAACGGCAGCGTTGAAGCTTTCCGCCACTTCGCGCGCGGTGAAATCGCCGCCCTCCACGCCGTCACGGATGTCCTTGACACCAAGCTGTGTGAAATCGGTCATTATTCGATCACCTTGGGCACGCCGAAGAAGCCGTGTTCGGCCGCCGGGGCATTGGCGAGTACATCCTCGCGTCGGCCACCCCCGGTTTCGGGAATGGCGTCGACGACATCGTCGCGCATGCGCAACGTGTTGGGAATGACCGCGGTCATCGGCTCGACGCCGGAGGGGTCGACCTCGCCCAGCTGTTCGACCCAGTCGAGGATGTTGTTGAGTTCGGGGACCATGCGATCAAGCTCCGCGTCGCCCATCTTGATGCGGGCGAGCGAGGCGATCTTGGCCACTTCTTCGCGTGTGACTGACATGAGGGCGCGTTAGCCGGGCGCGCCCCCACCTTCAAGCGGCTAGATGAGGGTTATTCAGCGCCGGGTGCAGCTTGGCCTCCCTGCTGCGCGCCCATGGCACCCATCATCGACTGCAGCTGCTGCAGCTTGGCATCGAATTCCTGGCGTGAAAGGATGTCCGTCACTTCCACTTCGAAAGTCAGATCGGCATTGGCCGGGATCGGGGAACCCGGAGGCGGTTCGGCGCCATAGCCCTGATCGGCTGGCACGGTGACCACATATTTGCCGCCTTCTTTCATCTTCAGCAGCGCATCGAGGAAACCGGGAATCAGCGCGCCTTCTTCCAGCAGCATCGGTGTGCCTTCAGGGAAAAAGCCGGGCGGAATCGGGAGCGGCTGCGAACGGTCGAATTCGGTGCCATCGTCCAGCGAACCGACATATTTCACGAACATGACCTGGCCCATTTCCGGCGAAGGCCCGGCGCCTTCGGTGAGCGTTTCCATCCCGGCCGTTTTCGGCGAAGCGGCCCATGCCAGCCCGCCGCCCAGCAGAATGGCGACGAGAACGCCCAGCCAGAGCTTGGTCAACGAGCCTTTCTTGATCGGCTGCAGCGGTACGCGGGTAATCTCGGTCATGTGAACTGTGTCCTGATACGCAAAGGGCGCGGATTTCTCCGCGCCCTCATGGCTTGTCTGGTAAGCTGGTGCAACGCGGTTTTGAATTTTTGGCCCGTCCGGGCGCAAAACCAATCTGCACTCTGGATGACGGCGTCTTACTTGATGCCGTCACGCTCCATACGCTTGCGCTCCAACTTGCGGGCGCGGCGAACGGCAGCAGCCTTTTCGCGGGCGCGCTTTTCGCTGGGCTTTTCGTAGTGGCGACGCAGCTTCATTTCGCGATACACGCCTTCACGCTGCAGCTTCTTCTTGAGCGCGCGGAGGGCTTGATCAACATTGTTATCGCGAACCATGATCTGCATAAACTTAAATACCTCGACTTTGCGGGCCAGAGCCCGCGCAAAAGCGGGGTATGCCTCCTTAATAGGGTTTCGCTTCTATAACGAAAAGCGCGCCGAATCCGTTCCGGACCGGCTCGAACGAGGGCGCACATAAGGATTCGCAACGAAAAAGGCAAGCACGTAACAGCGGCTTTCGCATTTGCGCACCAGCGGCTAGAGGCAGGCACATGTCCAACCTTTCCCCCCTCGTAGCCACGCTGCATGTCGCCATCGGCGGCGGTGCCGGCGCAGCGCTGCGGTATCAGGCAGGCCGCGCGATCACGCAGTGGCTCGGCGCACCGGTCGTCTCTGCCTTTCCCTTTGCCACCCTTGCGGTCAACGCGCTGGGCAGCCTGCTGATGGGGCTGCTGGCCGGATGGCTCGCCCGTCACGGTGGGGAAAGCAGCGAACAGATGCGCCTTTTACTGGGCGTGGGACTGCTCGGCGGGTTCACCACCTTCAGCGCCTTCAGCCTAGAAATGGTGCTGCTGATCCAGCGCGGCCAGTTCCTGTTCGCCACACTTTACGCCGTTCTTTCTTTCGCTCTCGGCTTCACCGGGCTGATGATGGGCCTCGCGGTCATGCGGGTGGCGGCATGAAGACCTCAGACGAAGTCCGCAACTTCACCGTCGAAGCGGATGACGACGGCATCCGGCTGGACCGCTGGTTCAAGCGCCACTTGCCGCAGGTTGGTTTCGGCACGGTCAGCAAATGGGCGCGCACCGGGCAGATCCGTGTCGACGGTGGGCGCGTCAAACCCGAAGATCGCCTTGCCCAAGGCCAGCAGATCCGCGTGCCTCCCGGTGGCGATGCGCCGGACCGGCAGGCCAAGCCCAAGCGCGAACTGACCAAGGCCGAACGCGAACAGGCGGCCGACATGCTGATGACGCAGACCAAGAGCGCGCTGGTCATCAACAAGCCCCCCGGCCTTGCCACGCAGGGCGGGACCAACACGTTCAACCATGTCGACGGCCTGCTCGATGCCTATATGGAAGAAGGCGAGGAACAGCGCCCCCGCCTCGTCCACCGGCTCGACAAGGATACCTCCGGCGTCCTGCTGGTGGCCCGCACACCCGGAAGCGCGGCGTTCTTTTCCAAGCGGTTCTCCGGCCGCAGCGCCAAGAAGATCTACTGGGCGCTGGTCGTGGGCGTGCCCGACATCCGCGAAGGCGTGATCGAGGCGCCTCTGGCCAAGCAGCCCGGTTCGGGCGGCGAGAAGATGCATGTCGATCACGAAGGCGGTGCCCCGGCCAAGACCAAGTACCGCGTGGTCGAAAGCGCGGGCAAGAAGGTCGCGTGGCTCGAACTGCAACCGCTGACGGGCCGCACCCACCAGCTGCGCGTGCATTGCGCGGCCATGGGGCATCCGATCGTGGGCGATGGCAAATATGGCGGCAAGGACGCATTCCTCACCGGCTCGATCAGCCGCAAGATGCATCTGCACGCCCGCCGGCTGATCATCGACAGCCCCGATGGCAAGCTCGATGTGACCGCCGAGTTGCCCGAGCATTTCGCCACCAGCATGGAGCAGATCGGCTTCGACGAGAAGGTCAGCGACGCCACCCCGATGCGTGACGATCCGCCACCCGCTACGCGCGAGGAAAAGAAACAGAAGGCGCGCCAGCACGCCAAGACCTACAAGAAGAACCAGCGCGGTCCGCGGCGTGCCCGTGGCGGTGCGGGAAGCAAGCCGAAAGGCCGAGGCAAGGCGAAGTGAGCCGACTGGTCATTTTCGATTGCGACGGCACGCTGGTCGATGGACAGGCGGCGATCTGCGACACGATGGACGAGGCGTTCGCGGCAGCCCGCCTCCCCAGCCCCGATCGCAACGAGGTCCGCCGGATGGTCGGCCTCAGCCTGCCGCAGGCGCTACGCAGGCTGGCACCCGATGCGAGCGAGGACCAGCACGATATCGCGCTCGAGGCGTACAAGTCCGGTTATCGCGACCGGCGCTTCAAAGGCACGTTGGAAGAACCGCTTTACGACGGCATGGCCGCTTTGATCGACCGCCTGGTCGAAGCCGGATGGCTGCTCGCCGTGGCGACCGGGAAGAGCGATCGCGGACTTCATTCCTGCCTCGACATGCACCAGATCAAGCACCATTTCGTCTCGCTGCAGACCGCAGACCGGCATCCGTCCAAGCCTCACCCCTCCATGATCGAGGAAGCTCTGGCAGAAGCCGGAGTGGACAGCGGCAATGCCGTGATGATCGGCGACACCACTTTCGACATCGAAATGGCGCGTGCCGCAGGCGTCCGCGCCATTGGTGTCTCATGGGGCTATCACGAACCGGCCGAACTGATGGATGCCGGGGCTCAGGGCGTTGCCAACACGACGCGAGAGCTGGAGGAGCTGATCAATGCAGGGGCGTGATCCTGCCCTTGCCAAATTCCTGCTGCTCAATGTGATCCGGATCGCCGGCCTGCTTGCCGTGCTGGCGGGCATCGCGGGCTTAGGTGACCGACTGCCCATGCCCCACTGGCTCGCTGCGGTGGCAGTTATCGTGGGCGTGGGATTGTTCTTTATCGTACCGATGTTCGTCGCGCGCCGCTGGAAGGGCCGCCAATGAAGCGTTTTTACAAGGAAGTTTCCGTCGCCCCCGCAGCTGACGGCTGGCAGGTCATGCTGGATGGCCGGCCGCTGAAAACACAGGGCGGACAGCCGCAGATCGTGCCGGGCGAAACGCTGGCGGAAATGCTGGCCGAAGAATGGCGCGGCCAGGGCGAAACGATCGACCCGGCAGCGTTCCGCTTTCGCGACTTGGCCGACTATGCGCTCGATGTGGTGGCCCGCAATCAGGGCGCACTGGTCGAAAAACTGCTCGGCTATGCGGAGACAGACACGCTGTGTTTCCGCGCCGATCCGGAGGAACCGCTCTACCGCCGCCAGCAGGAATTGTGGGAGCCGATCGTTGCCGGACTGGAAGCGCGCGAAGGCGTGACCCTGCACCGCATCAGCGGCATTCTCCATCGCCCGCAAACCGAAGAAACGCGCCAGCGGCTCGCCGCGCGGCTGGGAGAGCTCGACCCGTTCACGCTGGCTGCACTCGAACAGACGACCTCGCTAGCGGCATCGCTGTGCATCGGGCTGGAAGCGTTGCAGCAAGGCGCGGACGGCGATGCGCTTTGGGCCGCTGCCAATCTCGAAGAAGAATGGCAGGCCGATCTGTGGGGCCGCGACGAGGAAGCCGAGGCCCGCCGAGACCGGCGCAAGGACGATTTCCTGGCTGCGATGGAGTTTGCCGGGGCTGTACAGGGATCTTCGTCGGTTCCAACGGGGTAAAGCGTTTACGGCTACATATCTGCCTTATCACAACGGCGTCAGAATATTCCCCCCGCTGGTTTGCAGGCGCATCAGGTCCTGTCGCGGCGGAGCGCCGAACAGGCGGGAATATTCGCGACTGAACTGCGAGGGACTTTCGTAGCCTACTGCGAACCCTGCCGACCCTGCATTGGCACCTTCCGAAAGCATGAGCCGCCGCGCTTCCTGAAGCCGCAGCTGTTTCTGATATTCCAGGGGTGTCATCCGGGTAACCGCCTTGAAATGCTCGTGGAGCGAGGACGGGCTCATGCCCGCCGCCGCCGCGATCTCTTCGATACGCAAGCGTTGATCGAAGGCGGAGCGGATTTTGCTGATGGCCCTGCTCACCTGATTGAGGTGGCTGTCGCCCACCGCCATATAGCGCAGCGTCGGCCCATGCGGCCCGGTCAGGAGGCGGTAGAGTATTTCCCGCTCTATCAACGGGGCCAGAGCAGGAATTTCTTCCGGACGATCGAGCAATCGCAGCAACCGGCAGGCGGCGTCCATCAGATCGTCGTCGCTGCGGTAGACGGCCAGTGCCGGCAGGTCGGCTTTCGGAGCGCGCTCCCCTTCTTTCATGATGAGATCGACCAGTGCGGATTGGTCGATATCGATTTTCGCGCAAAGGTAAGGCGCATCGGGGCTGGCCTGCGTTACGTGCCCGATCAGCGGCAGGTCCAGCGACACCAGCAGGTAATGCTCTGCATCGTAAGTCAGGCTCTGATCTGAAAGCGTCACACGCTTCGACCCCTGGGCGATCAGGCAAAGTGAGGCTTCATAGACAGCGGGCAGCGGCTGGGTCGGCTCGTCAGCGCGGAACAGGGACAACCGTGATATCGCCGTATCGACCATCCCGGTGCGGTTGACGTGCCGCGCGATCTGCGTCGCCAGTTCGGAATGCTTGCTCATCTCCCTGCCCTGCCACTCCACCGTGGCACTCCGCAATCCTAGGGTATGAATTCTGGAGGATCATGCAAGGATTCCAGCGGATCGCGATCACGCCTTGCTGACCATCGATCTATCTACCGTCCAACCAGACAGATCGAAAGGAACTGGCATGACAAAGGTAATAGATAAAACCGTTTTGATCACCGGCGCTTCAAGCGGGATCGGCGAGGCAACCGCCCGCGAGTTGGCCGGGACAGGCGCGAAGCTGTTAATCGGCGCGCGGCGCACCGAACGGCTGGAAGCGCTCGCAAACGAATTGGATGAGGCTGTGGCTTGGCAATCGCTGGACGTGACGGATGCAGAAAGTTTCCAGGCCTTCGCTGCGGCGGCGCAGGAACGCTTCGGAAGTGTTGACGTGCTCATCAACAACGCCGGCATCATGCCACTCTCGCCGCTTGCTGCGCTGAAGCAGGACGAATGGTCCCGGATGATCGATGTGAACATTCGCGGTGTGCTGAACGGGATTGCAGCCGTCCTGCCGGGCTTCATCGCCCAGGGTTCGGGACATGTAGTCAATGTGGCCTCGATAGCGGCGCACTTCGTGATGCCAAGCGCGGCAGTCTATTGTGCGACCAAATACGCGGTATGGGCGATCACGGAGGGCCTGCGGCAGGAACATGACGATATCCGGACCACGATCATCTCTCCCGGTGTGGTCGATACGGAACTTGGCAACGACATAACCGATCCGCAGATTGCCTCCGCGCTGACGACCTGGCGGGAAAAGTCGCTGACGCCGGACGCGATTGCGCGCGCCATCCGTTATGCACTGGAACAGCCGGAAGGCGTCGATATCAACGAAGTGATCGTTCGCCCAACGGCAGCAGGAATGTAGTCAATCCGGGGGAGCGCCGATTGCAGGGCCGACCTGTTTCTGGCGCTCCTCTACCTTCAATTCCACCCGCATCGCCAGACGATAAGCTGCCTGCCCAAAAAAGCGGGACTTAAGGGTACGCTCGCTGAAGAATGCGAATTGCGCCGCTGGCAGGCGTTAGCCGATCCAGGCCGCGATCTGCGCCGCCACGTCATTGGCCGCCTGGTTCAACGCCGGGCCAACGCTTGCCGTTTCGGGGAGGACACCCGGCACGGTGGCTTCGAAACGGCGGGTGACGACATCGCTGCCTTGGCCCGGACGCACGGCGTCGAACACCACGACCACGCTGCCGCTGCGGGCATCGTAGCCGAACTGGCGCAGCGTG
>NZOF01000009.1 GCA_002695185.1 Erythrobacter sp.
CTGAAAACCTCGTTCTCTTCATCTCGTCCGTCCTTCTGTCAGGGCCGGACTCTAATCCAACTTGGAGGAAAATCAGGGGGTCACGTCAATCCCGGAAAAGATTCTGCGACAAATGGTGCTGGGCCGCACTCGTGAGCGGGCGAACCACTCTCGCGCCCTTCTTTTCGCAAGAGGAATAAAAGCCTCTTGGGAAGCTCAGGCGCTCGCGACGTCGAGCCAACGCGCATAGGCGCGAACGTCTATCATCGGGACGGTCGCCTTTTCCTGGAGTCGCGCGATGAGTTCGAACAGAAATGCAGTGGCGGGCTTCCCCATCGGGGTGATCGTGCCACAACCGTCCTCGTCGCATGAAAAGATCCCGTGTGCGGCAACACAGCCCAGATCGAGGCGACTGCCGGCGGGTCCTTCGAGAAGTGCGCGCTCGAGAGGCTCGCCCAGCGCGGGGGACCATCCACTTTCGAGCGTCAGAAGCCCTCCTAAGATATGCTGGAGGGGCTTGGGGGGATATTCGCCGCCTGCGTGGGGTATCGGCAGGCTGGCGCGGTGAAGCGACCTCACACTGGAGATCTTCTCCTTGGCATACCGGACCATCCCCGCGTCAATCGACTGCTTGCATTCGAAAACTGCGTAAACGCTTTCGGCCAGCACAACCGTCTGCCCCTGGAAGCTGAAGATGAACGGCGAATACTGCCGATCGAACACGACCACGTCGATCTGATCGCTGAAGGTGCCCTCGCTGTCGACCACATGCGCGGAAAGGACCCGCCCTAGCGAGGCCAATCAACACAGGGACGGCGTAAAAATTTGGTCCGATCCAGAAGACGGCGGAGTAAAACCAGGCTCTGCCTGACTTTCCTCCCAGCGATCTGCAGAACGAGCGGGAACAGTTGAGACGGTAGAGTTCACTGACTTGGCTGTAGCGCTGCTGTCAAAGCGTAAACCCCGCACAATCCGAATTACAGAATCTCGACAGGTATCGCGAGCCAAGTCACCACAGACAGCGCCGAACTGCAATTGTGGTGGTGACCGGAGAACAATGTTCTCTTTCGCAAGCTCTTCAGGATCAACAAAAGCAGTTGGAAAGAGAAATCCTCGTATCGTTTTTCCCCCCTGCTGCCCAGCCTCTAGCCAAACCGGCCGACCAGATGCATTGAAGGAATATGAGGCCAGTCGCAGGTTGGGGGGTGTGCTACAGCATTCCAGATCAAACTGGAGAGTGATGCCGGAATTTGATTGTAGGCTTATCCGGTTTTCTTGCGGCAAGTTTTCCACGACGCTCCAACCTTCAGGAACTGGAACCTGACCAACATCCTCCACGCTTTCATAGGTCCTATAGCTGCCATCTGGTGCAGGTAGCTGGTCGTCTAACGGACATACAGGCACCCGAGTAGCTTGCTGGGAACAGCCTATTAAACTCACTGTCAAAAATAATAGAGTGAGATGAGACCTAGAAATTTTCATCAGTAAGCAGCGCGATAGGCACTCAATTCGGCACTACAGAAAGATCGTCTGATTGTCCCGAGCTTATAGTCGCTCATCGCGCACGGCGTTACACCGTCGTTGCGATCTTCAAACCCCACGAAGTGGCCCAACTCGTGCATCAGGATCGACTCGTAATCAGAATGCCACTGCGAGAATGCGCCTTGCTGGTTGGCGTCGCAGTGAAGATCATACCATTGTTTCGTATCGCTTGTCCCAGGCCAAAAAATCAGGTCCTGATTGAGCCCAATATCGGCGTCCACAATAGTCCCATAGCTTTCCCAAAAATTGTAACTGGACAAAGGTTGGATAGATTTAAGGGTTTGCGCACGGGTATTCGTCGCACCGTAGCCATACGACCGATAATACATCGCAGAGCGATTGTCGGTTGGAGGAACATTCCAACCGTAAGTTATGCGGAAATTCGGATCATAGGAATTCACTGTCGCGACGGCCCGTTGTAGCGGTGCATCGCAAATATAAGGCAGATTCTGATCCACAGTTATGTTTCGGGTCGAAACGTCCCATTTGTTGGGAATGCTAGTTTGAGCCGATGCTTGCGCATGTAGCCCTGCGGTAGCTATTAATGCGAGAACAGCGGCCGATGCCTGCGTGCGTGAGTTATTTTTCGACATGACGCGCTCCTTCACAGATTACCGACAGCGACGTCAGGCATCGCATTTCGGAAGCTTTTTACAACAGAACCCTCAATAGTGAGAGGCTCGACCATCTTGGTTTAGCTCGTTCCGACGTTCGGACGCGAGAGCCTTCCATCATCGGAACGGATAGCTCGTGGTATATCCGAAAGGAGAGCAACGATCTGAGTTTGCGGCGCGGGTAGAAATTCGCCCGAATACTGAAGCTTCTCCCCACCGCTTGTGACCCCGGACTGCAATTCGACCAGCACCGTCGAATCTGTCTCCGCTTGACCCTTGTAGACCTTGTTGATCTTCATTTCCATGAAAGCACGTCCGACACTGCCTGCATCCGGCAATCGATAGCCCAGAACCGTTCCTGAAACGACGAGGTCGGAGAGTAGCTTGTAGTCGTCGTAGTCAGCTTGCAAACGGATCTTTTTTGAAGCGGCGTTTATCAATGCCGTGGCACCGGCTCCGGGCCGAAGATCCTGCGGGCCGAATCCCAAAGTAGCCAGCTCGAGCGCAATATCTTCGACAAGAGCGGCATCGATTGCCGCCTCGGTATCAGCGGCTAAGCCCCTGCTTTCTTTCCTGCTAATATTATTAAGCCGCGCGACCACGCTACGATATTGTCCGAAGTTGATGCCTGCCTGCTCAAGTTTTGCGCGCTGCGAAGCTTGCGCCTTTGCCTTTTCCTGAAGAAAAATCTTGGCGCTCTCCTCGATACTTCGTTCAGGCCTCGAATTCGCACCACTCGATGAATTTTGCGCTTGACCAATTGCCCCTGATGCGAAAGCACCTGCGAGGAGGATTGCGCTGCTTATGGCGAGCGGTCTTACATTCATCGGACTTCCTCTCGAATTTCTTTACCCGCGGATAATCTTCAAACGCGCAAAGAAAGCGATACGTTCCTTTCTGTGTCGTTTAGCAAGATGACATCGTCCTTTCTTTCACTCCGAACTACTCAAATCACGGTCACAAAAGGCCAATTTTAGAAAATGTTCTGTCAGCGCACGCGCGCCTTTCTGTGTGACCATTTCACTCCAATTGTCCCAGCGATCGATGCGCTCGAGGAGCCAGAGATAAAACCTGTCACGCGCGAGACAGTCGCCATCGGGCCAGGTCATCGTCCACAGGGTGCTGCGAACCGGGATTTCGCGGGTGATCCGCAAGCCGATCAGTTTCACCGCCGAATCGTTGCCGATCGTATCGGTCGCGAAGCGATGTGCCATGCGCGCAGCGACGCGCTCCCGCCTCTCAATCTGTTCGGCTGCAGCAATGCGTTCGGAATGACCCGCGACCGTCCGGTTCGCGATAATCCAATCGAGACCGACATCCTCCGCAGCATCCTCTCGCGTGTGCGTGGCAAACAGCATTAGCAACACAGAGTGGCCTTCAGGCGTCGGTCGGCCATCCGTGTCGTTCACGCATGCGATCCGGACGAGCGCGACACGTTGAATAGCCAACATGCCTCCACTTCTGTCCTCGAGAGGATCGAGCGCCCAGTCCACCGGAGCCTGCTCGAAATAAGGGTCGATTTCGAATTCTGCGGTATCGCTCATCGCACCGCTCCCCACGTTCCGCACCGGACCTCCCAGCGCCTCGTGACACGGCACATAGCATGAACAGAAAATACTTCAATAGGTAATGAAGTATTGAATTAACTTGTCGGTAGGGATCGCTGGCGCTATCAGGAGGAGAATGGAAAAGATGGATGCCGTCGCGAAACTCAGTGCCCTGGCACAGCCAACCCGGCTGGAGATATTCCTGGCCATAGCGCGAGCGGCGGACGGGATTACGTCTAGCGAAGTTGCCGAGCAGACCGATACGATGCCCAACAACACCTCGGTGCACCTGTCGGTGTTGAGGAACGCGGGGCTGGTCTCATCCACGAAAGAAGGACGCTCAGTTACCTACAGAGCCGAGCGGGTAGCCGTGCAGAGACTAGCGACCTTTTTGTCCGAAGCCGCCAAGTAGGATCCTGCCGGTCGTTATTGGGCCGCTTGCCGCCTGTCCCGATTTAGAAGTGGAGTTTAGCAAAGCTGCTACTCGGTTCATATCTGTTGGGTGAGCAGCATTGCCCCCATCTGGACCTCAGCGCGGGCGGCGGTTGATCCACGATCTCGTTTCACCCAGATGGTGTCAGCATGCAGCGATAAGCTATGTCGGGCACACCCTAAAAGTCATTGATATGGCAAAGTGAGAGTCGCAGCAGTTACGCAGTCACGCTCGAACAAAGCCTAGCGCCTGTAGGTCGGACTCGAACTCGTTGAGGCAGTTCTCTGGCACGGCAAGGACGAACAGGTCCTTGGCGCGGGTCAACGCGACATAGCCGATGCGACCGTCCTCGGTGCCAGTGCCGGCGAGCATCGCGCGCACGTGTGGCTTCTTCGCGACATATAGCACCGATTCAAGACTCTCCCCCTTCACGCGATGAACGGTTGAAGTTCGGAGGGGCACGGCCTGCTCGGTCGCGAGGGACGGGGTCGCGACCAAAGGTTGACTCGTTAGCTTTTTGTTTGCGAGGCGCCGGCCGAGGTTGTCGGCTGCCTCGAAGCCGAAGTCGGCCACCAACATATCGACAAAAGCGCAAACACGCTTTTTCATCTGTGGATGCCAGACAGTGTCAGCGACCAGCGTGGCGGAAGGTAGCCCTGCGACAGGATCGCGGACGAACGACCAGACCAACCTCCTCAGCAACCGCGTTCGTTCATCGATGGGGCGCGCCAGGTCCGATCCCAGAGACCCGTGCTTGGCGGCTAGCAGACCTGACAAGCCGACGCAGGCCTTCTCAAACGCTCTTCTAAAGTCGCGCCGATTGCGGCTGATCGCGGCTTCCGCCATGGAACGAACGACCCCAACGCCCTGGCCATCCATCTCGCCGCGCCACTGCGCCGTTAGATCCGACGAACGACAGAGAACCACTCCATTCCTAGCGTTGAGACCCGCAGCGCTCATCAGGCTGCGAAAGGATGCCAGCGCATCGTCTCGACAATCCGTCCTATAGGGAATGTAATACGCGACGCCGCGCTGATTTGGGGACTCGCGGTCTGCGGTGTCCAAGCCACCAGTCAGGCGGTTGGCGACACCGACGATGCCAGGCAGCGACCGGTAGTTTACGGATAGAGTGCGCGCCGAGACCGAGGATCGCGCTCCGTAGGACCGCAGGAAGCTCCCGTCGGCGCGGGCAAAGTCGAAGATCGCTTGGTTCGGGTCGCCGATTAGCGAGACCTGCGACCCCGCGTCGATCAGCAGATCTAGTATGGCCTGGTGTTCCGGTCCAATGTCCTGCGCTTCGTCCACCAGAATATGTGGGTATCGCCGCGAAAGCGCGCGCAGCACGAACGGCTTCTCGCGAAGGATCCGCATGACCCAATATCGGCCGGAGGAGTGCGAATAGGCACCGATGTTTCCGAGCCGGGCGAGTCCGGCTTGGGCCCTAGCCGATGGGAGCTGCATCGCCGCCCGTCCGGCTAGAAATTGGAACCTGACACCATCCCAGGCGACGTCGATGTCGATCGTCGGTCGGGGGATTTTGCCATCGAAGACGGTGAAGGCCTTGAGGAAAGCCTCGCCTCCCTCAACGAGAAAGGGCGCACATGAGCAGCCCATCACAAGATGGCCATGCGGTCGCAGCACGTTGGTGGTGATGAACCCGTCCATCGTGTCGATCTCGACGGACGCCGAGCGACCGATGACCGGCAAGCCGCGCAGGAGCTCCGCATATTCGCGGCGGAAGGTGTCGACGGCCACGTTGGAGAACGCCAGCAGCGCGACCGTGCCGCGACCCTCCTCCATTTTTCGCATCGATGCGAGCCGATGCACCGCCGTTCGTGTCTTGCCGCTTCCCGCGCAAGCAGTCACCGCGACCGGCCCGAGCGGCATGTTGACGATGTCCATCTGTTCAGTCGACAGGGAGACCGTCATTGGCAGACGTGCTTGATGGCGTCGAGGATGTAGCCGGGCGCTTCGATGTCGAGCTTCTCGTCCTCTATCTGCGCAGCGAGCGCCTGCGCGAACCGGCCCTTCGATACGTTACCGTGTTCCCGCTCGAACATTCCGCAGAATAAGGCTTTAGCCTTGGCCTGATCGTCGACTGCCGCATCCACTGCCATCGCCACGCGGGCACCTATCATCGGGTGCAGCTCCTTGAGCGCCGCCAGCATCGCGGGCCTGTTGCCGGCAACGAGTGCGAGGTCATACTCGAATGTCTTCTTGCCGAGAAAAACCTTCACGAGATCATCTTGACCCGCGAGCATTTGCTTCGCCGTGTCCGACGGCATCACCGTGTCGTTCGGCCCTGGATACAGCGGAACCGTCTTGCCATCCGTCTTCGCAGACGGGTCCGCGTCGGTCAGGACCGCTACCGGGATCGTGATCGCCTTCTCGCCGAACAGCGGCATGAAGCTGTCAAAGTTTAGGCCTTCCACGCTGATGAGGCTGACTCCGTGGTCCCGCAGGTCGTATCCGTGACGCAGCGCAAGGACGTGGACCAACAGCAGCTCGGCGGCACCCTCAACGAGCAAGGCGCGCCGCGCGAAGAAAAGCTCCGCTCTGGTCACGTCAAGGTAGCGGGCTAGTTTCTCGCGCTTGCCTTTTGCGAAATTGACCGATCGCGGGTGGAAAGCCACCGCTCGCCCCTCATTCTCCACCAGGCACACCAACGAATCGAGGTCCGCGATGCTGGCGAAGTTCGGCGAGTGGCTCGTCACGAAGACTTGGACAGGCTTCTCGCCGGGACCACCGGTGTCGATGCCCGACAGATAACGCAGCAGCACTGCCTGTAGCTGAGGGTGGAGGTGGGCCTCGGGCTCCTCCACGATCAGGCTGCGGAACGCCGCATCCGCGTTCTTCGCGAGTTCGCTAAGGACCACCGCCATGTAGATGAGGTTGTTGTAGCCAAGACCATTGCGATCGATTTCGAAGGTGTCGACTACGAGCGACAGCCGGGCTGCGAGCTTGCTAAAGTCGGTGCCGGCGATGCCCACCTCTAAAGCCTGCGCTAGCTTGGTGCCCAGCATCGAGACGTGGCGTCCCGAAATGGCGGAATGTGTGTCCTTGATCGGCTTGTGTAACCGTAGTTTGTCGTCGAGCTCCCGCAGCGCCTTCGCGATGTCCCCTCGGCCAGTGTCGTCCGACAGTAGGTGAATAAGACGGGAAAGCTGGCTGTTGCGGCTCGGCCTGAGTCCTTGCTCGGCGTCGCGCAACGGCTGCAGGTAAACGCTCCGCAGGTTCTCCAGCATCGACGACGTCATCGATACCTCGTCGAATTCGCCGCACCAGCGGCGTGGCTTGAGCCGCCCCGACTTGTCCGCCTCTCCATAGGTCACGCCCATCAGCGCCTCGGTCGACCCGTCAGGACGCTCGCGCAGCGCGTGAATAAATTCGGCCTCGTCGTCGTGGCTCAATCCGCGGAACAGGTATTCGAACCTGATCTCCCCGGTGGCCGTCCCGCCCAAAGGAATATGGATGTCCTCGCATGTGAAGCGCGGATACGGGTCGTCCGCGCCCGCAAGCAGCGCGCGCAGGGCGTCCACGATCGCGGTCTTGCCAATGTTGTTCGGCCCGAGGATAATGTTGAGCCCGGGCTGGAACTCAAGCGACGCCTCGGCAATGCGCCGGAAGTTGTTGATCGTAAGCTGCGCGAGATGCACGTGTCCCCCCAAGTCTGGTGCTTCTCTCCATCCCATCGCGTTCGACGGAAATGACCGAAGACCCTTCTCCTTTATTACCGGATGATCTTCCAGAGCATTTGCGTCAACTCGTCGAGCTAGTTGATCAAAGGCAGCGGGCCTTCGACGATCTCTGGCCGGAGGCGCTCCGCCTTCGGCGCATCTTCTTCCTCGACGGGGGCAAGGCGGCGAGGGCGGCGATGGAGACCGCAATACGCGAAGCGGGAATCGCACGGGAAGAACTCGAGGCGGCGATCGCTGCGATGGTCGCCGCCAGCGGTGTCGACCCCGATGACCTCGAGCCGCCACCGACAGGCGATCCTTTCCCCGCCATCGCGCGCGAGACGGTGATGTCCGGAGCGCCGGCGGCCAGCGCGTTCGTGGAGGACCATCTGCCGGATGCACTGGCACTGCTCGAACTCCACGCGCCGAAGGGATGGTTCAAGCGGGACCCGGCTGGCCTGTTCCGCCTCTCGGAGGCGGACGACGGCGAACCCATCTCGATCGTGAAGGGCGTCAGACTGGAGAGCGAGCGACCAAAAGGGCACCGGCTTCGACAGGCGGTCCGCCTCGCCAAGGACTATCTCGCCAGCGACGTCCGCTACGACCACTTCGCAGGCGCGCTCGCAGTAACGCAGCTGGCGCAACTCGGCGCGCGCGCCGATGCGCTCCGCGGCGTCGTTGGTGCCGCCGACAAGCTCCAGACGCTCTTCTCGGGCGTGGACACGGACGCGACCCTTTTTGAGCTCCTCGTGGCATCGGCATGCGCAGCCAGCGGCCGAGATATGTCCTTCGTCGAGGCGACTGAGAAGAAGTCGCCGGACCTCAGATGCAACGACAAGTTCAGCATGGTCGTCGAGTGTAAGCGCAGCAAGGCGCTCTCGGACTACGAGGTCGCGGAGGAGGCACGGATGCGTGACCTTTTCCGACGGCTGCACGCTTCCTGCCTTGCCAGGGAACAGTTCGGCCGGTTCGACGTGGAGCTGACGGTCGAAGCCACGGGATTGGACCTCGACGCGATTGCCTCGAAGTGCGCAATGCAATGCTTCGTGACCCGCCCCGATTCGCCGCTCGAGTATCCATGGGGGACAGTGGCGTTTCATGAGCTGCCGAGCCGCGTCCACCTCGCAGAGGTGACCAAGGCATACAGCCCGGCCATGCTGAAACGAGTCTTCAGATGGGACATGGAGACACCAGAGTGGGACGGCCTCATCTGCAAGGTCGCGCATCCCCCAGGTGGGACCCTCGACGTCGCCATGTCGCCAGTCGCCATTGCATGGCGCGTGGTCGCCCAAGAGGCGGTGATAAAGAGGAGCCGCGCGCCCGTCGGGCTGTTCGGCAAGGCCATGACCCAAGTCCCGCGTGGCGAGTTCGGCCTCGTCTACATCGCCTACGCCGAAGGCGCGCGGGCTGACATCGCAGACAACCGCACGAAGGCCCTCATGAACCGAATAGGCGACTGGGAGCACGACGGCGGCATCCGAGTCCCGGCCGCGTTCCTGGTCCGCCAGTATCCCATACCGACCGGTCACGGGAACCCGGGGGTCGTCGAGAGCACCGTGAGGATGCTGAGCCGCGAAAGCGGAGGCGGCGATTGGATCTTCCGCGAATATCCATCTGCCATCTACACCTCTCGATAGCGACGCCTTCGGGGCATTGTTGGGGACGCCGGGCAAAGCTCGGTGCTATCTAGGGGCATGCTTCGCTTCTCACGCCTCGACCCGCACCTTCTCGATCCAGTATCCGCGCCAAGCGTCTTCAACGCGACCCTCAATGCGCACGGGACATACACGACCGAGCATTTCGTCCTCCGCCTCAGCCCTCGCGTGCACGAACTTGTCGACGCCATCACGAGGCGCGACACCGACGGCCACGATACGGCGGACCTCATGCAGGCCTATTCGGTCTACCTCCACGAGACGATCCACTGGTGGCAGCACATGGGCTCGTCGGCCGGGCTGATGCTCAGCCTCGCCTATTCGGCCCAGGTCTACGGAAGTATGGTGTTCCTGCAGCAGTTCGGCCGCGGCGCCGGGTGCGTCAAGCCGGTCAAGAGCTGGGCGCACCGGGCGATGCTGGCCGGTGTCACGCATGAAGATCCGACGCTCGCGGCTGCGAATATCGCAGTCAACAACGCGCTCGACATCGATTTCTACAAGAAGATCGTGCTGTCGCCGAAATGCGCTTTGGAGCTGCGTCACACGCCATATTTCGAGAGCGTCGGCCACAGCTACCTCAAGGCCTACGGCGAGACCGTGTTCGCGATCATCGGCTCTTGCGACCTGCGCGAGGCCCAGCTTCCCAATCCTGCGGGCTGGGATCCTCACATCCTGCGGCTGAGGGTGGAGCACGCCGAGGGCTTTGTCCACGGTTCGATGCCTCCGACGGCCGAGGTCGGTCTGGCGGAGATATTCGAGGGCCAAGCGCGCTTCTGCCAGCTCCAGTTCCTCGCCAACTCGGGCGGGCCGGTGTTGCTCGAGAGCTACCGGGAGAAGGGGCAGTTCGCGCCCATCTACGTATCTGCGTTCGAGCTGTTCCTGCAACTGCTGGGCGCGGATTGGCCGAAGCGCTACGATGATCCACTCGTCGGGCTTTTCCTCCTGATATGCGACCTCGCCATTAACCCGACGCGGGGATATCCGCTCGAGATCGAGTCCTTCGAAGATTTCATCTGCGACGTCGATCCCGGAGCCCGGTTCACGCGGCTGTGCCTCGCAGCGGCCGAGGCACCCGAGCTCCAGAAAGCGATACAGAGCTTCTCAGCGATGGAATACGAGTTAGTCGGGTCCCGCCTCGCCGACCGGTGCGGCTACGACCACCCCTTCGCTGGACTGGACGCGATCGTGGGCATGATCGGCGACGGCGGCCCCGTCGACGCGCTGCTGGACGAGCACCGGACCTTTGGGTTTGGCCCCGTGAACATGCCAGTGAGGGTGATCTTTTCCCACCACCTCGCCTTCGCGCGGGACAAGAGGCGGCAGCCCGAAATGTTTTGCTGGCCCGGGATGTGGCTGGCGGGCGAGCGGTGCTCCGGCGAGATCCAGAAAACGTTCCAGGCGCACCTCTCGCTGTTCCAGGACCGCGGCGACACGGAGCAAATCTTCCCGCGCGCAATGCCCGGCAGAAGCACAAAGAATATCGAGAGCCTGGTCAACGGCTTCTTCAGCGGCATGCTCGCCTTCGACCTTGCCTTGCAGTGGACGCTGTTCCCGGGCCCGTTCGCATACGACTTCAAGTGGCTGACCGGAAAGGATGAGAACTGCGATCTCATCGCGCTCGCGAAACAACAGTTCGAGCACTCCTATGAAGTGAATCCCGACAGCGTCGAAGTAATCGACGACGCCTATCTCTAGCCCCGCATCACCGATGACCCGCGTTGTAGTGCACGACCGCAAAACCGTGGCGCGAAGTCCACGTCTCGGTTACCGATAGCCGGATGTGTAAGATGCGGACCAATCCGAAGATGGCGACTTCGCATGGCCGGTAAGGCCGCACCCGCAAAGCCTGCGGTGAAGCGTCGCACCGTCACGAACGGTGGTATCCCGGCGACCCGCCGAAACACCAAGCCGGGCAATCCCGGCTACGCGGGCTACGAATACCAGATCACCGTGACGGTCTGGGTCGCACTGGATCTGATGCTCGTGAAGATGGCGACGACGCAGATACAGGTCGAACCCCGCTCCGACGAGGACATCGAAGCGGCCGTCAAGGACCCCGCTACGGGCCTGTCCGAAGCCTCGGCCAAGGCAGACGCGATCGAACTGGTCATCCAGGCCAAAACGCGGTCTGGGGCGCCTTGGACCGCATCGGCAATCGCGGACGTCCTGCTAGGCAAGGCGCGCTCGGGCAAGGATTCGGGTGGGAAGCGGAGCCGGCCCTTGGAAATGCTCGAGGCGGATCCGGCACGACGTTACGTCTTCGCGACGAACGAGAGCCTCGCCGAGGGTCTGCGGCCGCACGAGGGCGAGCACCTGCTGGATTTCCCGGACGTCGACAAACTGCCCCCGCACGCTCGCACCAAGCGGACTCTGGCGCAGCAGGCGGAGCTCGCGCCACGCATCGTGCTGCTGTCCGGCGTGACTGTAGAGACGCTCAAGTCGCGCATTGTCGCCCAGCTCGAGCGGCACGGTCACGTCGCGAGCCCGGCCCACCACCAATGCATCCGCGACCTTCGCGATCTTGTGCGCGATAAGATCCGGGGCCAGGACTACGGCGTGCTGACGCGCGACGAGGTGATCGACATCCTAGTCCGCCATGGCGGGTCGATCGCTCCCACACGCGACATGGACCACTACGTCCGTCCGGCCTCCTACGAGGAGATCAGCCGCCGGCTGAGGGAACAGCATGCGGTGGTGATTGCCGGGCCGTCCGGCACTGGCAAGACGCTGACCGCCGACATTCTCGAGCTCGAACTCCGGGCCGCCGCTCCCCCTTTCTCGGTGATCGGCGAGGAGAATGGCCCTAGCCAGATCCGAGCCAACCTGACCCGCGCCGACCCCGTCGTCTTTCACCTGCGGGATCCCTGGGGTGGGAACAGGCTGACCCCCGACGCGGATCGATGGAGCGGCGAGCTGCCGAAGCTGCTCCAGCAGGCGGGCCCGGGGCGCAAGTTCATCATCACGTCGCGGTCCGACGTGCTTAGCAGCGCCGGTTCACAAGTGCTGAAGGACCTCAATCCCTACATCGAGCGGATCGAGGTCGAGGACTACGGATCCGAGAGGATCGCGGAGATCTACGACGGGATCGCCTCCGACCTGCGGGGACACGCCCGCACCCTCGCAACCACATTCCGCGACGACGCGATCGCCTCGCTCGGCCGACCCTACGAGGTCAGCCGCTTCCTGGTGTCGCTCGGACGGGAGAACCCGGAAGAGCCCCGGCCCGTCGCGAAGCTGATCGCCGACTCCCAGATCGAGGCGATCTCGCATGTGGTGGCCGACCAAGTCTCTTCGTTCGGCACCGACGGCATCCAGGGCGCAGCGATCATCTGGTCGATGCTCATCGCCAGGAGCGCGGTGCCAGACGCCGTCTTCACGCAACTCGCTCGCCGACTCCGCTCGCTCGACCCGTCCTTCAGACCCGACGTGCAGGGTCTGCTGGACTTTCTCCAGGCCGGTCGCAACCTGAAGCGGGACGGCGCCGCGCTGTCGTTCGCCCATCCACGTGTCGAGGACGGCCTGCTGCTGGCGCTCCGCGCCAAATCCGGCGAGGCCGAGTTCTCGCTCGGCCTGGTCGTCCAAGCGCTCGTCGGATGGGACGCCGTAGGTCAGGATTGGGGACGCGAGACGGCGCTCGCCATGCTGCGGCGCGTGTCGGCCATCGAGGAAGTCGATCCGGAGATCCCGGACGCCACCCGCGCCCGGTTGCAGGAATTCTTGGTCTCGGTCGCGCTCGGGGAGGGCGGGCGCCGGGACTTCGAGAGAGCGCTGCGGGACCTGATACGCTTCGGCTCGCCGACCCACCTGCCAACTAAGCTCGCCCGCATCCTACTTGACGGTGCGGAAAGCACGAAGCGTCCCTCCTTCGGTCCGGTTTGGACCGCACCTGAGATCACCGAGGAAGACGTAGCCAGCCTGCGTGCCGACCCGACGACCGCGCCGCTCATCAAGCGCTTCATCGGCGAGATCCTGCCCTTCACTCATGTCGGCTATGCCACGGACATCGTCGACGTCATCGACGCCCTTGCGCCAGGCATCGAGGAGGAATTTTGGGGCGGGCTCAGCAGCATCGAGGGTCCCGGCGATCCCAGCTCCAACATTGAGCCGATCGTCCTAGGTGCGCTGCGTGGGGAAACGCCCGACTACGACCGCGCGATCGAGGCGTTCGCCAAGTCCGAAGAGCGCGCTGATGCGTGGATGGAGAAATCTGCGGGCGACCGACTGGCCGCCGAGGAGCACGCAATAGACGCCGACGCTGCAGATCACGAACTCGAGGAGCCGGGCGAAGCCTACCACAACGCGCATAGCGGCATGGAGAAAATCGTTGCGCTCCGGAAGGGGCGGGACGGGGTGGACTTCATTCGGGGGCATCCGAGGGCTGATCTACTGACGCGTGCGCTGGCTGAGGTGCTCAAGAACTCGCCGGGCGTCGATGCTGCCGACCTGAGGCAGTTGCTCGGATTGGCGGAAGGCTGGGTCCGCGACTACGCATGGGCTGCGGTGCGGCAGCACTGGGACTCTGAGCTAGAGCCGGATCTGATCGCGGAGCTCGCCCGGCCCGACATTGAGGGATCCAGTTTTAGGAAGCGGCTGGTCGAGATCGCCGCGCGAAACCGGCCGGCCGACCCTGTCCCAGTCTTCGTGACCGCCGCATCGGCCGCGACGGTGGATCGCCGTCTCGAGCTGGTGCGAGACATAATGACAATCAGCGGGGGCGATGGCTCGCGCAGCGCGGCTGGCGACGCGAGGCGGCTCGAGCGCGCCCACGCTCTGGCCGACAGCTATCCATCGGAGGAGCAGGCGCTCGCCCGGGCGCTCGCGGATGTTCTGTCCGGACAGAATATCTGCGAAGTCGTAGACGCGCTAGGCGACACGACGCGTGGTCAGATAGCGGAACGCCTCGCGCATGCATCGACCGATGTGGTGCAGCCGCTCGTCCTGCTCGCCGCGGTCGCGGGCGTGGAAGTGGACGACGCGGTCGCTACTCTGCTAGCCACCGGAGATGTCCGGGATGGGCAAGTTGCCCTGCAGGCGTTGCGGATCGCGGACCCGACCGAGCCGCGCGAACGCATGACCGACGCTCTCGAGCACAAGCGCTACAAAATCCGTCGCGAAGCACTGCGGCACCTCGTCCCCGACACTACGGATCCTGCGGAGCGGCACCGGCTCGTGACCAAGGCTTCGGGTGACGCGAGTGCCGACGTGCGGCTCGCTTTCGCTAACTTGATGGAAGAATATAAGTGGCCTGAGTCCATCACTTCGCTGGTGACCCTCCTTGCCGACGACCGCAATTTCGCGAGCAGTATGGGGATGCGGAATTCCTGGCCACGGTTTGCGGTAGCGCGAGCCGCCGCGACTGCACTCGGCAGTTTCGAGGACTTGCCGACTGCCGCGATCGACGAACTTCTGACATTCGCCGCCGGTCGCTCGGAGGATCCCTTCGTTGCGGCGGCGGCACTGAACGCATTGGCGACGAAGGACGACGCTCGGATCACGCCGGCACTGCTGACTTCGCTTGACGCTCCGGGCTTCCGGGACTCACCAACCCATCGTCCGAAGGCACAGGCCGGGGCTTGGGCCCTCTTTGATCGAGCCATCGCTGGCAAGATCGATGATCTCGGATGCGCCGCGGAGTTCGCGGTGAGCGATAGACCGTCCGTCGCCGCTCCTTTGCTTATGGCGCTAGGCATGCTGGTCGGTTCCGGGCGGGCGACCCTACTCGCCCAACTTGAGCGCAACGGCCACCAAGACCGAGCGGCCTTGGTGAAACTCGCCGCCATCGCATTGGGTCGGGGCGATGGCCTTGAGTTGGATGTGCGCGAACGGCTACTGTCGCGCCTGGCCGAGGACGGTTCAGTGGCGCTTTCGGACGAAGAGCGTCAGCAGCTCGAGGACTGGAGCAAGGGGCTCGAACTTGACGGGTGCTTCGATCAATACGCGGCATGGATTGCTGAGAGGGCTTTTGAGCTCCCGCTCGTCGACGACGTGGGCGACGTGCGCGCGTTCGACCTGCCGGAAACCATCCAGGTGATGTCGATGCGGTCGATGTCTCCATATCGCGAGGAACTTCCGCCAGATGACGGTCACTGACTTGCGAACAGGGGGCGGTATACTAGCTTAGCCTCGCCGGCGGGGCTGTATGACTGTCTATTGAGGGTCGGTCAGGTCAACCGCGCGAGAAGCGACACCCTCCTGACGGATCGCTAGCGGGGCAGCGGACACGAGGTGTGGTTAAGCCGACCGGGCACCTTGAACCCACCCCTGTTCTCACTATGTTCGGGGCGAGGGGGCCTCGTGACGTTCCAGATCCTATCTCTTTCCGGTGGCGGTTATCTCGGCCTCTATTCGATCGCTGTCCTTGCAGAGATCGAGGAGCAGAGCGGCCGCAGGGCGGCCGATTTCATAGATCTCTTCGCTGGCACCTCGATCGGCGGCATCGTCGCTCTAGGACTGGCATCCGGGGTCGCCGCCGCGCATATTCGCGACGCCTTCGTCGAGAACGGCGAGAAGATCTTCGGTCGCCAGCCGCCAACTCGTGGACCTCGAAAGTGGGCCGAATTCCTCGGGAACGTCGCCCGACCGAAGTATTCCGCCACAGCTCTACGCACGACTATCGAAGACATTGTCGGCGAGGACACGTTGATAAAGGACCTCCGTCGCCCAACGGTGGTCGCTGCGGTGGACCTCACCAAGGGTGGGCCGAAGGTCTTCAAGACAGGCCACCATGCCAATTTCAAGGTCGACTGGCGCCTCCCCGTAGTTGATGTCGCCCTCGCCACCTCGGCCGCGCCAACGTATTTCCCGACCCATCGAATCCAGCACGAACTCTTCGCCGACGGTGGCCTTTTCGCGAACTCACCTGACGCGATAGCGGTGCATGAAGCGGAACATTTCCTAGGGATTGACCCACAGAAAATTCGGATGCTGAGCGTCGGCACGACATCGCAATCGTTCGCCTTCTCGGCAGGCACTTCGACGTCAATGGGCGTATGGGATTGGGTGAAGGGTGACAGGCTCAGCAATGCCATCATCGGATCACAGCAGGCGCTGACCGATGACATGATGAAGCACCGTCTGAGAGATAGATATCTCCGGATCGACCGGAACCAGGCCGACAGCCAACGCACCGACCTGGCGCTCGATTGCGCGAGCCCGCGGGCAAGGGCCACGCTGCTCGCGATGGCGGCGAATTCCTTCGCCGAATATTCGCCCGATCCGCTTCTTCAATCGATGCTGCAGCACGAGGCTGCGGATCGTCCCTTCATTAACGCCAGCATGTAGGTAGCCATGGGTATCGCCGCTGACCTGTTTCACTCCTCCGATCCCGATAGGGAGACACTGCATCGCCGCATTACTCCGACGGACGATCAGCAGGCGGCGCAACAGGAGCGCTGGAACGACCTCGCAGAGGTCTTGAAAGCCAAGCTTAAGGACCAGACGGGACTACCAACTCGCACACGCCTTCAGGGATCTTACCAATTCAAGACACAGATCCGGCCTCACAACGCCCGTGCCCAATTCGATATCGATCTCGGCTTGTATTTCGAATGGGAGGGTGAGCCCGAGGACGGTGACCACGAGCCGGAGGGACTCAAAGCGCTGGTTCAGGACGCGCTGCTGGCTTACCATAGCGACGCGGAGAAGGACGCCACGGGTGTCGAAGATCCGAAGGAGCGCTGCAACCGCATCACGTTCGCGCCCGATTTCCATATCGATGTGCCAAGCTACCATCTGGATGCGGAACGCGATGCACGTGCGCTGGCGACCGAGACGCTGGGTTGGGAAGGAAGCGATCCCAAGGCCATCTACGTCTGGTTCAAGGACGAGCAGGAGGACCAAGCACTGCGGACGAAGGTCCGGCGTCAGGTGCGCTACTTTAAGATGTGGGCGGCATTGACCTTTGTTGAGGGCTCCAGACCGTCCTCTATCCTGCTTACGGTGCTCGTCGCAGATGCAGTTCGCGAAATGGATCTGGCTTCGACCGATGATGCCGATCTGTTCGAAAGCATCGCTGCGGTGGTTCATGCACGCCTCGCTGATGGTGCGAAAGTGCCCAATCCCGTGGACACAGACGAAGACCTCAATCGCCTGTCGGATGAGGAACATGCAGAGTTCGTCGCTCAGCTGGAAACCCTCGTCGACGTCGCCGCGAGGGCCAATGGCGCGCAGGACAAGTTCACGGCAGCAGAGACATGGACCGAGGCGTTCGGCCATTTCTTCCCGATGCCCGAGGACAACGAGGAGATGGTGGTCGAGAAAGCAGATACGAGGAATGCGCTCATCCCGTTCCAGTTCGACCCGCAGATATCCATCCTGGCCACACCTAAGAAGAATTCGCATGTGTCCTGGAAAGGTCTGAACGAGTTGCAGCCCATCCCCAAAGACTGCGACATCGAATTCAGCCTGCAAAATGCGCCCCCCGCCGGATCGAGACTGCGATGGACGGTCCGCAACCGCGGCGACGAGGCGGCGGGCGAGAACGATCTGGGTCACCACGCGGGGGACGAGGCCACCATCACGGAGCATTCCGCATACAATGGCGATCATGCGATGGACCTGACGGTCCTGCTGGGCAATCAAGTGATCGGGCGCCGACGAGTCTGGATCAAGGTGAGAGGCATGGCGGTGCCACCGCGAAACCCGGCTAGAAGGCGGCACGTTCTCTAGGCCCACACAAGCCGACTAACGGTCGCCACTCATGCGTCCAATGGCCGGTCAGACCTTGCAAAATTCGGCGATCTTAGCCGCTCGTCAGCCTCGGCAGAGAACGGTCGATTGCGGAGGCCCCATTACACCTCGACAATTTCGTCACGGCCATCGCGAGAGGAGCTGCGACGCCATTGCACGAGACCTGAAGCAGCTCGTTCAGCCCGTTGGTGCTGGTGAGGTGGATGCTCTCGTAGAGGCATACAGGGATCTGGTAGTTGTTCGCGAACCGTCGGTCAGGGCCGCCGCTCTTGTTCGGATGTTTCCAGGTGTGGAAGAGGACTGTCGTATCGCCAGGGACCGTCCCTTCTTCGATGAAATTGGAATCCTGCCACACGATCGAAAGCTGGTCGTAGGAGACTGCACCGACATTGTCGTCGTGGACGACCAACAGGAAATCGGGGAGGAAGAAGAGCGTCTCCTTACCCACGCTCATCGAAGGCGGGGTAATGTTGCTCTTCAAGATCGTCGGCAGCCCGTAACCGAGAGCGGTTGGGCGCTTGTCCAGCACATGGCTCGCTCCAGCATTGCGCTTCCAAGTCACCAAATCATTGACCGCCCCACCGGCATCGACATGCCATTTGCCATGACAGGCCGCGACTCTGTCGAAGGCGTTCGTCATAGCCTCATACGCATTGGCGGCCTCGTCCTCGAGGTCATACATCAGGACGACCGAACGCCGACTTTCGTCCAGCCAAGCCCCCAAAACCCGGCCTCCGAACGCAACGGCGGCGCCAAGTAGGAAGCCGATCACCCCTCCGCCGATCGTGGCGAACGCCGCGAACGCGATGCCGCACCACATCAATACGGTCGCTAACCGAGCCGACCGCTGCTTCTCGACCATTGCGGCGAGCACGTCGGCGAAGCGCGCGTCCTCCATCTCGGCGACGGCGCCGGAGGATACGGCAACCATATCGACTCTTGAGACCGCCTCAGGCTCCCTGTCGTGCGCTGCAGGAGGCTCGCTGGACACGCGCCTTTCGCCATATCGAGCCGATCGCGATGCGTTGAGGGTCTTACGGTAATAGAGGCCGCCGCGACCTGCATGCACGTAGTGACCGCGCGGGCCTGTTCCGAGCCGGAAGCCACGCACCCCCACGGATAGGCCGACGCCTCCCTTGGAGAAATTGAAGCGAAACGGACCCGCGCTCACCGACTTCCTGATGTAGAACGGCATGCCCTACTCGCACCCGACGCCGTCGCCATCCCGATCGAGATGGCGGGCGTAGCCCGGGTCCCCCCTACGAACAGGAGCCGCTCCTGCAGCGCGCGCCGCCGTGCAATTGGCGTAGTAAATCTCAACCCTTGTCGGCTGACGCGGCTCAGCCTGCGTGGCGCGCGCGCGGTGGCAATGCCGTCCTCCGCTTTTGCGATCGGCCCACTCCCTCAGCGCCATTCGTGCCTCCCCAATACCGGTCCGACCGATCGGCCCAACCTCCGCGCACCATAGCACAGGATAGATCGCCGGACCTCGGCAAAACACACAATGCGCCTGTTCGCTCGTCTCCTGCAGAGTCGGTCGAAACCCCTCGCATCGCGAGGGCCTGTCAACAGGACATGCCCGTGACGCCCGACGCCAGTGGGAGGGCCGATCAACTCGACCGGTGCGTTTCTCGCCGTGATCGCGCCTGCCGTGAGGCAAGGATGGCCGGCGGACCGGGAGCCGTCGAGTTCGCGGGCAGCGATGCCCGCAAGCCGGATAGGCGGGCTTTCGCCTGGGCACGAACGCCGCCGCGAGAACGACAGTCGAACTTCTTACCAATCCTGTGAGGACACGGCCTCACCCTATCGGACGACGCCTAGTGACCTAGCCTGATGAAGCGCGAGACGGACCGCGAGAGGCCGCGGCGGACTCGCTCCACCATTCCCGCACCTTGAAGTCACGAACCTGCACCGAGAGCAGAACGTGTGAGGGCGCACTGGAGGAAAAGTGACGTGGGAGTTTAACTAAGGAGAGGAAAAATAATGGGTTACGACCTGACGGACATCGATCCTCACCGACGCGGAGAGATACTCAGGCGGTTAGAGGCAATCGAAAGGTTCAACGCCAATCCTGGCCGCGCCACAGCCAAGCGCGAGGCTGAAGGCATCGGGATGAGCCCCAGCGCCTTCTATGGTCTGGTGAAGGCCTGGAACCTCCACCGAGATGCCGCCAAGCTACCCGGTGCCCGGCATCGCAGACGTAGCCACGCTGTTGACCCCACCTTGTCAAAGCTGATCAGCCAGGTCGCTGCGCAGAATCCCGGCGCGCGAGCAGGAGACATCATATTCCTCGTGCGACAGGCGGCGGCAGGACGCGATATTGACCTTCCCACCGACCAGACGATCGGCAATCATCTTCGCAGGCTCCGGAAAGGCTCGGTTCCGGCGATGCCGGACGTCAGCCATTTCGTCGATAGGTGTCTCTGGGACGTTCCTGTCGTCGCGGATAACGGAGACATCGTCCGTCCCGTTGCGACACTGGTCGTCGATCGGAAGGTCTCGACGCCAGTTGGTGTGCATCTCGGATTGGAAATGCATGGAGCGCACGGCGCCAAACACGCGCTGCTGGACGCCATCGCCAATGACGCATTCGAACCTGGTAGCGTGGTGTTAGTGGATCGAGAATCCGACAGGTGCTGGCGCGCCGTCGAGGAGATGGTGGCAGGTGCCGGAATAACCATCGAGGGCTTGGCCGAACCCCCTGGCACGGCAGGCAGAGACGCAGGCGCATTCCGCAGAAGGGGCAATGGCCGCTCGATCCTTTCTACGGTCGGTCGCTTTCTCGCCGGCCATCCGATCAAGGTGATTTCGGTGAAGGCGATGGATCGCCCATTGCAAGAGATCCCGCCCATGACGCTCGACGAGGCGGCGAAGATCCTGCGTGGGAGGCTGATGCGCGCCCGATCCCGCCGCCGTTAGCCATACGATCAATACCTGATCACCATCAGTCCCGAAAAGGCCGCGCAGCGGCTCGTCGGGTTGGTCGAGGGAGAGGCCGGGACAAACTTTGAGTGCGGAAAAATCTACGACGGCCTGGATCCGTGTCGAAGGTATGCTGACGATGATCCTGGGGTTCTACTACGGGATGATGGCTCTGCAGGACGTGAGGGCCTTCTTTCGCGCAACCGTCTACGGTCGACTGGCGGTTCCCGTGTTCTTCACGGGGTTCGTCGTCTCCGGCTTGGCACCGCCCATCCTGATCCTGATGGGTGTCGTGGATGTCCTTGGAGCGATCTGGAAAGCCTGGGCGCTTACCACTGACGGGAGAAGCAGGGCAAAGGACTGACCGAGGTAAAAGAGGCAACAGCGCAACCCACGTCGTCGGATGAGGCCTTCGTGGGGACCACGACCGAGTGGACCTCGCCCTCGGGAGGGCCTGACGATACAGCGAAAAGCCTTTCGCCTACGAGGCGCCCCGGATCACGCGGCTGGACCCGAACCTGCCGAGGGCTGAACGGACGAAAGCTGGGCCTCGATTAGCGCAAGGGTTGCGTCGATCGAACCCCGATCTCTTCCAGGCGATACGGTGTCCAGCCCAGAGCTTCGGATACGGGCCAGGATCGGCTCGTTCCAATGGCGGATCTCAGCTTCGACGAGGGCTTCGATGTCCTCCATGGACATCGGAACCGTGAACGGCCCCTCGATCTTTCCGGGCACGCCGGTGTGGGGCATCGTATAAGCCGACTTGAGCTCGATCCGCCCAATCTTGCGACCCACGACGGAGACCAAGCGCTGCCCGAAGCGACGTTCGCCGCTCGCGATATAGGCGATCGGCGCAACGCGTGACCTAAAGCCCTTCGCCGCCTCCAAGGATATGTCCGGGGCGACGACTGTCGCCACTCCATCGGTTTCTCGAACCACATCGAGTCCATCCTCCCTCAGGACGGTTCTAGCTTTCCTGATCGCTCCTTCCAGCGCCGTCCACATTTCTTCTCGCCGTGCCACCTTGGCCGCCAGCACCAATCCACTTGCTTGATCGACGACAAAGCCGGCGAGCGGCACCTCGGCAGGTTCGGTCCCGGCAACGATGATACCGAGAGCGCATAGGTCGACCAGCAGACGGCGTCCGTAGCTCTTCTGCAGGGCTTCGGGCAGCAACGACAGCTCCTGCCGCATCCTGCGCACAAGCTTGACCAATGTCTGCTGTTCGGGAGCGTCGGGGTCGGCGTCTCGAACGAACCTGGCCACCTGACCGTTCGACATCGATCCGTCGTTCAGGAGAATTTCGCGCACAAGACCCAACAGGGGTGGGTGAGCGCCATCCTCACCGGATGCCACTTCGCGAATGCTTGCGCGGCTGATTTCGGAGCCACGGGCGGAACGTGTCGCGTAAGGTGCGACAGAGACTATGGATGGACTCCGCTCCCACCGCTTCCTCAACTTGTGAAATGCGCTGCGCGCCATCCCCGCTGCCTCTCCGGCTTCCACCACGCCGACCGCTCCTTCATCCAACGCCAGCAAGGCGGACAACCGGCGAAGAGTGGCCGAACGCCGATCCTCCGGCATCGTCCTGAGAAGAAGGGCGTCCGAGTCCGATAAGTTTTTCAACCACTTGGAGGCTCGGGGATCGCAGCTCTGCCGTCCTTCAGCCATGGATGTCCTGTATAACCGTCATCAAATATGCACGCATAGAGTTGACATAATACAGCGTGACCCATAAATCATGTCCTCAATAATCATCATCAAATAATATGTGAGGAAATGGACATGCCTGATCACGAGATGCAAACACCCGCGATCGAGATCCCCGATCTCCTCGATACCGTCACCGTCGCGCGGAGCCCCGAAAGCCGTCGTAAGGAGGCGCCGGGATACGACACGTGGGCCGACCGGGGAGCGCCCTTCGTCCTGACCCAGGCTGTGGCCCGAGGCACGCTGCGGTGTGACGACGAGGGAAATCCCCTCGTGAGGATCAGATCGGTCAAGCCGCTGCAGGCGATCACATTCCACAGGAAGCGGCTGGGAAGTTTCTCCGGCCTAGATCCCCATGGGGGGCGCAGCATGTCGGGGGTCGGGCCGAACGAACTGGCAAAGGTGAAGGATCTGGTCGTCAGCCATACGGCCGTCGAACACGCAATGCAGTCGCTTGTGTTCGAACTGCCGGATGGCTCGCTCTACACGCCGGACTGTCACTACCTCGACAGCAGGCTCGGAATCGTCATCAGCGAACTGAAGACCAGCGCATCCTACTTCTACGTCGACCCGGTCTACCGGGCGACGATCGCGATCGCGGAGGACGCCTCGGCGGCGGCGGGGTATACGTTCGATCGGGAGACAGGGGCTTGCGTTCGGGGATCTGGAAGGCGCCGGAAGAACGTAGACTATGTCTACAAACATCGCTTCACGGACTATTCGCCCGATCAGGAAAATCGGGTCCGCGCAGGACTGGCGGACGGTGACCTCCGTGTAATGGGCGACCTCGTTCCCATGCTCGGCCCCAATCTCGGCGCCGCGCTCGGCCGCGCCGCCGCGATGCTGTGCAACAGGGTCTTGGGCTTCGAACTCGACGGGCGGTTGGAAGCCGATACGACCGTCTTCCCCGTGGCAATGCCTCGGCCGTTCATCGATATCCACAGCATCGACGTAACCGTCCCCGTGAACCGTTCCCTCTTCGCCGGGCTCGGCACATGATGATCCGAGCACGCTCGCCATGCCGCCCCATGGCCCGAAGCACCGTCGCTCGCGACCATGTCACCATCGGGCCGCCAGAGCACTACCGCAACATCAACCCCATGAATCCCAGCGACGGTTCCCGCCGGTCGGAGACCCGTTCAACCGTGGCCACGGCTCCGGTCCGCCGCCGCAAGGCACATCGCTCCGCGCTCGTGAAGAATGACTTCACCGCGGATGGACTCTCCCTGCTCTTCTGGAGCGAAACCGATCTCGACAAGGGCGAAATCTACGCCCGCCTGGTCGAGCACTACGAAAAGGAACTCGGCCATGTTCATCGATGACATCAAGGAAACAAGGCCCCACCCGCTCGCGTCAGTCGGCATCGCTGCGGGTATGCTGCTCGACATCAAGGGGCGCTACGTCAAGATCGAGAAGATCCATGATAACGGCGTGCTCGAGATCATCGACCAGCTCACGATGGCACCCATACAGATAAGGTCCGAGAAGTCCGGAGAACCGATCTCACCTACGTTGGATTGGCTGCGCGAGCGCTACATCGCAGGCGAGGTCCGTCCGGTCGAACCGATCGAGATAGCCTTCAGCATGGATGGGCGGGACCACCTGCTCGATCCCGACCGGCTCCTAGAGCGTGACCCGGATGCCCGCTGGCGGCGCGGTCTGTGCGGCCGCGCTCACGAGGCAGGGGTGCCACGCACCGACCACGACCTCGATGAATGGCTCAATGCCAGTTTCGGTAGTCACGCCGACGACGAAGGGAAGCAGCGCCCGTCGGGATCGACGCTGAAGAGATGGATCCGCGAATGGCTCAAGGGAAGGGGATCGGCGTGGAACATGATCTTCGTGCGCGGAAGAACCCCCGGTGTCAGTCAACTCGATCCACGCGTCGACCAGATCGTGGACAAGTGGGCCATCTGGTATTGGGCCACGCCCAACGAGAGCGCCCGGAACGCGCACGTGAAGGCGAAAGAGGAGATCCTCGCTCGCAACGCAGGGCTCGAACCCGGCGAGACGCCGCTGAAGGTCTTCTCCGAACAGACCATGCGCAACCGCATCCGGCGGCTCAAATGTCACGACACGGTTGCGGCCAAGTTCGGGAAGAAGCACGCCGACAAGCTGTTCAAGGGTTCGGGTGAGGGCACCACTGCCAGCTTCCCGCTCGAGATCGGTCTGATGGATGCAACGATGCTCGAACAGACCATCGTGTTCGACGATGACTGGCAGTTGCCAGCCTGTCGCGTGCGCATCGTGGCGCTCATGGACCTCGCGACCCACGCGATCGTCGGCTTCCACGTCTATCCGGGGCCCGATAGGTCGGAGACATCGATAGAGGCGGTCCTCGACGCGGTGTCGCCCCCGGAGGTTCCGGAGGACCTGCTGGCGCGTTTCCCTATTCTCGGATGGATCATGGGCAAGTTCTCCGCGATCCTGCCGGACAATGCGAAGACGCTGATCGGTCCGTCGACCCTTCCGTCCTTCGAAGAGGCAGGAATGACGGTCCTCATGCCTCCTATCGAGATGCCCACCGCCAAAGCGAAGTTGGAGCGCTGGTTCGGAACGCTCAAGACGCGCCTTAGGACCATTCCCGGGACGCTCATCGACCCAAAGCGTGCCGTGGAACTTGACTACGATCCCGTCGCGGAAGCCTGCCTCACCCTCCCTCAGTTGAGGAAGATCATCGCCCGCTTCGTCGCAGAATACAATTCGACGCCGCAGAAGTCCCTCGATGGCAGGTCCCCCGCGGAGGTATGGGCGGCACACGCCCGCAGGCGTGCTCTTCCCGTCTTCGAGGACCGTGCCAGGCTCGCCAGGATCATCGGACGCACCGCCACGGCCTTGCTCACCCGCAACGGCATCGAGAAGTTTCGGCTCCGTTGGCGTGACGCCGTCAAGTGCGGGCGCCTCCTCGACAACATGGCCGGCACCGACAAGGCCTATGAGCGTAATAGCGGAGACCTCGTAGTAGAGGTCAGGATCCGGTGGAACCCGGGCAACCTCGACACCATCCAGGTGTTCGACGAGGTCGATCGGGAATGGATCGAGCTACCCTCGACCAGGCCGCTCTATACGAAGAACCTCAGCGAATGGGAGCATGAGGTATATCGTCGCGCTGCCAAGCGCCGTGGGGAAGCATTCGAAACCGAGCGAGACATGATCGCCTCGCGTGCCGCGACGCTTCGCGAGATCGACGAGATGGCGCCCAAGCTGCCCTTCCAGCGCCGCGGCGAGATGGCCGCGCTCTATGTCTCCGAGAGCGTGAAGAAGCTGCGGGGTCGCGAGACTGACAATATTGGCGATCTTCCAGGCGTCGACCAGCGAACCTCCGAGAACGACAGGCGGGACGATGGTCTTCCCCGGGTAACCCCGAAGAGCGAGAACAAAAGGAAGTCCCAGCCAGCTCCTGCGCGAGCCGAAGGATATTACGGCCCGATCGAAACCGCGCTGGACGACGACGATTGGGTGTTCGGGGATGAGGAGCAAGAGCATGATGCTGAGGTCGGCCGAGAGGAGCCGATCGTCGACGAGGACCTGCCTCCGGAGGACGACCGGTGAGCGCCGTGCAGACGAATCTCCAGCCGACCACGGGTCGGCTGGAGCCCGTGCTGACCGACGAGGTCGATGAGCGCTGCGCGCAGGCACTCGGCGCACTCAAGGGCATCTACGTCCCTCACGACAAGCACAGAGCGATCAGGTCTAAGATCAACACCCTGCGGATATCCTGCCTCCCGATGCTCGGAACCGGCGAAGCCTTCGAGGGCCGTGCGGTCGTAGAGAAGACCGGAGCGGGCAAAACCACGATACTCAAAAGGCTCGCGAGGGAGACCAATGCCACCCCGACCGCTGACGGTGCAATCAATCCGTATCGCGTTGTCTATATCGAGATGAAGGTCGCCGGCACACTCAACATGCTTATCCGGCGCATCCTGAAGAAGGTTGGCGACCCCAACTGGAACAAGGGCAATGCCGATGACGTGCGCGATCGCCTCGAGATCGCCTTCGAAGAGCGCAAGGTCGAACTGCTCATTGTCGATGAGGTCCAGCACCTGAAGGGTGCGAGCAAGGACAAGCTCGCAATCGCGGACGAACTCAAGGGACTACTCGATTCAGGCATCGTCCCAGTGGTGTTCGCCGGGACCGAGAAGGCAAAGGAATTCTTCGAGGAAAACGTCGAGCTCGCCGGCCGACTTGGCGATCTTCTCGATCTGTCTCCCGCCAAGCGCAGCTCTCGCACCGATCGCAGAAATTTCCGCGACTTCTGTCGTGCTCTCGATCAAGAAATTAGGAAGGCAGGGATCTTCGAGATACCCTCGGCGATCGCCGAGCCGCATTGTCTGACGGCACTCATAACCGCATCGGGCGGTCATCTCGGGCGAGTGTGTCGGATCGTTACGGTGGCCGTGGAACACGCCCTCAGGCGCGAGGCCGAGTTCGTAGAAGTCTACGATCTCGACGCAGCCGTCCAGACATTCGCGATCCCTAGAAGATACTGCATCGAGAATCCCTTCCGTAAGGGGCAGAGGCAGTGAGCGAAGCGGATGAGACCATCCAATCCCTGCTGCGGGCCACAGTCCCGAACAACGAGGAGGGCTTTCATGCATTGCTAGCCCGAGCGACTTACCGCAATCGCCTAGGGCATACGAAGGTCATTCTCGCCGAGATGGAGTTGAAGCTCCAATTCAGCGGCCACGCTTCCAAACACATCCAGGCGCACGATGCGGCCGACCTCGCACTGATCCTCGGTTGCGCGGAGGAAGACGTCCTTCATCGCCTTAACGAGCCCCTCCCTGCAAGAGTGGGGTCGGTCCGGTATGGCACCACTGTGGTCCGCTGGTCAGACGTCTCGAGCAGGATACGCCGTGTATGCCCAGAGTTGGCGTCAGAGCAGGAGTGGTTGCCCGCCCAATGGGCGCTGGATCATCTGCCCTATTGCATCCACTGCTTCCTTCCCCTCGTCGACACATGCCACCAGTGTGGCGAGCGGCTCGGTTGGAACGGGGCGCGAGGGATCGCCGCCTGCCCGACCTGTCGAGTGGATGTGCGTAGGACCGTCGAGGAGAGTCTTCCGACGAACCTGAGGGATGCCTATGTCTCGCTCTTCGAATTGAGCTCCATTGACCCAGCGATGCGCTCAGCTGCGACAAGGCGCTTTCCGAATCTCATCGCCTCGATGGAATTGGACCAGTTCCTCGACGTCGCCCTAGCGCTAGGCAAGGCCCTTACAGCGGGCAGCGAACACGTCCGTCGTCACGCGCTTGGTTCCTCCAGCCTCAAGCGCACTGAGACATACTGCCATGGCCTGATGGCCCTAACGAGTTGGCCGGATTCCTTCCTGGAGAGTGCGGAACAGGTGGTGCGACAATCCAAAGCAGCGGAAAAGCGCTTCTGGACAACCATGCGAGGGATGGCTGCGGCCAGCTGTGAGGATAGACGGTTGGCCGAATTCATCCGAGCCGAACTGCCTGGGCTGACCGATGACCGTCGCAGCACCGTCGTGGGTCTCAGCGGGCGCTACGTCGGCGCGCGCGAATTCCAAGAGCTGTCCGGTCTTCAACTTAAAGAGGTGAGGGTCCTCGAGCGGGAGGGTTTGCTCGGAGAAGTCATCCCGACGGGTGACATCCGCAAGAGTTTCCAGATCAACAAGGGAATAGCTGACGAGATCACAAAGCTCATGCGCGAGGCAATACCGATAGGCGCTGCGGCGAACAGGCTGGGCCTCCCCACATACGCCATTGAGCAACTCGGCGCTGATGGATGGCTGACCATCTGGGATCATGCGGCACTCGTTGCCTTAGGACAAACACCACGGGTTGAGCTGAGAAGCATCCTGGAGTTGGTTCGGCTATTGGACGAAGCTTGCGATCGCGTGGAGAGCGTCGATCGCCCACTTCGGATGTTCCTCGCATCGGCCTATATCGGGGAGAAGCCGTATGGGCCGATCATCTCTGCGATCCTGTCCGGAAAGCTCGCCGCGAACCTCGTGCATCCTGAGCCTTCGTATTCCTTCGCCTTGGGTTCGCGTATCGAAATCTCCGACGTTCCGGTGGATCTACGTCATTCCGCCGATGAACGAGCAAGCAATACAGCTTTCCGACTGGGCGATAGCTATGTCCAGCGCGATGCGGCCGAGGTCCTCGGTATCGTCGAGAAGCATGTCTCCATGGCAGTCGAGAGCGGCGCTATCGGTTTTGAGCGAGGACCCAAGAATTCCTACCTGTTCGCGCGAACCGAAGTCCTGCGCGTCGCTTCGGAATACATGAGTTCAGCCGAGTTGGAGCGCAGGACGGGAGCTACTTCCCGAGCTCGTGCAGCCGAAAAAATGCGCGCACTTGGGGTCAGCCGGACCCCTCTTGGCTGGCCGCGTGAGGCGACCATGCATGCGCTGGCCGAGGACACTTGAAGCGCATGTGATCCGGATCGTGCCAAGCTCGCGTCTGCGAAGGCTTTTCCGATCCTGTCTAATTCCTCTCTTGTGCGCCAAGGGCACACGTGCCTTGCATAACGACCTCTAAGGCTACCAATCACTTGCGACGCCAAGATTTTAAAAAGAACGTCCGTAGAGGGATCGGGGCCAAGTCAAGCTTGTGCCAATAGAGGAGTTCTGCGCAATCCTTCGACGCGGTGTTGGATCTGATCGGTCGGAGACGCTGAGTAACCCCGCGCCCGGTTTGCAAGTTCACACGCTAAAAGAGCGCGGCCAAGGGGTCGTCGTCGATGTCTTCGGTGGCATAAGAGGTGCCAACCTCTTCGTCGAAGCCTGCCGCGCCACAAATCTCGTCGTGAACGCGCCGCTCGCTATCCATGGTATAGCTCCGCCTCAGCTCCGCAAATGTCGCTGCATCCGGCTCGCCTTCGGCATCCACAAAATCCTGCTTCGCCTCGATTTCCATCAGCGCCGCGTCCCAGACCTCGGTAACATCGTCGAGGCTTCGTGCAGCCAATGCGGCGTGCCGGAGGATCGCGAGGGCGCCGGGCCCACGTTCGGCCAGCGTTTGCGCGTGGCCGTTCATGACTTCAGTTACGTGCTCGATCCGGGCAATCGTCTCGTTCGTCGCATCGTCGAGCCGGGCCAGCTCGGCTGAGCGATCGTCGCCACTCGCAATCGTCGCGGCACGTTTTGCACCGTCGCCCAGGTACCCCTGCACCTGCCCGGCGGCACTCTCGGTGCGCATGGCAAGTTCGCGCAACTGCTGGGTAATGACCGTCATCGCACGGCCATCCTCGCCCAACCGGTTGCACCGCGCTGCCATGTTGAAGCTCAGCATGCGGATCTGGCGCTCGATCCGGTCGATCGTGGTCAGTTGCCTGACCATCTCTTCGATCGCGGTAGCGACGGCCTGCGCCGTCTGATCGGCTTCGCCGTGAACCGATCGGAAATCGGCGAAGATGCTCCGCACCTGGCGTAGATCGGCAAGCATTCCTGCGAGCGTGTCGCCGCTGCTCATCGTCAAGGTCCGCGCCTGCGCATCACCATCCGCCAGCACGCGATCGGTATCGTCGGCCAGTTGTGGCAGCGATTGGCTGATGAACTGTGTGCGATCGCGATATTCCGCAATCGTGTCGCGTAGCTGCGCTTCCACCAGACGACGAAGCTGCGATCTCGTCGCGGGCCGCAGCGCCGGGTCGACCGCACTGTCAGGCTGCGACAGCTCGACCAGCATTTCGAGGCCGCGTTCGACATGTTCGATCCGCTGGCGCGTGATGTCTCCGATCTGCATCGCCGCAACGACGTCGGCCACGCGCGTGGCGATGCGACGCGTGGCATCACCATTGTGGGCCAGCTGCTGACCGGCAGAGGCGCGATACCGCGCGATCGCGTCGGCATGCTCGGTCAGCCGGGTGCGCACATGTTCGAGCGTGTCGGCGTGGGTCTCGGCAAAGCGCTTCCCGGCTGCCGTTGCACCCGAAAGCTGATTGAGGACCACCGACCGCGATTTTGCAAATGTCGCAAGACCATCGATCGCGCCATGCGCCAGCGCGATCATATTGCCGGTAAACGCTCCCAGTTCGGTATTTTCGCCCGAGACCTCGGCAGCCAAAATCCCCGCATTGGCCGATATGATTTCGAGGAGCAGCATCACCTTGCGCAGTTCGGCCAGGGGATCGGCCATATCCGTCGCCAGTTTCTCGAGTTCGCCCATCTCGGATTCATCGCCCCGGTCGCTGCCGGAAATGCGCGCCAATTCTTCCGAGATCGTCACCAGGCTGGCTTCGGCCTGCGCGAACTCCTCGCCGTCCAGTGCACCGGGCAGCCCCTCATGCGCCGCCGAGACGGCGTTCAGGTTCATCGTGCATTCGACCAGGCTGTCCCCCGTCGCCGAAAAGCTGGATTCGATCGCGGCGCGCGTCTCCGCGAGCGTGGCACCGACGCCGATCGCAAGCGAGGTGAGCGGGTCCAGAGGTGTCGCCTCGCTCGCAGGAACTGCCTCGTTCTTCATTCTTGCACCATTTCTGCTCGCGACGCGAAAGCGCCAATTTCTCGGGCGATCCGGTGCAGCGAAACGACTTTCGCCGCCGCGCCCAGGTCGATGGCAGCCTTGGGCATGCCGAAAACGACGCAGGAGGCCTCGTCCTGCGCAATCGTAGCCGCACCCGCGCCGCGCATTTCGAGCAAGCCCTGTGCGCCGTCGTCGCCCATGCCCGTCATCAGGATGCCGAGCGCCGAGGGACCTGCATTCTGCGCCGCTGAACGAAACAGCACATCGACCGAGGGACGATGCCGGGAAACACGCGGACCATCTTTGATCGCGACGCGATAGCTGCTGCCGATGCGTTCGAGCATCATGTGGCGATTGCCCGGGGCAATCAGCACGCGCCCGGGAATGACCGCGTCGCCGTTCGCCGCTTCCTTGATCTCCGGCGCGCACAGGCCATCGAGCCGGGAAGAAAAGGCGGCAGTGAACTTTTCGGGCATATGCTGCACGATCACCGTCGCGGGGCAATTGTAGGGCAGCTCCATCAGCACTTCGCGCAAGGCCTCGGTTCCGCCGGTCGAGGCACCGATGCACACGATCGGCCCCGTCGATCCCGACGGTGCGCGCCGCAACGGGCGGGAGGGAAGCACCGCGTCGGCGGTAAGCTTCTTCTCGATCTTCACCGCTGGCGGCGCAACGCGCGCGACGCGCGCGAGGCCGGGCCGAGCCTGCGCGGCGGCGCGGGCGACGTCACAGATATGGACGGTCGATTCGCGCAGGGCCTGGGCGGTGTCGATCCGAGGCTTGTTGATCACATCGACCGCGCCCGCCTCGAGCGCGGCGACCATCGCGCTCGACCCGTCTTCGGTGAGCGTGGAGCAGATCACGACCGGGATCGGCCGCTGGCTCATCAGCTTCCGCAGAAAAGTGAGCCCGTCCATCTTCGGCATTTCGATGTCGAGGATGATCGCGTCGGGCACTTCCTCGCGAATGCGCTTGGCTGCGGCATAAGGATCGGGTGCCACGCCCATCACTTCGAGCGCGGGATCGCTGGCGATGATAGAGCTGAGCGCCTGGCGCACCGCCGCGGAATCATCGACGATCAGGATACGCTTCTTGCGCCCGACAGCCGGAGAGAAATCGTAAGGCACGGAATAATCTCCCTATCGCGGGTCTTTGCGGAAGACGCCGCTTGCGGCCTGCGACAGCCCAATGCGGGTTCCAATCATCGATTCAGAATGGCCGAGGATGAGGTGCCCACCCGGTCGCAAATGACCCCACAGCCGTCTGACGACTGCATCCTGGACCTCAGGTTCGAAATAGATCAGCACGTTGCGCACGAAGATCACATCGACGTCACGATCGACGGGATAACTGTCATCCATCAGGTTCATCGCCTGGAAGCCGCACTTCCTGCGCAGCTCAGGGACAATCCGCGCCCGACCGCTGTCGCCGATACCCTCGTCGAACATTACGTAGCGCTGCTGGAGCGCTGACGGCACCGGGTCGAGCATCGCCCGGGGATAGATCGCCTTGCGTGCGCTTTCGATCATCGCGGAAGAGATGTCGGTTCCCAGGATGGCGTAGCGCAGGCCGGTGTAGCTGCGCGCCAATTCGGCCATCACCATGGCGATGGTGTAGGCTTCGGCACCATTGGAACTCGCCGCGCTCCACAACTTGATCGTACGCTGCGAGGAAAACAGCGGGGGTATGATCTTCCCAGAGAGAAAATCGAAGTGGCTGGACTCGCGGAAGAAGTCGGTCTTGTTGGTCGTCGCGACGTCGACCACGTGCTGGAATTCGTCTTTCAGCCCGCCTTCTTCGAACAGATAGTCGCAGTATTCGCCTACGGTTCGGAAGCCGGCCAGGCC
>NZOF01000010.1 GCA_002695185.1 Erythrobacter sp.
AGGGCTTTGGCGCCGGCGGACGGGTCCAGGATGGCGCCTATGGCTGGGGCGGGGCGGCTGGCACGGTCGCCGTCGTCAGCTATAAGGCCAATCTGCGCGCCACCATGATGACGCAATATATGCCGTCCGAAGCCTACCCCATTCACGAGGGCTTTCCCGAGGCCGTGCTGGCCGATCTCGCCGCCATGCAGGGAGCCTGAGCCATCCCTCTTTCGTTTACCGGATCGCGGCTGGACCGCGCCGATCACGTCCGCGCCGATCCCGAACGGCTGGCAGGCTATATGAACTGGAAGGCTCGGTTGCTGGCGCTCGATGGCCTGATACCCGCGCTCGACGATGCCGGCGGCTTGGCCTGGGGCACGCTGGCCGATGCGCCGGAAGATGCGGAGCTGGTTTTCCTGGGCCTGGACGATGGCAAGGCGTGTTTCGCCGCAGTCCCGCCTGCCGGAGATGCCAGCCCGCGGCTTGCCAATCCGCAGCTGTGGTCGCTCATGGCAACGCTCGCCGCGGACGATCTGGCGCTCTACGGCGGGGCGCGCAGTATCGTGGACTGGCACGCAAGGCACCGCTTCTGTGCGCAATGCGGCGGGAATACCAAGATCGCGAAAGGTGGGTGGCAACGCGATTGCACCGCCTGCGGGGCAAGCCATTTTCCGCGCACCGATCCGGTCACCATCATGCTGGTCGAACATGACGGCAAGCTGATGCTCGGCCGCGGGCTAGGCTGGCCCGAAGGGCGGTTTTCCGCGCTGGCCGGCTTCGTGGAACCCGGCGAAAGCATCGAGGAAGCCGTTCAGCGCGAAGTGCTCGAGGAAAGCGGCGTACGCGTGCGCGATGTGACCTATATCGCCAGCCAGCCATGGCCTTTCCCCAGCCAGCTGATGATCGGCTGCCATTCCTTCGCCGACGACGCCGCGCTGACGATCGATGAAACCGAGATGGCCGAGATCGACTGGTACACGCGCGAAGATGTGGTGGCTGCATTGGCAGGCAACGGCTCCTTCATCGCCCCGCCGCCGCATGCGATCGCGCATTATCTGATGGAATGGTGGGTGAAGAAATGACCGAGCCGCGCAAACTCTCGATCGACATCTGGTCCGATGTCATGTGCCCCTGGTGCCTCGTCGGCTGGGGCAATCTGTCGCAGGCGCTTGGCCAGCTGAAAGGTGAAATAGAGGCGGAAATCCGCTGGCACGCCTTCGAACTCAATCCCGACATGCCCGACGAGGGTGAGGAACGCACCGCCCACATCGCCCGTAAATACGGCCGGACCATCGAACAGTCGAAGGATGTGCAGGGCCAGATGCGCACCGCAGCCGAGGCGGCTGGCGTGTCGCTGGATTATCAGGGTGAAGAGCCCGCGCCCGATGCGATGATGTGGAACACATTCGCCGCCCACCGGCTGCTGACCTGGGCGCTGGAAGAGCACGGACCCATGGCGCAAACCCGGCTGAAACTCGCGCTGTTCGAGGCGCATTTCAACCACCGCCGCCGCATCGGCGAGCGCGAGGTGCTGCTCGATGTGGCTCAGGAGGCCGGGGTCGACCGCGACGCCGCTGTCGCCGCGCTGGACCGCGAGGACATCGCCCGCAAGACCCGCACCGAAGAACGCGCGGCGATGGAGCTGAACATCACGGGCGTGCCTGCCATGCTGGTCGAAGGCCGCTTCATGATCCCCGGCGCACAACCGCCGGAAGCATATTCAAATGCGCTGAGGCGGGTGGCGGAGAAGACTGTCGCGGACAGGTGACGTCGCTCCCTGTCTGTTAGCGACCCCATTGCGGACCTTACGCTTAGATGCGAAACCGCAATTGTGCCTGTCGCCAAACCGCCTTTACCGATACGAACTCCCGCCCCCATCGATGCTGAAGAAGCCTCATTTATAAAGGCCACCGCGCGGCGCTTTTACGGCTCCGATGCGTTTGTGCGAAGCTATAGCCCTGACCCCGCCAAGCTGTATCTCCATGTGGAAACCAGCATCGATTCAGGTATGGAAAAATATGACTGCATGGGTGTGCTATACACCCGTATCGAAAGGGAGCAGATCGCGTTTGACGTCACGAAGCGTGGCACCAAAGTGCGGGGCAGTGCCAAGATCGCATATCGCCAAGGTCAAATACTCTAGTGTCCGCTTCCCAACCCATCTCGCGACGATTTTACCGTGCTAGGAATGTGTCGGAAGCGGACAGGCAGCGAACGACCCCATTGCGGAAGACAACCCCTTGCCGATTGCTGCCATGGAGATTTCGTCGCATAAGCGTGTCATGCCACCCGTCCCGACCGTCATCACCGATCCGCCGACATCTCTTAAATCTTATGAGGTGGACCTGATTGGCAAAGTTCAGGACTTCGGTTGGCAGACGACCTCGGTCACATCAGATGACAATGGTGATCCCGCGTTCAGCTATACGACGGGCTTCTGGGCAACGGTCGATCATCCCGAGGTGATCGTTTTCGACTTCCCCCCGGAACTCTCGCATGAGGTTTTCGGACAAATGATGAGGCGGGCGCAGGCCGGTGATTGCTTTCCAATTGGACAGGCAATCGAAGGTATTCTGTCCAACGAGACGGTCTATCTCTTCCCTGTCAGTCAAGAAGCTGCCGCTCACTACCTGCGTTCGAGTGACTGGTTTTATCGGCGTGAACAATTCCCGTCCGTGCAACTCGTTTGGGGTGACGGGAGCGGTCGGTTGCCTTGGGAAAGAGGCTTTGACGCATCGCTCGCGAAACTCCAACCCGATCTTTCGCCGAAAGGTTGGAGCAACGAACAAAACGCGCCGCCCAACGGCATCTAGCCGGGTTAACAATTCGAAAGCTACCAGTCCGCTTCCCACCCATCAGCGGAAATTCGCAATCTGCCAGTAAGACTTTCAAGCTCACAAAAAACCCCGCCGTTGAAGGCGGGGCTAATTGGTCGGAATTCTTGCAAGCGAACTTAGCTCGACCGGCTATCCTGCATCGCCTGACGGGTCTTTTCGCCCTTCTTGGCGTCCTGCGCGGGATTGTCCGAGCCGACTTCCGGTTCGCGGTTTTCGGGATCGGTGGCGCGGTTGAGTTCGCCGCGTTTGCCGACCCTGCGATTGACTTCGCCACCCGACGAGCTTTGCTGCGACGGGGTAGGGTGCTTGGTCATCTCGTCGATGAGTTCATTGTCGGGATGCATTGATTGACGTTCGGGCATGATTGTTATCTCCTTTGCCCAATCAACGGCCGGCCCTGCTGCGATGTTCCGAATAGCGCGCCTTTCTCAGGCGGCGAGAATCTTTTCGACGAAGGCCGTCGCCTCACGCTCTAGCGCGCGGGCATCCCCGTCGAGCCCGGTTGCCGCGCCAAGCACTTGGTCGGCAGCCATCCCCGTGTCCCGCGCGCGTGCGCGCAGCTGTTCGATGCTCTGTTCGATCTCGCCGACGCCGGCCACCGCCAAATCGAGGCTGCGTGCCAGTTCCTGGCTCGACAGCGATTGCTGATCGACGGCCCCGGCGATCGTGGTGGCTGTCGCTTCCACTTCGCGGATCCGCTCTCCGATCGCGGTTAGGGCACCAGCGCTGCTGCTGGTGCTCGCCTGCATGGAGGCAATCTTGGCCGAGACGCTTTCGGTCGCTTCGCGCGTCTGGCGTGCGAGTTCTTTGACCTCGCTTGCCACCACGGCAAAACCGCGTCCTGCATCGCCGCCCCTTGCGGCTTCGATCGAAGCGTTGAGAGCGAGCAGGTTCGTCCGGTCGGCGATCGATGCGATCAGATCGACCACTTCGCCCACCTCGGAGGCCGAGCGGGCAAGATCCTTCATCGTCTCATCGGCAAGTTCCGCACTGGTGCGGGTGTCCTGTGCCAGCGATGCGGACTGGGCGGCCTGTTTGCCGATTTCGCCGATCGACATGGCGAACTCGTCGGTTGCCGCTGCAGCCGATGTCATTCCGGCCGAAGTATCGTTCATCCGGCGAACGACATCCTCCACCAGCTCGACCGACTGGCTGGCTGCTCCGGCCATGGAGCTGGCGGTCTTTTCCAGCTGATGCGATGCAGCGGCGACATTGGTTACCACGTCGCCCATGCCACCTTCGAAACCGCGTGCGAGATCGCGCAGCAGCACCTGCTGGTCCTCGCGGGCCTTGCGCTGCAGATTGGTCAGCGCTTCGGCGCTTTCACGGAAGATCACGAGGGCGCGTGCCATCTCGCCGATCTCGTCCTCGCGTTCCACGAAGGGTATGGCGATGGATCTGTCCCCATCGGCCAATGCGGTCATCGCGCCGGTTATTTCGCCCAGCGAGTGCGACACCTGGCCAGCCATGCGCCGTGCCGCCAGAACCACCACCAGCCCACAGGCGAGGATCAGCGCGAGCGCACCGATCGACATCCAGAATTTGAGCCTTTCCAGCTCGTTCTTCGACCGCTCGGCAGCGTCCGATAGCTCGCCCTCGATCTCGCCGATCTGGCCCGATAACAGGCTGCCGCTGACGTCGATTGCCTGGGCCAGGGTGGCCGCATCTTCCTGCGGGCCGTAGGTCGAGACCGAAGACTGCAAGGCTACCAGCTCTGGGCGAAAGCTTGACACCTGATCTCGCAGCCATGCGATACGTTCCTGCGATGTCGCTTCGGTCACGTCCGTAGCCATCGATCTGTCGAGCCGCTTGCTCGCATCTTCCAGCGACGCGAACGCGGCCTGGATCGATTCCTCATTGCCGGTCACCGCATAGCGAGAGGCGTGGTAGCGGCTCTGGGCAATACCCGTATCGAATTGGGAAGCCGCCAGCGCGCGCTCCGCAATGACGGCGCTTTGATCCGATCGCAGCGACAACTGGTATAGGCCGGCCCCAAGCAGTGCGGCGAGGCCCAGCAGTATGGCCACGGCGAGCATCACGAAAATCGCGATCTGGCCGCGGATCGTGCGGCGCGACGCCAGAACCTTGCGAAGCGGCGCCGCAGCTTGCCGCTTTTCGGCGGGCGCCCAGTTCTTTGTATCCCCCAGCGAAGGGAACTTGGCATGGATCGTCATAATGCAGGCCCCGATTTACCCCGCCGGAGTCATTCGGCAGGGTGGTTTGCGAGCGCGGCTACACCGGAAAAATGACAGGAAAATGAAGGTTTATCAGGGGTTTGACGGTTAATATTCCTTAACTACTATGACCGCGAGGCTGCTTCGTGTCACAAAGGTGACGGATCAGGTGCTTGGGTCAGATAAGGCCCAGTCTCTCGAGCTTTCCGGCCAGTTTGCCGGGCAGGACATCGCCGATATCCTCGCCCTCTTCCAGATCGCGCGGAGGATCGCCCTTTAGATAACGCCAGCCCTGATGGGCGCGCTTGGGGCGGGGATGGACGCGGACCAGTTCGGGCTTGAGGTCTATCGACCAGCGCCCGGTGGGTGTTTCGCTGAAACCGAGGATTTCGCTGCGCGCCACGATCGAATGCTGGTGGATCCAGTAGAGCGATCCGCCGATGCACTCCTCCCACTTGGTGGGGCGATAGCGCGTGGTGAGATTGGGGCTGCGCCGCTGTTCGTACCAGCTTTCGATATCGTTGAAGCTCTGCGCGCCGAACGCGATCTTGGTCAAATGGAGCGGCATGGCAAGGACATAGGAATTCGGTCCGAAAGAGCAACCGCTGGGACCTGACGGAGGGGGCCACAGGGATGGTGCGGGAAAAGGCCTTTCCTACAAAGCGCGATCGGATGCAGGGTGCCCGAATGCTTCTTCATTCCATTCACAAAAGCGCCCAATTCCGCCGGTTCACGCACCCAAACCGGCCCTGGGGATTTTTCCCTCTGGACCGTGCTCCATGTGCTCCATCCTGTAGGAAACTACCCTGCGATCCCGCTCGCCACGGCCAGTCCGAGAAAGGCGAAGAAGCCCATCGAGTCGGTGATCATGGTCACGAAGACGCTGCTTGCCACGGCCGGATCCTGATTGAGCCGGTCGAAGGCCACCGGCACCAGCACCCCGGCAAGCCCGGCGGTTGCCACGTTGATGACCATGGCCAGCGCGATGACCGCGCCCAGCGTGGGGGTGAAGATGGCAGCCGTCGCCAGACCGATGAGCACCGCAATGGTCACGCCGTTCAGCGTGGCGACGCGGAATTCGCGCCACAGGATGCGGCCCGTGTTCGAACTGGTCAGCTGGTTCATCGCGATGGCGCGCACGGTCACCGCCATGGTCTGCGTGCCCGCATTGCCGCCGATGCTGGCGACGATCGGCATCAAGACTGCGAGCGCTACCAGTTGTTCGATCGCGGCCCCGAAGGCGGCAATGATCAAGCTGGCGACCAGTGCCGTGCCCAGATTCGCCACCAGCCAGCGCACGCGGCTGGAATAGGCTGCGCGGATGGGCTCGTTGATGTCGCCTTCACCCGCGCCGGACATGAGCAGGGCGTCCTCGCCCGCTTCCTCGGCGATGATATGGACGATATCGTCGACCGTCATCTGGCCGACCAGGCGGCCGTCCTCGTCGATCACGGCGGCGCTGATGAGGCCGTACTTCTGGAACATCAGCGCGACCTCTTCCTGGTCGAGCGTGGCCGGGATCAGCGTCTGGTCGCGCTTCATCACATCGCCCAGCGCAACATTGCGCGGCGTACGCAGGATCCACGAAAGCTGGCAGGTGCCGACCGGGTGCATGCGCTGGTCGATCACGAAGATCTCGAAGAAGTCTTCGGGCAGGTCGCGCCCGTCGCGCAGGAAGTCGATGATGTCGCCCACGGTAACGTGTTCGGGCACCGCCACGAATTCGCGGTTCATCAACCGCCCGGCAGTCTCCTCGGGATAGGAGAGGGCGGTCTGAATGGCGATCCGGTCTTCCGGATCGAGTTCGGCAAGGATGGCCTTCTGGTTGTCTTCGGCCAGATCCTCGATCAGCTGGACGGCATCGTCCGTATCGAGCTGTTCGGCAATCTGCGCCACCGCATCGGCAGGCAGCGCTTCCATCATCTCGTCGCGGACGTAGTCGTTGAGTTCGGCAACGACTTCGCTAGTCATGAGATCGGTGATCTCGCTGGCCAGGCGATGGCGGTCCTCCTTCTCGAACAGTTCAAGAAGGTCGGCGACGTCGGCGGGGTGCAGTGGTTCGACGAGATCGTAGAGTTGGCCGGTCGCGCCGGCTTCGAGCGCCTCCTCGACCGAGCGGACGAACTCGCGTTTCAGCGTGTTCTCCTCGTCCATGCGCTCGTCATCGATGCGGTCGTCGGGGCGCGCGCCGTCCTCCGGCCCGCTCTCCGCATCCGGCGCCAGCATCACATCGTCTTCGTCGAGGCGCGTCTCGTCGACCATATCGCCGCTCTAGGGAGCGTTACCCGAAAAGCAAGCCGTGACACAGGCGCTGTCCCTGCTAATGAGGCGCCAACCGTATTACAGGAGATATACCAATGGCAGACAAGCTGACATTCACCCTCGACACCGGTGACGGCGAAAACAAGGATGTGGTGATCAAGCTGCGCCCCGATCTGGCACCCGGCCATGTGGAGCGTATCACCACGCTGGTGGGCGAAGGCTTCTACGATGGCGTGGTCTTCCACCGCGTGATCCCCGGCTTCATGGCGCAGGGCGGCGATCCGACCGGCACCGGCATGGGCGGCAGCGACAAGCCCGACCTGAAGGCCGAATTCAACGCCGAACCGCATGTGCGCGGCACCTGCTCGATGGCCCGCACCCAGGTGCCCGACAGCGCGAACAGCCAGTTCTTCATCTGCTTCGACGACGCGCACTTCCTCGACGGCCAGTACACCGTCTGGGGTCAGGTCGAGAGCGGCATGGAACACGTCGACGCCCTGCCCAAGGGCGAGCCGCCCAAGGCGCCGGGCAAGATCGTGAAGGCGAGCGTTTCGTAAGCCTTACGAACAGCGACGAGGGAAGGGCGGCCAAGTGCCGCCCTTTTCGTTGAAAGGAGCGCCCCCCTCGGGTAAAGGCGCGCCACTCATGAAACAGACAAATTCTCCCAAGACCTACCGGGTCAAGTCCTTCGGCTGCCAGATGAACGTCTATGACGGCGAGCGCATGGCCGAGATGCTGGCCGAGCGCGGCATCGCGCCTGCGCCCGAGGGGGAGGAGGCCGACCTCGTCGTCCTCAACACTTGCCACATCCGCGAGAAGGCGGCGGAGAAGGTCTATTCCGACATCGGTCGCCTGACCAAGGCGGGCCGGGCGGCGGGGAAGGAACCGCTGATTGCGGTCGCGGGCTGCGTCGCGCAGGCCGAGGGCGAGGAGATCATGGCGCGCGCGCCCGCCGTTTCCATGGTGGTCGGCCCGCAGGCCTATCACCGCCTGCCGGATATGCTCGACCGGGCAGTGAAGGGCGAGCGGGCGACCGATACGGACATGCCCGCGATCGCGAAATTCGCGGCCCTGCCAGAGCGCAGGCGCGTGACGCCGAACGCCTTTCTCACCGTGCAGGAAGGTTGCGACAAGTTCTGCACCTATTGCGTAGTGCCCTATACGCGCGGCGCGGAAATCAGCCGACCCTATCGGGACCTCGTGACCGAAGCGCGCAAGCTGGTCGATGCGGGCGCGAAGGAGATCACGCTGCTCGGCCAGAATGTCAGCGCATGGAGCGGCGAGGACGACAAGGGCCACGCCGTTGGCCTTGCGGGGCTGATCCGCGACCTTGCGAAGGTC
>NZOF01000070.1 GCA_002695185.1 Erythrobacter sp.
ACGTGGCCGATTGCGGCGTGCGTGCTCCCAGAAACGCGGACCCGCTCGCGGCATAGCCGCCTATGCGACCGTACCAGGATGGTTCGTACCGGCTAACTGCCTACACGGAAATCCGAATAGCCGAAGATCCGTAATGACGAGAGAGGTCGCGAGTATGCAACACGCCAGCTGCTTGCCGCCGGAGCCCCTAAGCGCGCTATTGGCGAGGACCCGCGTGACTGGCTTCAGCGCCTCTCGCGCGAAGGCTTCCTCCGCAAAACCCGTCAACCCGGAAACTGAATCTACAGCTTCCCGCTCACGCGAAACCCCCGCCGATCTGCAAATGATCTCGTCACCGTCGATCCGCCAAAGCGAGATCCTTTGATCTCCGACGGCGACGTGTCGCGCATACAGATCGCGTCCCGCTTGGCTGCGTAGCGACTTCCATCCTATAAAATGGCGATGGAACTCGATCTCAGCGATATCGAAACGCAAATCGTCACCAAACGCGAGGAGACGTTTGACCTTCTCGGAAAGCCCATGCGGACTTGGCCAGTCATTTATATGACCCCGCCGTGGGGATTTTCCTATCGCGGGCCCAAAGGTGAAAAGCGAAATTCGAAAGATGCGCCAACCCTTGGGCTTCCGGAACTCGCCACAATTCCTGTTCCGCGGCTTCTATCCGATGATGGAATGGTCTTCATGTGGGTCCCTGACGGGCGGCTCCCGCTCGCTCTTGAGCTTCTGGCAATCTGGGGCGTCCGCTACAACGGCATGGCCTTCCTATGGGCAAAGACGCGCGACGATACCGTCGTCGAGAGCATGCACCACGAATACGACCTGCCAATGAGCACGGGCTATATTACCCGGGGCAATCCCATGCCCATGATCATGGGCGTTCGGGGCGAACCCTCCATGCGCAAGCACCGGATCGAGGGGCAGCTCCGTCCCCGGCACGATATCCGCAAACTTCAATTCGCGCCCCGGGTCGAACGTTTGCAGGCCCACCCCAAATTTCGCGGCCTCATCTCGCAGCTCTACGATGGCCCCTACCTCGAGCTGTTCGGCGATGGAGAAGAAGGCTGGGATCACTGGAGACCCGGCTGGTCAAGAACGAGCGACTGACCCAGAGAAAATTTGCGCATGCGGCAAATATTTGAAAAGATTGGTCTGATAGAGGACCAAGGAAAGGTGTGTCCTCCTTTCGGAGGGAAAAGCTATTTCAAAGGAAGTTGCCATCCGTAAGGACCGAGCCACAAAGCCGATGAGCCTCGAAGAGAGACAAGAGTTGCTCTCGATCGACAATCGGGACATCGCTACGCCGTTCTCGCGTGAACTCACGCCGCAACATGATCGGCCCCGCGCAGTCCCGATGCCGATGCATCATTCTGATGAGATGGGCAATCACGCCCTGAGCGGAATGCTGCCTGGCGGACAGAATCTGAACGTCGTCACCAACCACAACACGCATCTCTCCCGCAAGGAGTGGATCGTCCGGGGCATTGTCGGCGCGCTCGGAAACGCTGTCGCCTGGCCCTTCAGGCTGATTGGCGATCTTATCAGCCAGCTGCTCGGCGGCATCATCGCTGCCCTTCTCGGCATTTTGAAGATCGCCATCATCATCATTGCGGTCCCGACCCTGCTCTGGCTCGGTTTCCTGCTGCTCGAACAGATGCAGAGCGCCGAGAGCGTCGAGGAAGGCGCCGGCATCGTCGTCGACAACGCCGGTTCGCTGGCTGACGGCGTAGTTAATGCGGTAGCGAAGTAGTCAGGCTGCGAGCGCTTCGGCGCTCGCAGCTACAAGCCGCTGATAGGCTTCTTCATCGCGTCCGCTGCTCGTAGCCCGGATCATCGACAAATGCATGTCGGGTACTACCGATACAGCAATCGGCTCGTACCGAGTCTCCTCGGCTGAAAAATCGACGAACAGATGGGGGTCCCGCTCAGCCAGATCTTCCAGAAAAGACGCCTGCACTGGGTCGAGTCCATAAGCGACGCATACGTTGCGCAGCCCGAGAAAATCAAAGCGTGCGAAATCGACAGGAAGGTTGGGGTCTTCGCCTTCAGCCAGCTTCAGCGACTGAAAATGGACAATCACGGAAAGGCCTTCAAATGAATGGCCTTTTCCAATCGATTGCAGACAGTCGATCATGACGCTGAACCAGTCCAAACCATCAGCAGAAAGAAGGTCATGATCCTGCTGGCTGATGCCCTGAAGCATCTCGCGGGCGCCGTCGATCTCTCGCCGATCGTGCCGCACTGAAAGGATGCGCCTCTTTTCGAATTCATTCTCGTCGAATGCCGGCAAGGCAGGGCAGTCCGCTCCGCTCATACGAGCCCTCAACAGATCCCAGGATACCGGCCGCCGGAAGTGCACTGCATCCTTCAAGGCAAGGCACGAATTATTCGCTGCCAGATCCCTGATCTCCGTCCAATTGGCAGCAAAAATGCGAACTGCGATCTCTTCAGCCTCATCCTGATTGCTTTCGTCAGAAAGCACACCGCTGACCTCGCTCAAATCGAGGTAAACGCCCTCGTTGCCGCGCATTCGCCGGACCACTTCGGCCGCGGTCTCTTGAGACAGATCATAAGCGATCGGCACGATGATTGTGCGCTCGAAACCTGAGATCGAGGCCGCAACACCCCACTGGTCGGAAGCCTTTTCGTGGCCGGAATGAACGCTGTCATCACGAAGACGTGCCATTCCGATGCCGCGCATCCCTCCGCCAAGCCAACCATGGTCATCTGGATAGACGCATTCGAAGGGGGTCTTTCCTGCAACACTCGCCGCATCACGCAATGCGATCTTTATTGCACGCTGGATATCGCGAGACTCTTCCGGCATCTCCACGCCCCATCGCTTCACGACGCTTCGAGTTACGTCATACAAATCAGTCTCTTCTACCGCAGAATCCAACAGCACGACGCGAAGCTCCATCTTAACGAACGATTTGATCTTTCCGCTTTATAGGAGACGTAATGCATTCCTACAAATTCTCCTGCATTGGCTGGAAGAAGGGGGCAGCTCAGCCTTCATAAGGGGCTGGGTGTAGAGTATTTCATAGGGGAAAATTAATGTCTGATTATCTGAAGCGCACGATGGGTATCGCGGTAAGTGCCATCGCGATGGCCAGTCTGTCCGCATGCGGCGGCGGTGGATCGAGCGGCGGTGTTGGCTCGACGCCTCCTCCGCCCCCGGCTCCTGCACCTGCACCTTCGCCAGCGCCCACTCCGGCTCCGGCTCCGACTCCGGCGCCAACTCCGGCGCCAACTCCGGCGCCAACTCCGGCACCGACGCCAACCCCGAGCTGTGAGCCGAATTGTGATCCTGTCGCCCCGCCGGCCGGTTACGTCATCACCCCTGAAACCGAACAGGCGCAGCGCTCGGAAAACGATACTACCGAGTTCCGTGAGAACTATCTCGGCAAGGAGTTCACCAACGCACTCTTCGCCATCGACAACGGCTGGACCGGCGAAGGCGTTATGGTCGGCGTTCTTGACGACGGCGTTAACGAGGTGGGCGATCTTGAAGGACAGGTGTCCGATCTTTCGCGTGATTTTGGCGGGAACATGGTCGATGGCGAACTGCAGTCGCGTGAAGGCGCTGGCGACGAAACGTCGGACCACGGCACTTCCGTTGCTGCGATCATCGCCGCAAAGGCCAATGGCAAAGGCACCATGGGCTACGCACCCGGGGCGAAAATTGTCAGCCTGCGCGTCAACATGATCGACGAAGACGGCTCCGAATACATTGGTGTAAACGCCGATGCCGCTCTCGAATATGCCGCAGAAGTCGGCATCAAAATCATCAACCGTTCGCTCGCCAGCAAAGGCACGGGCAATGTGGCGTGGCAGAGCGCAGTTGCCACATACGGCCAGACTGGCGGTCTCATCATTTCGAGCACTGGTAACGACGGTGCCGATAATCCGACCGATGTCATCGACGTGACAACCGAAAACCGGAATACCTGGCTTTTTGTGACTGCGCTCGATACGGATCCGACCACATTCCAGCTGGCCGGATACGCCAACGCCTGCGGGTCGATGATGGATCGCTGCGTCACCGCACCGGGCACCAATATTTCGATCGACACCTCCGGCGAGCTGATTCCTTTCAGCGGAACAAGCTCGGCTGCGCCCGTGGTCTCGGCCCTCGCTGCAACTATTCTCCAGAAGTGGCCCCAGCTCTCGGGCCAGGAAGCCGGCGAGGTCATCATGGCCACCGCCAGGGATCTCGGCGAAGAGGGCGTTGATCCGGTCTTCGGCCATGGCCTCGTCGACTTCAAGGCAGCGCTCGAACCGGTCGAGCCCACCTTGTCGAACGGCAGCGTCCAGACTGCTCTCACTGGTGCCTCCACTGCCGTGCCTTCGGCAATGGGCGGCGAGGGCATCGAAGCCGTACTCGCCTCCGTAACCGTCGTCGATGCCTTCGGCCGCGATTATACTGGCAATTTGTCGGGTCTGGTCGTGCAGCCCGCTTCGGCGGACGCCACCTTCATGCGCCGCCAGGTCGAAAACCAGGCCAATTCGGGCGGAGCCCATTTTGCCTTCAACGGCATGAGCGGCTCCGTTGCTTATGCAGGCTTCCGCTACGGCCCTGAAGCCAACGAGGTCGACACCCAGCTCGTCAATGCCGAGTTCGCCTTCCGCAGCGGCCAGACGACCTACACGGCTGCGTTCTCGTCGCTCGACAGCGTGCAGGACACGATGATGGGTCTTGCGCCCACCTCGGATGCCATGATCGCGCACTCGCCCGTGGCTGACTACTCGTTCGGCGTAGCCCGCCAGATCGGCGACACGCAGATCGGGTTCAGCGTCCACACTGGCCAGAACGAGCTGGCACAGGCCAACGGCACCATGATCAGTGCCCAGCGCGGCAACACCAAGGTGAAGCTGGCCTATATCGACGAGAAAGGCAGCCTCTTCGGCACGCCGGTGGGCTCGGGTGCGATGCGTCTCGGCGACGGTTCGCAGACGGCCTTCATCGAAGGATCGAGCGCATTTGACATCGGCAGCTGGGCTTTCGACGCCTATGCAAGTGCCAACGTCACGCGCATCGACATGGCCAGCGACACGCTGCTGACCGACGCCAGCGACATGGTCGGCATTCGCTTCGGCATGATCGCAAGCAAGGCGGCTCTCGGTGGCCGCCTGAGCTTCGGCATCGCGCAGCCGCTCACGGTTGTAAGCGGGCAGGGCACCTATACCCTCGGCTCGGGCTACGATCTGGCATCGCGTTCGCTGACTTTCGCGGATCACAAGGTCGACTTCTCGGGCAAGATCAACCCGCGTGCGACCTTCGGCTACGAAGCGCCCATGAGCACTGGCGCTCTGCTGCGCTTCGGAGCATCGTCGAACGCCAATGGCTCCGACGTTCGTGCACTCGCATCGCTGGCAAAGCGGTTCTGAGCCACCCACCAAGTTCGACAACCCGGCGAGAGAAATCTCGCCGGGTTGTTGGACACCCTAGCCGCTTGCATTGATGGTCATGCTTCAACGGCGTTCCACCCCTTCGAAATTCCGGACTTTCCCGAATGGCCATTATGTCTCTGCAATCTAAACCGCTTTCGCGGTCGGAAGGAAGATCGCCAGTCGCTGCCGCGGCGTATCGCGCTAGGGTCATGCTGACCGACGAGCGGCAACAGGTTGCTCGGGATTATCGCTACAGATCGGCAGACATCGTGTCGGCCGAGATTATCGTTCCGATCGGGGGGCTCGATGTCGATCGCGGTGATCTATGGAACGCCGCCGATCGTGCCGAAAAGCGTAAGGATGCACGCACTGCGCGCGAGTGGATCCTCGCACTTCCGCACGAATTGGACGAAACCGCAAGAGGTAGGCTCGCCCGCGATTTCGGCCAACACCTTGTCGATCGCTATGCCATCGCGGTCGATGTCTGCGTGCACCAGCCAGACCGCGCCGGTGACCATCGCAATCATCATGCGCATATCCTTGCGACCACTCGCCAATTCGACTTCGGCCCGGACGGCCGTGTCGCATTAGGCAAGAAAGCGACGATCGAGCTGTCAAATAGCAAACGCAAATTGCTTGGTCTTGGCCCCGTGGCCGACGAGATCAAAGATCTGCGTCAAGAATGGGCCGACATGGCCAACTCCGCGCTCAAACAGGCAGGGCAGGAGGCCCAGGTCGATCCGCGTTCACTCTCGGATCAAGGCCTAGATCAACAGCCAACCGTCCATTTAGGGCACGCTGCTTCAGCGATGGAACGCCGCGGAATCCTGACTGGGCGCGGCACGCACAACCGCGAAGTACACCGTCTTCGAGACGATAAAGTGGATTAAGCCTCATATCGCAAACAGGAACATCAAATATTCCCTGCAAGGCGGGCCTACCCGCGAGCGTGATGAAGGCGAACAGCCGAGCTAACGCAATCCAATAAGCATGTTCAAATATCTCTTCCATCCTCAAAACGGCTCGTGATACAATTCGCAAAAGCAATTGAGACGAGGTCAATCAGAGATGGAAAAGCGGCAGACCGATAACTTTCAGGTCCTCATCGACGAGGCTCGTTCGGAACAGAAGAGTTCACGCTGGCATGCCGCGACCGGCGATCTCAAACGGATCCACGAAGATCTGCCCGACGTTGCGGCGACAGCGGCAAAATACCTTGTCGACACGAGCCCCGCACTCGCTCCCCGCCTTGCCAGCACCTCTATTCGCGAAGTCGGAGCTTTTGGTGATGAAAAGCTCACCGACCAGCAATTCATCCTCACGGTCCGACGGACTCATCGAAGCGTGCTTCTCCAGGAATCTGCCAACCAGATCCTCCAGCAGCGATCCGGCGTTCGGTCGGCGAGCGATTTCATGAGCCTTAAGGGCGCCGTCAAGGACAGCGAAAACCATGCAGGCGCAGTGGCCATCGGCGCCCTCAAGAAGCAGGGTATCGACGCACAGCGCCTGCTCGGCAACATGGATGACAAAAGCCTTCGTGCCACCTCGGTCGGGGCCTACGACCGCGTCGGACAAGAGCATCGCGACAAGCTTATCAACGCCCTTGAGATCAATCTCCAAGGTGATGCCAAGAGCCTTGAGCCGAGTGTGAAACAGGATCCTGTCATGCGCAGTCCCCGGACCCAGTTTGCACAGTCCCGCCGCCAGCCAAGCTTTGGCCGGCGCATCGCCCAGGAAATCACTCCGATGGAGCACGATGTCCGGGCCATGATGTCGGCGGGACAAGGCCTGTAGGTTTTTTGCTCCTGTCATCCGTCATCCTAAAAAAGGTGAAACCAGGAGCTCTCGAATGAAAACTGCATTCATCACTATCGGCGCAGCGCTCTCATTGATTGCTGCGCCGCTTTCTCATGCGCACGATAATGCGGTGCACGATCGCGCGACGCACCTGTCCATCACCAGTTGGGCTAAGCTCGGCCAGGTCGAGAGACAGATTATGATCATGGCGGCCCTCGAAGGCCTCATCATCGCATCGACCGACAGCACCGCTGCAGCGCCGCCATTCGACGTCTCCTGCCTCGTCCAGAACTCTCCGGCAGAAATCGAAACGGCCATGCTGCAGTTGAAGGATCATTATCCCGAGCAATCCGTCATCGACGTCTACCTCGCGATCACGAAGTGCCACATCAGCATGGCGGAGACCCAATGATGCGTAGCCTGACCCTTTATCACGCAACCACCGGCGCCAGCATCGTGATTGCAGCGCTCGCCGCCTTCTTTTCTTCCGCGGCAAGCGCTCAACAGCCAGAAACCCCCTTGGGTCAGCTCATGCAACCTGCATTTACAGAGGTTCCCGTTTCGATCGGTACCTTCCAAAATCTCACAAGCGACGGGCGAACCGCATATCTGACCATCACGGTCGAGGCCTTGAAATGGTCCGGCGAATTTTCAGGCTGCACGAACCTCACCCCTGAAGCTCTCGGTCCTGAAATTGATAAGGCCATCGGCCTTCAATCTGCCGACACCACAGCCAAATCACCTCTTATGGAGCCACTTGTCATCGCAGCAGCGACGCTGTGCCAATAGGCCCTTCATCCTCAAACTTGGCAAAAACGATAATCCCTTCCTACAACCTATCCAGGATCAGAAAGGGATAATTTCATGCCCCATATTTTAGACACGCATGCCGAGGTCCAGGTTTCGATCTTCGGTGTCACTTATTGCAAGTTCGGTATCTACCCCCGGGTCCGCAACTCCGACGACGGTCTCGACATCGTCGGCTGGGCCGCGAAGAATGCGCGGGGATCCAAAGTCGATCTTTTCGACGCGCTCATCACGAACTGCTTCAGCACATCACTGCTCAATCAAGTCTGCATCGTCACCTTTGAGCGAGAGAACCGATCCGAAGTCGACGTCAAGTTCGAGATCGACGGCGAATGCTGGGAATATCCCATGCGTGCCGTCGAATACGACGACGACACGGTTCACTACGAGATCGAGATAGACGGAGAATGGATGGACACCATGTCCGCCTTTGTCGGGGATCTCATCACCGAGGAACACTTTCCTTTCGCCGAGAACGTCGTGATGGCCTCCATGGATTTTGGCAGGACCGACGATGTCTACGCCCAGATGGGATAGCATTTAGAAGGAAAAGGCCATGGCTTCCAGGCGTCAGCGCGAGCTCACCGAGCTTGGACAGTGCAGCGAAGAACTGGAAGCCTTGGCCAATGATGAGATCTCCCGCGACCCTGAAATTGCCAGGCTTCATGCCGAGCAAGCGATCGCGGCCAACGCCCTTGCCGATGCCGACAGGATTTTGCCCTCACAGCCTGATGAAAAGGCCGATGAGGTAGCCTTGAAAAGCATGGCAGAGGAACTCGGCTTCTGACGCAATCAGGCAATCGCCAAAGGCGGAAATTGACACGTGCCCAAGAACAAGAAGACGATTATCGACGGACTTGGCTATGAGATCGACCTCGAGCAGGTCGGATCCAAGCTCAAGATTACGACGACGGCCACACCGAATGGCATCGCGCTCGCCCGCTTCGACGTCGATATCGTCAAGGCATTTCTCGACCGCGCCATCAGTCTCCCACGCTCGGAGCCTGCCCAAGAACCCCTTTCCGGCTCGGTCATTCTCTCCTTTAACGAAGGGACACCGCCCTTCATCAGGCTCGAGGATGGAGGAGATGCCATCGACATCCATCCTGCATCGTGGCTACCGCTATCGCTGGAACTTGCTCTCTTTGCTCCATGGCTGAACGTCGAAGCAGCCTGAGCACTGCAAAAAATGATCCCCTGAAAGGCCCGGCCGCAAAGCCGGGCCTTTTTCGTTTCACAACAGGAGTTGATATCGTGACGTACAAAGCATGCGTACGCGCGCGCCTCGTGCGCCATGAATTGACCAATAGCCTTGGCATCAGGGGTCAATTGGAAGCCGACGGCAAAACCTACAGCTACGAGACCAGATCCACGATCAAGGACGCAGTCAATCGCATCTACAAGGCCGTCAACTGGACACCCGCGAAAAATGACGAAATCATACTCGATGGCGACTTCATCCAGGGTCATGTCATCATCGACCATATCGAGAGATGGGAACCAGCCGCCTACCAACCGCTAGCAGCGCATAAGACACTGGTCGACACGCTCGGCAAGGTGCTTCCGGAGATCCCGGAGTTCAATCGGCTGATCCGGCACCACGCATACAATGACAACGGCGAAACCATCCGCATCGCCCGATGGCAAACACCAGCCAGTGGCAGGATCGGCCGGCACTTCGTCCCGACAATCATCAGCGCAATTCTCATGGACGGCGAACTGCGCTTCAGGGCTCAATCGCAGCAAGGTGCGAGGTCAGTCCCCCTCCACGCCATCAAAATGCAGCCCCTACTCGAAGCTGC
>NZOF01000071.1 GCA_002695185.1 Erythrobacter sp.
AGGCAGCGAGCTGGAAGGTATCACGCCGCATGTTCTGCGCCACAGCTTCGCCAGCATCGGCAACGATCTCGGCTTCACGGAAGTCACTATCGCCGCGCTGGTCGGCCACTCGAAGGGCTCGACGACGAGCAAATACATCCACACCCTCGACACAGCCCTGGTTATGGCAGCCGATACCATTTCGGGTTACATTCAGGGGCTTCTCGATGGAATCGAGTTCAAACAGACCGGCTATGCCGTCGATCGCGATTCCCGGAAGGCCGCGCTCGCGCGCTTCCTGAAAAATGCTGTCGGCGCCAGTCGAGACGACGATGCACTGCCGCTCGCGGCCTGAGGCGGCAGTTACCGGGTGGCTTTGCTAATCGCGTCCTCGACAAAATCGTCGCGCGGGGGCGGAAGGCCGAATACGCGCCTCATGTTGGTCCACGCCGCCACCAAACCAGTACGCAAGGACTTCGGATCGTGGCCAGTGACCTCGAACTCCACCTCAACGGCCGGCTCGAGCGCCGCGGGTGGCTCCCCACCGAAGCGATTGTCTTCCGGCCAAAACAGGCCGGCAAGTCCGGTGACGCCGAGCCTGGCTCGAAATGGACCAATGCCGCCATTGTCGGAGAGGCGCTTGAGCGCACTGAACAATAGATCGGCCCACTTCTCTGGAACGTGATCGCCATAGAAGCAGGGGCGACCCCGCCATTCTGTCGCAACGCCAGTCTGCGCAATCCAGATCTCGCCGGTGGTGCGAAACCACATGCTGGCACCGTCCAGGTCGGGTCCGCTGTCGCTTCGCACGCTGCCGCTGTAGGTCAGCACGCCGCCGGTCGTGCGGCCCCAACTGAAGCCGCCGTAGCCGGCGATAAAGGGGCCATGCGCGCCGCCGTCGAGCGCCGCGGGATCGAAGCTGGTGGGCAGGACACGGACATACCAGCGGCCGCCCTGTCCCCAGACTTTGACCCCCGAGCCATAGTCCTCGTTCACCCGCATCTCGACGCCAGGTTCCACCCAAAGCGATGGATCGTTCTCGGCAGCAGGCTGCCAGGCCGGCCCGGAAGCCGTCGGTGCGGGAAGGCTGTCGAGACAGCCGCCGATGCGCCTGACGAACTCGTCGACAAGGACAGTGCGCACCGCGGCAAGCTCCTTGCGACTCGCGCCGGCTTCCAGGGCGTAAGTGATGGGACCGCGCCGCCCGCGCAGGTCGAACGGTAAATCCTCGAAGCGGCTGCTCGTGAAGGCGGTGTTCCAGACCGTGATGACCCGATCGACGCTGAGTGCCTTTTTGGCGTAGCCGAGCTCGATCAGCACGTTGGGATTGGCGACATGCTTACCGCTGTCCGAGACGGCGATCGGCGTGACGTCGCCCACGAAAACGGCCGCCGCGTCGATTTTGGCGAGAATGGACGTGACGATGTCAGGCGAGCCAGGAAGTCCGCGCGTGTCGTGGTCGATTTCGAGCCTGTCTTCGATGTCGGCGTCGCCGGCTAGCCGTTCGAGCGCCCGAACCAGGGCCTCGCGGATGAGGTGGCGTGTGACCCGCTCGTCGCGGTCGCTTTGCCATGACCAGAAGATTGTCTGCGTACCACTCACATTCCACGCCTTTCAGATGAGTAACCCAGACCGTTGCGCTGCCGAACAACCATCACCCGTCACATAACGGCCTGCATTTGCTTGGGCGCACAATGGCGACCCGTCGGCGGGCTCGGGTAATCGCGACACGCAAGAGCCTTCGACTCTGAGGATACGGAGCCTTCTCGGTGCGCTCATCAAAGAAGAATGATTTGAAAGCGCCCTCGACCAGGATGATGCCATCGAACTCTTTGCCCTTAGATTTGTGTATGTTCATCACGAGAACGCCTTGTGGATCCTGCTCCGCGGAGATGAGACGCTCCTGATCGAGCACCTTCTTCACGAGTAAGGGCGCGCCAAGATACCCGCCGGTCGCGATCCAGGAATCGGCAAGGCCCTGGCCAAGCGCGTCGGTCGCACGGAACAGGCGGACGAGCCGAACCTGGCGCTGAATCTCGGCAAGGGCCGGCACTTGCCCCATGGCGCGGACTGTTGATCGCCAGTCCGTAACGGGATCGCCAACCAGTTCGATACCAGCAGCCACCGCGTCCGCCACCTCTCGGGCAGCCTTGATCCTGATCTTTCCGCCGGCCGTTACCGCACCGACCGCTTCGCTAAACTGCCGTGCGAGATTCTTCGCCGATTTCGTGCCGTCGGTAGCGGCTTTGAGCCGATAGTAGGCTGCCACCATGCCCAACGTGTGCGCTTTGGCATCGGTTAGATTGAGGCGTGGCCACTCGAGCATGGCGGCCAATACCAAGGCTGAGGCAGCCGACAGTTCCGCATCCCAAACGACATCATGCGAAACGGGCTTGAGTACTTGCGTCTTGTAGGTGTGCTCCTTCCAGAGGATGGACGAGATCTCCGATACGACCTGGTTGCTGCGGGTAAGCACGCCAATAGTCGGATTTTCGACCCCGGCCTTTGCGAGTTGGCTGAACATCCAGATTACGGCAGCATGGACGGTGGGTTCGAACTGGCCAGGCGGATAGCCATGCTGGGTGACCTCGCCGCAGGGGGACGGCAAAGACGTGTTCTTCAGCACTGCATCGGCGAACTGCAGTATGCCACCGTGAGGGCTGCGATGATTGTCACCCGCGAGGTCGACCACTTTCGGATGGAGAAAATCCGATGCCTTCTTCAGTCTGAGCGGATCGACCTTCGGGTCGTATTGGAAGATGCTTTGGTCCGGATCGGCGAGGCAGAAGATCGTCGTAACGGCCGAAAGGGCCGCTACGATCCGCCACTGGTCGTCGTCCGTGTCCTGGAATTCATCGACGATGATCATTGGGTATTTGCGACCGAGGAGTTCGCGGACCGCGGTGCAACCCTCGACGATCTCGGCGGTGGCCCCCGCAAACTGGTCGAACGCGAAAATACCGCTTTCTCTCGCCCGCCGCGCCAGTTCCCCGGGCCAGTCGCCCTCGAACTCCGCTCGTTCGATCCGCTCCTTGTCGGGATAGGCGATACGCGCGGGCTGGCCGTTGAGCAGGCGCGCGTGCGTCCTCAGCGCTTCAAGGCAAAAGGAATGATAGGTCTGCACCTCGATGAGCCGTCGCTCATCCCGGCTGAGTATCGTTTTGCAGCGAGTGAGCACCTGTTTCACTGCCGCACGCGAGAAGCTGAGGAACAAGATCTCCCGTCCCGGCTTCATCGTCGGGATAACCTTTTGGGCTTTGAGGAGCGCAATCGTCGTCTTGCCCGAACCCGGCCCTCCGGTGACCAAGAGGTGCCCATCGGCGGCGAGGATATCTTGGCGCTTCTGATCGAGCTCGATGTTCAGAGCAGGTCTCCGAGCGGATCGTCATCATCCGAAGGCGGAGGCTTCAACTTCGCATCGAGTTCGAGCAGCACCTTCTTGATCGTGCCAGGAAGCTCGTCGGCCGACTGACATTGCCGGATGAAGAGTGCCGTGTAGCCATAGGCGTCGCCCTTACGGGCCTTCAGCACTGCCAAGGCGAGAGCGGTGGCAGTCGCGTCGTCATCGAGCAGCGCGTCATACGCGCCGCAATGGGTCGGATAGTCGTTACGAGACTCCGCCGCTTCGAGGAAGCGGCGATGCACAGCCGGCGCCGTCTCGGTGATCAGCAGCGCTTCGACGCCCTTGGCGGGCGATTGCCAATGCGCGACATAGTCGGCGAGCTTGGCCGTCGCCTCGGGCGTAGCAGGCTTGTTGGGCTCATCATAAAAGGCGAAGGCCGGCTTGTTCAGTGCCTTGAAGACAGGCCCGTACTTTGGCACCGATGTCTCGCTCTCGGCGTTGAACAGGCTAATGCCGGCGAAGTCGAGGTGCATATAGGAATCAGAGCCGAGGGACTTTTCGAGCACTGTCGATGCCTCGGGGAACAGCGCCGCCTCCGATGCGCCCTCGACGACCAGAACGGCTCGGCCGAGGATCGCCTCGGCGAACTGTCGGCGGGCGGTCTTGAAACTCTTAGTCTTAAAATCGCCAAGGTCTATGGGGGCGCCATCGAGTTGGCCGTCCTGCATCCGCGAGAGGATGACGATGTCCTCGGGTTCGAATTGCTCGATGACGTATGGAGAGTGGGACGTGACGATCGCCTGCCCCATCTCCGATAGGACGAACCGGCTGACCCGGCGCTGAGTATGGGGCGGGAGCGCAATTTCAGGCTCCTCCATCGCGAATATAACTGACTGCTTCTCCTTGAGTTCGGCGATTACTGTCAGGAGCGCGAAAACGAGGAGATTGATCGAGCCGGTGCCGAGCCGGGCGAAGGGGAGCCCGTGGCCAACCGGATCGGCCGCAATGAACAGCCGGACCACTTCGCGCAGGTTCTCACGGGTAAGATCCGAAGCAAAGAAGGCGGTCGCGTCGTCGCCCGGCGCCAAGCTGACGAACCGAGCCATCCGGTCCCTGATGTCCGTCCGAATTTGCTTGAGCTGGGGCACCTCGCCGATCGGCGGCGTCAAGCCTTGCAGTCGGTCGAGCGTGTCTTGCCACATGTCGGCCAGGCCCGTGCCGCCAAGCCGCAAGACCGTATCGAGGAGCGATCCTCGCTGGAGGCTAAGGGCGCGTGAGCCCGTGCGCAGTGTCCGCAAAAAGACGAAGCCGCAAAGGCGTTTGTGATCGCGGCCGAACAATCGCCGGCCCGCACCGAGCGCTAGCTCTTCGGCCTCATCATCCTCGAGTGGTTCGATCGGGTGATCGAAGAAAGTGTTGCCGATGAAGTCGTCCTCGGCCTTGTCATAGCGTCCGATGAACACCACGGGCAGCGCCCAGCGTTTCTGGGAGCCGTCGCCATCGCTAGGGCCGCCGGCGCCCTGATCAGCGAATTCGCGGGTCGTGTCGTCCCAGCGCCGCAAGTGGCGGTGAAAGCGCAGTTCGGCTTCGGCGGAAAGGTCTGTGAGCACAGCTTCGATGCGGATCTCGATCGGGTTCTTGTCATCATCAAGATACCGACCGCAGTAGAAATCATGTTCGTCGACGACTGGGCGGCGGTAGAGCCGCTCGGGGCCGAGAACGAGGTCCAGCGCTTCGCAGACGGTGGACTTGCCGACATTGTTGCTGCCGACAAGGAGCGTGTGTCCGGTCAAGTGGACAACACCGTGTGCCACACCTCGGAAGTTCGAGATCGTAAGCCGTCTAACTTTCATTCGCGATTCCCCCCGTTCCCCCGAATACTCATGCTGAATAGCAGAAGCGAGCGGCGCGGGCATTGGCCGTTTGCGGAGGCTGCGGAGAACGAAAGCGGGACAAGGTGGCCCAATGCCGGTGTTCTGCTAAGCGATACCCTCGAACGACTTTAGCAAATTCGGCGGCAGGCCTTTCGTCATTTGGCTTGGGCGTGGGTGCCGAGACGGCTAACTCTTCTGCATGGTAGCCGTCGATCTTCTTGATGATGCCGAGTTGCTGCATGATCGCGCGCAGGCGCATCGGCGCGCGTTCAACGCGCTCGTCGGTTTCGGCGAGAATCTGTTGTGGAATGTACGGCGGACGATGCTTCCGGACGGCGCTACGCATGGCGCCGAACTCGTCCTCGACCGCGCGATCCTGCGAAGGACGAAGCCGATCGTCGCCGACATCGCCAATAATCTCGTTCACGCGCTGGACCATATCGCGGCCGCGGCGCGGCGCCAGGCGAACACCGGCAAAGCGGGCAGGCTCTATTTTCCTATCACGGTGGACGACACGCAATATGCCGAGCGTATCACGGGGGCGGCCGAGTTTGTCGGGGCAGGCTGGAGCGACCTGTTCACCGCTGCCCGCGAGCAGCACCGCCTGTATCTGCCCTATCTGCAAACGATCAAGCAGCTCTCCAATGAGGCCAAGCACTGGGAGCTGCGGCCGGGCATGGCTGGCGCCCATGCTGTCCAGTGGTTTGCCCCGAACCACAGGATCGAGCAGATACCAGCAGGGCACTTTGCGGCGCAGGACAGCTTCCGCTTTTGGGAAGGCCCTGAGCCGTTCCCGAACGTCGGTGTGCAGATCGTTGCCAGCTTCCGGATAAGGGGTGAGGATCTCAACGAAGTAGACTTGGAATCCGTTGTCTCGACGAGCTCGAATTTCGTCGCCAACTTGCTGGGGGCGAGCCGGGCCTTTCTCGATCAGGCGGACGCCGCGGCCTGAGGCACACCGGACGCCGCCATGCGGCAGAAAGAGATTGTTAAGCAATAGGTTACGCGAAGTTGTTCCTCTACAAAGAGGAGCAAGTCAATGCAAGCAAATGGCCATCTGCTACCAGCGAATGGAGCCACGAATCATCTTCCTGCTCAATCCGGTGCAGGGCGCGGGAGCGATGAAAAGGCGAAGCCGAGCAATCGGGTTAGGCTCAACGGCAATATCGTTCGGCGCAAACCCGGCAAGCGCATTCGGGAGTATTGGGACATCGACCTGCCGGGCTTTGGCCTGCGAGTAAATCCCGGCGGCAGGCGGACATGGTTTGTGCTGTTCCGTCAGCGCGGCAAGCTACGGCGGGTGTGGCTGGGAACCTCCCGCGACATCTCGCCCGCAACGGCCCGCTGCCTCGCGCGGGCGAAACTGGCGGAGGTGGCGCTGGACGGCCTGCCAACGCGCAAGAAGGCCCGAGCTGCGCAGAAGAGCGACGCGCCCTTGCTACGCGACTACGCCGAACGCTTCTGGGCTGACTATTCGCGACACTGGAAACCATCGACCCGCAAGCGCAACGAGAGCGCCATCTTCAAGGAAATCCTTGGCGCATTCGGCGACCGGCGCATCGACGAACTGGCGAAGGGCGACATCCTGTTCTGGCGTGACAGCTTTGTCGAGCGGCCCGGTGTGTTCAACCACACCTTGCCGGTGTTCGCCGATGCCGCCGAGCGCGTATCTGGCTCCATCGCTCGCCTGATCGGAGTTGGGCAATGAACGCGCTGACCCTGCGGGGAATCGTCGCCGAGGAACCCGGCAGCCTCAGGCTCCATGTGATTGGCAAGTGCGGCGGCCTAGGAGAGTTGACTGACAGCAAGACCGGCCCGCGCACGGTCTGGCTGGCCGAAGCAGCTGCAACCATCCTCCACGCGCTGCCGCGCCGTGATAAGCAGCGTTATGTGTTCTGGAACCCGGCCACCCAGCGCCCAATCACCGATATCGGCAATTTGTGGAGCAAGTTGCGTGACGAAGCTGGCCTTCCTGGCGTCCGCATCCACGATCTGCGGCACAGCTTTGCCAGCCATGCCGCCGCCCATTCCGAAACCCTGCCGATGATCGGCAAGTTGCTTGGCCATGCCGATGTTCGGACCACGACCCGCTATGCTCATCTTGACGATGGGCATGTGATCGAAGCAGCACAGCGCATCGGCGACCTGATCGAGCAAAATATGAGCGGCTCAAATTCATTGAGCCATAACACTAAGTATGATAGTGAGCCGTTGCTGCATGACTGAGAACCCGCGCATCCCCATCTACGCCAACCGCTGGTTCGCCAAGTTCGCGGCAAAGGAAAAGATCAGCGATGCCTCGCTTACTGATGCCGTGCATCGGGCCGAATCCGGCCTGATCGATGCCGATCTTGGCAACGGCCTTATCAAGCAACGCATCGCGCGCCAGGGCGGAGGCAAATCGGGCGGCTATCGCTCGATCCTGATCTTCCGCTCGGGCGAGCGGGCCATATTCGTGTTTGCCTTTGCCAAGAGCGACAAGGCGAACCTGAGTGCAGCGGAACTGAAGGTCTATCGCAAGGCTGCCAGCATCATGCTGGAGCTGGGCGATGACCAGATCGAAACGGAAATTGAAGCAGGCCGATTGGTCGAGGTGAAAGACGATGAGCAAGGCTAAGGCAAAGACCTACAAGAGCGAGGCGATGGCCGCC